>CAYJMA010000039.1:0-15079 GCA_964371475.1 uncultured Rikenellaceae bacterium | reverse complement strand
ACTCCCTTCAGAATTTGCCCTATACCACTCCGTAAGATATATCATATACTCTATACCACTCTTAACGGTCGAGGCCTTAAGCTCATTTTTTATAACATACGAAGTAAAGATATTACCCATCGTGGAATCCTCCCAACCTGGGACAATAATAGGCAAGTTTTTCTCGCAAGCTGCCAACATCCAACTATTCTTCGGATCTATCTCATAGTACTTCTCAAGCTCTCCGCTTCTAATCAACTGGTACATAAATTCGTGAGGAAAATAACGCTCCCCCTTCGCATCGGCATCTTTCCATATCTTTGAAATATGTCCCTGCAAGCGACGAAATGCTTCCTCCTCGGGGATACACGTATCTGTAACTCTATTTAGGTGATTGTCAAGCAACGAGCGCTCCTGTTCGGGAGTTAAATCCCTGTAATTAGGGATTCTCTTGTAGTGAGAGTGGGCCACAAGATTCATCAAATCCTCCTCAAGGTTTGCCCCTGTGCAGGTAATAATCTGAACCTTATCCTGACGAATCATCTCAGCCAGTGATATACCAAGCTCAGCAGTGCTCATAGCACCACCCATTGTAATCATCATCTTGCCACCTTTGTCAAGGTGCGCCTCATAGCCCTTGGCCGCATCGATGAGAGCAGCTGAATTGAAATGCCTAAAGTTATGCTCTATAAATTGAGATATTGCTCCACGAGTTTTCATAAAAATAAAGTGTTGTTTATATTAATGTAAATAATGGTACAAAGTTACAGAACTTTCCTTATCTTTGCAAGGATAACCAGAAAAACAGAGTATATAAATGGAACTTTTAGAGAGAATCAAGGAACAGGCAAAGAGTAACAAACAACGCATCGTACTGCCCGAGGCAAACGAAGAAAGAACGCTTCGTGCAGCAAACGAAATAATAGAAGAAGGCATAGCAGATATCATACTAATAGGTTCGCGTTGTGAGGTTGAGTCGTGCGCAGTGAGGTGGCAGCTGCCAAACATCGCAATGGCAACTATTGTTGACCCTGCGGATCATCCTAAAAAAGCTGAGTACATAGATATGATGCTCGAAATTAGAGGCAGCAAAGGGCTTACAAGAGAACAAGCTGAAGAGCTCGTCGAGAACCCTCTATACCTTGCAGTTATGATGATCAAGGCTGGAGACGCAGATGGAGAGGTTGCCGGAGCGAGTAATGCTACAGGAGATGTCCTTCGCCCTGCATTTCAATACGTTAAAACAAAAAAGGGAGTGTCGGTCGTATCGGGAGCAATGATGATGATGTGCGAAGATAAAACCTATGGTCAAGACGGAATGCTAATATTTGCCGACTGCGCCGTGCACCCTAATCCTACTGCCGAAGAGCTCGCTCAAATAGCAGTTAGCACAGCTCAAACTGCCAAAACAATAGCAGGTATACCCCCACGAGTTGCATTGTTATCGTTCTCGACCAAAGGCTCAGCTCGACACGAAATGGTGGACAAAGTAGTAGAGGCTGCTCGACTGGCTAAGGAAATGGCACCGGAATTTGACATCGAAGGTGAGCTCCAAGCCGATGCCGCAATTGTTCCAGGAATTGGAGCGTCAAAAGCTCCAGGATCGAAAATTGCCGGCAGAGCGAATGTTCTGGTATTCCCAAGCCTTGATGTTGGAAATATTGCATACAAATTAGTGCAGAGACTCTCTGGGGCTGAGGCAGTGGGCCCTATCCTGCAAGGGATGGCAGCACCTATTAACGACCTATCGAGAGGGTGTTCGGTGAGCGATATTGTATCACTGGTGGCAATTACCGTGTGTCAGGCGCAATCGGAAAATTAATAACCACGTATAAACCTTTACGCACTAAAAAAACGTAGAAAGACGAATGCTAATTGGGAAAATTAACGTCTATTGTTGCGCAAAATAGATAGAACTACAAGAATTTGACCAAAAAGAGGAAGCTCCACCACTCATTTAATAACATAACTTAAGAAATAAACTCAAAATAACCAACTAAATTAAATTGCTATGAAAATACTTGTGCTAAACTGCGGAAGTTCGTCGATTAAATACCAACTGCTTGACCTAACTTCGCAGTGCTCTCACACTCTACTCGCAAAGGGACAGGTAGAAAGAATTGGGCTTGCCGAGGGAAGACTCGTGCACAAACCTGTCGAAAAAGCAACATACGAACTGCTACAACCTATCGCAGACCACTCTGTGGGGATAAACCTAATACTATCGGCACTCACGGACGAAGGACACGGTGTGATTGAGAGCCTGGGAGAGATTGCAGCGGCAGGACATAGAGTTGCACACGGCGGAGAGTACTTTACCGACTCGGCAATTGTAACACCAAAGGTGAAGGGTGAAATTGAAGCCTGCTTCGAGCTCGCACCGCTACACAATCCAGCGGCAATGAAAGGAATACTATCTATCGAGAAGCTACTACCTACGATATCTCAAGTGGCGGTCTTCGACACATCGTTCCACTCGACAATACCACCCAAAAACTACATATACGCACTACCATATAACTACTATGAAGAGAAGCGTATTCGCAAGTATGGGTTCCACGGCACATCTCATAAATTTGTGGCTCAGCGTGCCTGCGAAATGACGGGACTTGACTTCAACACTGCTCGAATTATTACTTGCCACATTGGCAATGGAGCATCGGTTACTGCCATAGATTGTGGAAAGTCTGTTAATACCTCTATGGGCTATACTCCGCTTGATGGTCTTATTATGGGAACCCGATGTGGCGAGGTTGACGCTGGTGTGATACTCCATATTATGGAGACAGAGGGAGTAAGCTCTGCTCGAATGTCAGAGATGCTCAATAAAGAGTCTGGATTTGTGGGTGTTTCGGGTATTTCGAGCGATATGCGAGATATTGTCGAGGCGGCAGATGGCGGAAATCAGCGAGCGCAACTAACTATGGATATGCTCACAAGTAGACTCAGGAGACTAATTGGTGCATACTGCGCTGAGTTATCGGGGGTTGATCTTGTGGTATTTGCTGGAGGGATTGGTGAAAACGAGCCATTTGTACGGAGCGGGGCACTTGGTGGGCTTGAGCAAATGGGGGTCATACTCAATGAGGAGGTGAACGGCAGTCTGCAAAAGGGTGATGATGCTATAATTACTACTTCGGAGTCTCGCATCAAGGCAGTTGTGGCGTGTACCAACGAAGAACTCGTTATTGCACAGGACACTTATCGTCTACTGTATAATGACACAAATAGCTAAGCCAGCTGCAATACTATCGATTGCCGGGTCGGACAGTGGGGGCGGCGCTGGTATTCAGCGCGATGTTGCCACTGCCAGAGCTATTGGGTGTCTGCCGACTACTGTAATCACGGCTATTACGGCACAAAATCTTAGTGAGGTAAGGGATATTCAGAGAGTTGACCTGAAGCTAATCGAGAGTCAATTTCGCGCAGTGGTCGAGGGTTTCGACATTAGGGCTGTAAAAATAGGTATGGCAGGTCATAGCAGTGCTGTTGTACGAATTGCAGAGTTGCTACGTGAGTATGAACTGCCAAACATTGTGGTTGATCCTGTGTTGGTTGCTACCTCTGGTGGGGTGCTTGGGGATATCGAAACAGCCGAAGCTATAAAAGAGTATCTAATACCACTGGCTACTACAATAGCTCCAAACCAAGATGAGGCAGAGGTGCTATGTGGTCTCTCTAAGGGTGAGATTGGTTGTGGAGTTGAGGGTGATAGTGTATGGTCGGCATTTAGAGATATGGGGGCTCAATCCTTACTGCTAAAGGGTGGGCACGCTGAAAATTGGCAAGGTGCTGAAATTATAATCGACACACTCTACACCGAGAACTCAACCACTGAGATACGTGGAAGGCGACTAAATCTCCCTCAGCACGCCACGCACGGTACGGGCTGTACTCTAAGTACTGCTCTTGCTTGCTATCTGGCAGTGGGAAATAATATTGAAGAATCTGCTCGTTGTGCGGTAGCTTTTGTACATCAGCAGTTGTTAAAGGGGTAGTTAGAGTATAATAGATGCGATATATACTATGGTTTTCGATCTTATGGCGGAGAGTTGTGTAGTATTATTACGTATGTTAGGGTAAGATGTAGATTGCTTCTAATTCAAGCAATGTTTATTTACAAAAAACTATGTTTTGGGAATCTCCACACCTTGTCTTTACACTATTGTTTAGAGGGCAAACTAAGCTGTTCAACCATCGTCTCAGAAGATGGGATAGGTAGATATTATTTATATTTATTATACATTACTCAAATTGCGGAAGATCGCGACTTTTTTGGCTGTTTTTTTTATCCCTGATTTTAGAGCAAACTACCAAATGCGGACGGTCGCCACCCCGAGCGACCTCCGCAAAATCGCTCACCGCTCATTTTGCGTAGCTCACTGGCGACCTTTTTGTTGTTTCTTTCCAATGATTTTATAGCAACCAACCCAAGGCGGACGTACGACTCCCCCCCCCCAATAGTGAACAGTGGTGGAGTCCGCCAACTTGCGCTGACTCTTTGGACTACCTCAGTCGTACGTCTCGGCGTACAAACTACCAGCCTGCACGGCCTGCCAGCGACTTCACTTTTGGAAAAAAATAAAAGCAATACTCTTAGGTGTCATAATCTACCACCATCAATACTTGTAGTGGCGAAACTGCAAAAGTAACAAAAGTAAAGAGTCTGTCTATTATCTAAGTCCTATCCTCGATTCATCCATAGAGTCTTCCGATTGACCTGATAGCTAAGCCTGTGCCTCTTCTTATATAGAATAGTGAGTATTATGACAATCGCTATTGACAATACTCTAATTATATTTGCAAGTAAATCTCCTTGTGCCGTAGATGACAAACTGAATACAATCCACCATAGGTTCATAAAGATGTGCAAAAAGATTGCGCACCATAGATTATAATTCCACTCAACATAGACCCACGCAAACAATAGACTTCCGAAAGCTGTTACCCCAAAAACTCCTAAAGCAGATAGAAGGTCATTTGATTGGTATAGATGCCCCAGCCCGAAAATCATAGATGTAATAAAAATAGATGGAATAAAGCCCCATTTTGCGATTCTAAAGAGTAGACCAAAGAGAAATCCTCTAAAGAAAAACTCCTCCATAAAGCCTGCAACACCTGCTCCATAGATCATATAATCTACTGTAACATCTCTGCTGTACTCAGCAAATATAAGACCGCCTATGCTCATAGGAATCGTAGCTATTGCACCAAAGACAAGGGCTATCAAAAAACCTTTGTTTAACCCCATATTTGATAAAATGCTACGTGGTTGCATTAATAAGAAAAGTGCTATGATTACAGGTGCTGAGCTTATCAAATAGTATAGAGTTGAACGTATTGAAATAGAACCTATTACTGACAACTCTTCGTTAAAAGGGCGGTTATACCTAAAGTAGTCAAATACGCAATAGGCAAGTATTATTACAATACTCTGCACAATACGATTGTTTCTAAATATTTGTAGCTTCATATAGTTGTATTCATAGAAGTTATTTAGCAGATCTAAAATCTGCTAAATTATCGCTATTACTCGTTATCTGAACTTTTATGTATCTATTCTCGCATAGGTTGCATTCTGTTCGATAAACTCTCGGCGAGGCGGCACATCATCTCCCATTAGCATCGAGAAAATTCTATCTGCCTCGGCCGCATTATCTATGGTAACTTGCCTAAGAAGTCTATTTTCGGGGTTCATCGTAGTATCGGCAAGTTGATCAGCGTTCATCTCTCCGAGACCTTTGTAGCGCTGAATATGCACACCCTTCGAACCAAAATCTGCAACTGCCGCCTCACGCTCCTTCTCATTCCAGCAGTACCTCTCCTGCTTACCCTTCTTGATCAAATAAAGTGGAGGAGTTGCGATATAAAGGTGACCACCTGTGATAAGCTCATTCATATATCTAAAGAAGAACGTCATTATAAGAGTTGCGATGTGACTACCGTCAACATCGGCATCGGTCATAATAATCGTCTTGTTGTACCTCAACTTGCTAAGATTCAGTTGTTTGCTATCCTCCTCCGTGCCGATAGTAACGCCAAGTGCAGTAAAGATATTTTTAATCTCCTCACTCTCAAAAATCTTATGATCCATAGCCTTCTCAACGTTTAAGATCTTACCCCTTAGTGGCAAAATAGCTTGGAACGTACGATCTCGACCCTGCTTTGCTGTTCCACCTGCAGAGTCTCCCTCGACAAGAAATAGCTCTGTGATGTCTCTATCCCTGCTTGAACAATCAGACAACTTGCCAGGTAATCCCGAGCCACTAAGTACTGTTTTGCGCTGTACCATCTCACGAGCTTTCTTCGCGGCGTGCCTTGCAGTTGCCGCAAGCACTACCTTTTGCACTATGGTCTTTGCAATAGCAGGATTCTCCTCCAAGAAATTGCTAAGTGCCTGAGAAACCGCCTGAGATACAGGGGCTTGAACCTCTGGATTGCCAAGTTTAGTTTTTGTCTGACCCTCAAACTGAGGCTCGGCAACCTTAACCGAGACAATTGCGGTCAATCCCTCACGAAAATCATCACTTGAAATCTCAAACTTCAACTTATCAAGTGCACCGCTCTCCTTTGCATACTTCGAAAGCGTAGCAGTCAATCCTCGTCTGAAGCCAGTAAGGTGTGTACCACCCTCGTGTGTGTTGATGTTATTGACATACGTATGCACATTTTCCTTGTACTCATTGTTATACTGCATCGCTACCTCAACTGGAATACCGTCCTTTTCGCCCTCAAAATATATAGGCTCGGGAGTAATTGTCTGACGCGTGGCATCAAGGTAGCGCACAAACTCTTTAAGACCATCGGTTGAGTGGAAATGCTCGGAGCGAAATTCACCACTCTCCTCATCTTTACTACGTCTATCTGTTAGAGATATATGAATCCCTTTGTTTAGAAACGCCAGTTCGCGTAGGCGAGAAGCAAGGATACTATAACTGTATGTGGTTGTTTGAGTAAATATTTCGGAGTCTGGTCTAAATGTTATTGTAGTTCCAGTCTCCATTGTAGTTCCAATAACCTCAAGTTCACTTTGCGGTACGCCTCGACTAAATGTCATACGTTGAATTTTCCCACCACGCTTGACCACCGCTTCGAGATAGATCGAAAGTGCATTGACGCACGAAACCCCAACACCGTGAAGACCTCCAGATACTTTGTAAGAATCTTTATCAAATTTACCACCTGCGTGTAGCACTGTAAGTACTACTTCGAGTGCTGATTTTCCTTCCTTCTCGTGGAAATCTGTTGGTATACCACGTCCATCATCGGTAACACTTATCGAGTTATCTTCGTTTATGACAACCTCAATCTGGTTGCAATAGCCTGCAAGTGCTTCATCTATGGAATTATCCACTACCTCATAGACCAGGTGATGGAGTCCTTTTTCGCCAGTATCGCCAATATACATTGCAGGACGTTTGCGCACTGCCTCTAATCCCTCTAAGACTTGGATGCTACTGGCCGAATAATCTTTGTTTTGTTCGCTCATACTTATTTATTAAAAATAGTTACTCATAATGAACCACAAAAATACTATTTTTTTCGATATTTTACGCTATTTTTCATCCTATTTTGACCTAAGTAAAAAATCTTTTGGTTATTCAAACATCACTATCTTTCTTTCGCTTAATCGATATACTATTTTATTCTAAGAAGTACTCAGGTTTACCTTAACCAAACTGGTTTTGATTTCTGGAAGGTGAAGTTGCCGGCAGTGCAGTGCGAGCTGCTTATGCCAAGACGGTCGCCAGTGAGCAACGCAAAAGGAGCGGTAAGCGATTTTTGCGGAGGTCGCGTGGGGCGTCGTTCGGCCGCATTTGGTTGGTTGCTCTAAAAACAGCCAAAAAAGTGGCGACCGTCCGCAATTGGTTTTTTTTTGGTTCTACAATTGGTAATATTATATGTTAGAGTAGGTAGTCAAAAGTTTTGATTTCACTTTTTCAAAAGTGAAGCCGCCGGCAGGCAGTGTTATCAATGTCAAAAAATAAAAAGGTCAAGAGGGACGCTCGGGGTGGCGCCCGCCCGCAATTTGGTAGTTTGCTCTAAAAGAACAAAAAGTTCTCGGAGTGGACGACAGAGGATGGATGCAAAAGGAGCGTAGGCAATTTTGCGGGTGTCCTCGTACGGCGTCGGACACCCGCATTTAATAATTAAACGCAATAAAAACAGCTAAAAAAGTCGTTCAAGTTAGCAACATCTCACAATTTGATAGTTCTCTCCGCCGAATCAATATATCTACCATACTATACCATAAAACTACGATAAACCAAGTTATAGTGCCCCACCCTAACTCACACACGTGACCAACTATTTATTGCTATGAAAAAAAAACGAGAAGGAGCATATTATACCCTTCTCGTTTATCGTAAAGAGAATTTCTATTCTCTACCTTCTCTCAAAAATACTACTTAATTGTCATTTCATCAATTAGTCGCTGAGCACCAGCATACTTGTCGATGATGAATAGCACGTAGCGAATATCTACAGAGATGGTGCGTTGTAGTTCAGGCTCAAATGCAATGTCGCCACTCATAGCCTCCCAGTTGCCGTCAAAGGCAAGTCCGATGAGCTCACCCCTACCGTTAAGCACTGGACTACCAGAATTTCCTCCCGTAATATCATTATCCGAGATAAATGCAACAGGTACATCGCCCTTGACAGCCCAACGTCCAAAGTCCTTAGCTTCGTAAAGGTCAATGAGTTGTTGTGGGAGCACAAAGTCTGGATTCTGCTCGTCGTGTTTTTCGATAACCCCACCAAGAGTTGTGATATAGTCGTAGGTAACCGCATCTGCTGCTTTGTATGGAAGAACATTACCGTATGTTAGACGAATCGTAAAGTTTGCATCGGGATACATCTCCTTTTTACCCTTGTTCATCTCAAGCAAGCCGGCAAGGTATGATTTATGCCCCTCTTCAAATGCTATCTCTGGAGCCTCAATATGCTCATAAAGGTCGATTATGATTGGTTGGAACTGTGCCGCTTGTATTGCCAGAGGGTCGCCCTTAAGCTCCTCGATAGCATCCTCACTCTCAAGAATCTTGTTGAATCTTTCCTGTGACGTATACGGAGAGTTGTCAAATGTAGATGAGTATGCCTTACCAAACGCGAAGTTCAAAAACTCTGGCATATACTCAGAATCAAGCGAGTCAGCCATAATTTCAAAGAGGCGCAACGTAGCTTTTTTATCGGTTGGAGCGTTGTAATTCTTAAAGAAGTTTGCAGAGTAGTTCTTCAGAATTTCAAGTTTTTGTTCATTCTCTCTATCATCGTCTGATAGTAGTCCATACACGTTGCGAGCAAAGTTATATGCCTCAGCGCCGGAGATAACCTCGCCAACGATCTGCAAGTTGCGCTCTGCAGGGCGACGCTCTCTAACCGCAGTCTCGATTGTAGCAAGTGCATCTCCGTATTTAGCAATGCGAGCAGGGTCTGCATTTACCCACTCCATAAATTTATCTTGATCAGCTTGTTTAGTATCTCTGACATTGAGGCGCTTTAGTCCGCGACTCATACCAATCGAGTTTTTCCAGTAGTTTGACGATCCTGCATATTTATTAGCATATTGAATACGTACAGCTGGGTCTGCAAGCATATCTTCCCACCAAATCTTTTGTTTCTCGCCACGTATAAAGATACGTATTGGGTTGTCCTGCTCAAGCACTTCGTCAATCTCCCACGTGGTCATATATCTATCAGTGCTGCCGGGGAATCCCATAATCATAGCAAAATCTCCCTTTTTGATACCCTTTGTAGAGATTGTAAGGTGTTTTGGGGCTTTGTAAGGCACGTTGCTCTCTTCGTAGTCTGCAGTAGAGCCATTGTCGGCATTGGCATATATGCGGAATAGTGCAAAATCGCCAGTGTGTCTTGGCCACATCCAGTTGTCAGTGTCTCCACCATATTTACCAATAGAGCTTGGAGGTGCCCCAACGAGGCGTACATCGCCAAATCGCTCCTGAACAAACAAAATAAATTGATTGCCACCAAACATCGGTGTAATGTTCACTCTGATGTTCTTATTCTCGGCATCTTTGTACTGCTCAACGAGTTCTTCGTAGTTGACTCCCATAATAGAGTCTCTGATCTCGGCATTCATATCCTCGGTAGTACCTTCCATAATCTGTGGCGTAACGTCCACAATCTTGCGGATAAAGGTAACTGCAAGGCCTGGACTTGGAATTTCTTGTTTGTAATCTTGTGCCCAAAAGCCGTGTTGTAGGTAGTCGTTCTCTACTGTTGAGTGTGATTGAATAGTACCATATCCACAGTGGTGGTTGGTCAAAATTAAACCATTTGATGAGATAACCTCACCGGTACAACCGCCGCCAAAGATTACAATAGCATCTTTGAGCGCGTGTTTGTTGACAGAATAGATATCCTCTGCGCTGAGCTTAAAGCCAGCACGTTTCATATCCTGAATGTTCTTGTCTTTGAGAAATGGCAAGAGCCACATACCTTCGTCTGCCAAGGCAGATACGGGCGTCATTAGCAGCCCGCATAGAGCCACAAGAAAAAGTTTTTTCATACGAATTATTTTGTGAATTTAAGTAATGGTTGTTATGTGAATGCAAATATAATAATTATCTTTGCGCAAACAAACTTTTAGAGATCAAATAATTATGATACACATTGACAAACCTCTAACCATACTCCTCCTCGGTAGTGGAGGCAGAGAGTGTGCCTTTGCGTGGAAGATGGCACAAAGTCCAAACCTCGACAAACTTTATATCGCTCCGGGAAATGCAGGCACGAGCAACTTTGGAAAGAACGTAGAGATTAACCCAAATGATTTTGAAGCTATTGGCACTTTTGTCCTTGAAAATAGCGTTGATATGGTTGTTGTTGGTCCAGAAGAACCGTTGGTACGCGGCGTAAGAGATTTCTTTAAGTCAAGCAGCACGTTGAGCAAAATCCCCGTATTGGGTCCCTCTGCCAAAGGTGCGCAGCTTGAGGGAAGTAAAAGCTTTTCGAAGGCCTTTATGGAGAAGTATGGAGTGCCGACAGCCAAGTATCTTGAGGTTACAGAGTGTAACATTGAGCAGGGAAAAAAGTTCCTTGAAACTCTCACTCCTCCGTATGTATTAAAAGCAGATGGTCTTGCGGCTGGTAAAGGAGTACTTATTATCGATGAGATTGGTGTGGCTCAAAAAGAGCTTGAGCAGATGATAGTTGCAAAGCGATTCGGAGAGGCGAGTGCAAAGGTTGTTATTGAGGAGTATCTAAATGGTATTGAGTGTTCGGTATTTGTTGCAACCGATGGCAAAAGCTATAAGATTCTGCCCGAGGCTAAAGATTATAAAAGAATTGGGGAGGGTGATACTGGGCTTAATACTGGTGGTATGGGGGCTGTTTCGCCTGTTCCATTTGCAGATGAGAGGTTTATGGCAAAGGTTACAGAGAGGATCGTAGAGCCTACTGTGCGAGGGCTTGAGTTGGAGGAGCTGGATTACTGTGGTTTTATATTTATCGGCTTGATGAATTGTGGTGGAGACCCTTATGTTATTGAATACAACGTTAGAATGGGTGATCCAGAAACAGAGGTTGTTTTGCCTCGCATCTCATCGGATATTGTGGAGTTATTTGTTGGCATTGTGGAGGGATGCATAGATGATGTGGAGTTAGATATTTTGCCCAATGTTGCACTGACGGTCGTATGTACGGCGGGTGGTTATCCTGAGGATTACGGCAAGGGTGATGAAGTGTCGGGTACTGAGGGGGTGAGCACTGGCACTATTTTTCACGCCGGAACAGCTATAAAAAACAGTAAGGTTGTGACCACAGGTGGGAGGGTACTGGCTGTCACGTCAATAGCTAATGAAATTGAGCAAGCACGTACCATATCATACACCATAATAGATGGTATTCACTATGATGGTATGTATTATCGCAGGGATATTGGCCTCGATTTACTATAATTTTTAACATTTTTTTGTTGCAAATTAAATTTTATTATTATATTTGCACTCTGAAAAAACGCATTGAGCTATGGTGTAATGGTAACACTACTGATTTTGGTTCAGTCATTCTAGGTTCGAGTCCTGGTAGCTCAACGATAAAGGAGGCTTATGCTTCCTTTTTTTGTGCTCTTTATTTTCTCATATCGGTAGCATTATTGGCGATGGCACGTAGGGCATTCTCATAGAGTTGCTTGTTAAAAATCATAGACGAGAGTGGCAATATAGGTGGACGGGGAGGGGGGCGATTTGGCGATTTACTCTAGATCATTGCCATTATTTTTGTAGCTCAAAACCAACCATATGTGTATTCATCACAGTGCTGTGTTTTGATTGTTTTATGGTAGACAACTACCAACTACGAATATAGATAGTCAGCCCTTAAAAACTCACAACTATATTTCGATTTAACAAAATAAATCGGCTTAATAGTCAAAAGTGATTTCTTTGGCTACCTACTCTAACATTGCCTATTACCTGCACCGTTAGGTGCCATAGAGCAAAGAAAATCCAGCTAAACGTTAGAAGTTGCTTGGGTTACATTGATTCAGAAAAATAACGTAACAAAGAATAACACCATCCACATAGCACGCAAATCTATACTAAGAGACTGGGGGGTATTCTTGCAATATTTCTGTGATGCTACAAACCCACCATTAGTCTTGGAATCTGACGCTGTAAATCTCGGCAGAGAGGTGTAAACTATGAACTTGGGCAATTAGTATTAATACGCTTATGTAGAGATCCTCTTGAGAATCTACGTGCGAATTTTTCTTCGCCACTACGTTTAAGCGCATCACATACAGTTATTTGATCTTTTGATTTCTCGCATAGACTCCCTTCACTCTCTTTGTGTGCCAGCAAGGAAGTCCTCATCGAGCTCTATATCACCGTTAAGAGATAGGCTTTCTGTCTTATATAAGTTCAGCAATCGGTTTACGTAATTTTGTAGAGATGCAGTTCTTTGTCCGTAGCAGTATAAATTCGTGCTAACTGTAGCATCTTTTTCGCAACAATATAGAGAAAAAGGGGATCTATGCTGCACTAACTTTGCTTCGGATTCCTATATTGCGACGGAAAGTAGAGCTATTATTCATTGATTAGTAGTTTACTACGTAACTGTGATAATTACTTAACCAATCTTGCACCGAAGAATGTTGTGCGGTGGTGGGGTATCACCCCCTGCCCACCGCTATTGCATAGCTTTATAGCCTATTAATAGTTCGTATCCACCACCACGCTGTTAAAGCCAGCATATGATGATCCTGTCTCAGGAGTCCAGGTCATATTGGGCGATGTGCCACTTGCCGTTCCGTATCCCACAGTTAGAGTGATATTACCAACAGGCGCACCAGTAAATATCCCAGAGGCGATGATAATATCCTCCTCAGAAGGGGCAGTGGTTAGCCCAGTGCCGATGTTAAGAGTTGTAAGTGCTGTACAACTGTAAAAGGCATTTTGATCAATTTTAGTAGCCTTGCCAAGTGTAAGGCTCTCTAAACTTGTGCAATCCTTAAATGCTTGATAAGCCACTGAATCTACTTCTGGGAAATCTAAAGCTGTTAAGGCGGAGCACTCCAAAAACGCATTTCTTGGTATTTCAGTAATTTTATCGAACGCGAGTGTTAGATTAACTAATTTTGGGCAAGAAATAATCGCATTGCCTTCAATTGAGTCAACAAGTGGTAGATTAACTGTGTGAAGTTCTGCACAAGAGGAAATACCAGAATTTTCAATTTTTGTAACTGTAGGAAAATCTATCGTAGTGAGAGAGTCGCATCTAAAAATTGCCCCTTCTGCTATAGCTGTAATTGGACCTAACTCTAAAGTTGTCATAACCCAACAGTGCTGAAATGCAGATGTTCCAATTTTTGTAACCGTTGGTAAGATTAATTCCTTAATGCTGTTGCAATAGAAAAATGCTCTGTCAGGTAACTCCAATACCTCTCCTAATGTAACACCTTCTAATTTTTGGCAATTCGAAAATACACTCTCTCCCAAAGAGGTAGTATTCGGTAGGTCAATAGAAGTTATATATGAAGCCCCATAAAATGAATTCACACCAACAGACTCAGCATCTGGAATCGACACAGACTTCAAGGCATCACAATCATAGAAAGCACCAGTAGAAAATGGGTATAGTGAAGCCCCATCAGGGATTGTGGTTGCTTTGGTTAGTGTAAGATTAATCGAACCATCGGTTGTTATGACATTTCTAAGTACGTGATTTAGGCTATCAAAGTTCGCAAGGGTTGGGGTTTCGGTGTCGGCTTCGATCGTCCACTCGGTGCCCTCAGGATAGTTAGTCGAGGTGATTTCGCTGAGCAACCACTTTTTAGCGGGCGCAATTACCTCCTTAAAGCCACCAAAGGCAGAGCCAGCCTCCGCTGTCCAGGTCATATCACCGATATCTCCAGTTCCTGTGCCATACCCCACAGTTAGAGTGATATTACCAACAGGCGCACCAGTAAATATCCCAGACTCGATGATAATATCCTCATCAGAAGGGGCAGTGGTTAGCCCAGTGCCGATGCTTATATTGTTAAGCGCAGAACATTCAGCAAAGGGTTCATATCCAAATTTAGTAGCCTTGCCAAGTGTAATGCTTTCTAAACCTTCGCAATATATAAACGCTCCACCAGCCACTGAATCAACTTCTGGGAAATCTAAAGCAGTAAGTGCGGGACAATAATTGAATGCACCATAGCTAATCACTGTAGCATTTGAGATGTTCACCTCTGTAAGTGATACACAATGTATGAAAGCTTGGTGTGGTATTTTCTTGAGATTTTCAAGGCTGATGCTTTTTAGTTTGACGCAAGCTTGAAATGCATTTATTGCAGCAAATTCAACATTTGGGAAGCCTAGCTCTGTAAGTTCAGAGCATTGAGAAAAGGCGAAGTCTGGTATAGACTTGATATTGTCAAAGTCAAGCGTTAGATTTTTTAATTTAGTGCATCTTAAGAATGTCGATGATCCAATGTGTGCAACATTAGGGGCATTCACATCAGTAAGTGAGCTACATACACTGAACGCGCTACTGCCAAGCGATGTAGCGTCAGGCAGTGATATTGATTTAAGTGCATCACAATTAGAGAAAGCACCACTACTACCATCAGGGATTGCCGTTGCTTTAGTGAGTG
>CAYJMA010000038.1:0-15106 GCA_964371475.1 uncultured Rikenellaceae bacterium | reverse complement strand
ACGCAGTAAAAGATTGTATTAGTACCCTCTGTGATCTCTCCTACAATACCACCTACATCCTCTGGCCCCGAGATCGTACCATTGTTCACACAATCGAAGAGCTGTGTACTACTACAACTTCCTACAACCCCTCCGATGTTTGACTGATTATTAAGTGTTACGCTCCCAGAGTTCATACAATCCTTAATGATTATACTATCTGTGGTGCCAACAACTCCACCTACACTTGCTCCATCGCCCTCAATTGTACCACTATTTATACAATCCTCCATTTCACCACCATCAAAATCTGCAATGATACCTCCTACAACGCCCCCGTCCCAAGCTAATACACCCGCAGAGTTCGAACACCCGGTAATCTTAACGTTAGCTCCTGTAGCTACAACACCTCCTACATCAGATGCACCTTTGACTATTCCGCCTTCGATATGGCAGTTTTCAATCTCGACACCTTCAGCACCTGCAACCATAGCAGATACATAGTTATAACCATATACCTCTGGGGCAACTATCGTAAGATCCTTTACAGATGCGTAGCTAACAACTGTACCGGATTCTAACTCACCGGAGATAAACGAGAAAAGAGCTTTTCCTGAGTTCTTATCATCTGTGCCTGCCTCAGTAGTGTCAGCATCAATCTTTAGACCAAAAATCTTCTTGTCATTGCCGTCAAAATCTCCCTTAAATCCTACTGGATTGCGTGGGTCTAATATGCCTATTGGTGTCCACTCTACTCCATCAAGATAGATGTCTGCCATTAGTTTACCGTTGATGGCTGGCTGAGGAGTTTCTACAACACCATTGACTGCATCTCGAAAAGCTGCAAGCCCCATAGCATTATAGATCTTCCACCACCCATTCTCTACAACAAAGCCTCCTGCAGGAGATACTGCCAACTCCACCGACTCGCTAAGCCCGTTTGAGGCAATTGCAGTCAGAGTTGCCACACCGTGGCTATGTGCCGTAACAGTGCTACCCTCAATGGAGGCTACCGTAGGGTCGCTCGACTCCCACATAATGGCTGGGTTAGTAGCGTCAGCTGGGGTAACTACAGCCGTTAGTTCCTGAGTTTCACCCTCGACGAGGCTAAAATTATCGCTCGGTGTAATTGCAATACTCTGAACCTCAATATCCGCTTCCTTACAAGATACAACTGCCACCGATAGGCACATTAACATTAATAATAATCTTTTCATCTTTTTAATTTTAGTTGTGTTTTTTTGACTATATAGAACCCACAAAGGTAGAAAATTTCAGTAGAAATAAAAAAAGAGCGATCAAAATTACTTTGATCGCTCCTTGAGACCACCTAAATTACAATAATTTATAGGATACTGTGCTCTAACAAAGCATAATGTCATCCATATATACTGCCCTGAGTTGGCCTCGAATTGGACGTCTAAACAACAAAACTAAAAACGACGTTCAATTATATTCCAATCTAAAATCTTTTCAAAATTATCTATAAAATCAGGCCTTCTATTTTGATAATCAAGATAGTAGGCGTGCTCCCATACGTCAAGTACCATAATAGGACGTAGCCCCATTTCGGAGAGTGGATTTATGGCGTTTTGAGTCGTCGCAATTGACAAGTTACTCCTATCATCTGCCACAAGCCATACCCAACCCGAACCAAACAGAGTTGAAGCTGCACCTTTGAACTCGGTGATGAACTTCTCGACCGAACCAAAATCCCGAACAAGTGCCTCGTGTAGCGCACCCTGTGGCTGTGACTTTGGAGTAGAACTCAGTTGCTCGAAGAAAAATTCGTGAATCCAAGCCTGAGCAGAATTATTATAAATAGCACAACTACTGCTCAACATTATTTGCTCAATGGTGGTTTGACCTTCGTGTTCGGTGCCAACGATAAGTCCGTTGAGCTTGTCGACATATCCAGAATAGTGCTTACCCCAGTGAAATTCAAGGGTTTGAGCACTCATATATGGCTCAAGAGCACTAAAGGAGTAGGGTAGTGGGGTGGGTGAAAATTTCATATTACTATTTGGGTTTTATGTTAACGGTTTGTTGAAAATCTATTAAAAATCTTTGCAACATATATGCCAAATATAGTTATCTTTGTCGAGATTTGCAAAAAAAAATGATAAAAAAATACATACCCCTACTCATATTGCTTTTCTTTGCCCAGAGTTGCAGCACTCACCACACCTCACAAAAGGTGTACGACACACTATATGCACCACAGTATGCAAAACATTTTGTGGTTCTTGGGCACGGAGATAGTGTAGTGCTGAGGGTTAAAAACCCGTGGCAAGGAGCACAAAACACCCAGTTTGACTATGAGTTCTCTGATGGTAAAACTCCGCAGAGAATCATTGCAATGTCCACCTCACATAGTGCATTTACTGAGGCACTTGGCAAAGGTGGTGCTGTTGTAGGAGTCTCCTCGCCGCAGTATTATAGCAATGAGAAGTTTGCAGAGCTGCCCGATGTAGGATTCGATAATAATCTAAACTATGAAACTATCGTTGGACTTAACTCCGATCTGTTTACCACTTATGAGATTGCTGGCGAGAACTCTGCCTCGACTCAAAAACTAAGGTCGCTTGGAGTAAACGTTGTGTATGTTGCAGATTATCTCGAAAACTCAGCTCTGGCAAAAGCAGAGTGGGTGATTGCCTTTGGAGCTATGTATGGTAGGATAGGTGTTGCTAAGGAGATTTTTAATGAAGTTCAGAGCAACTACACACGAGTGAAAGGTACGGTAGATAGTGCACTGTCTCAGGGTAAGCTCAAACGACCAACTGTTATGCTTAACTCCCCGTATCAAGATGTGTGGTACTTGCCGGGAGATAGTTCGTATATGATCGGACTTATCAACGATGCTGGAGGTAGGTACATCGCTGCGGGCAATAAGGATAACCTGTCGCAGGCTGTATCTATTGAAAAGGCATACTCGTTGCTCACCCAAGCCGACGTGTGGCTTAATCCAGCAGCAAATGTTAAGACTCGCGATGATGTCAGAAATTTGGGAGCACTCTTTGAGGAGCTCACCATCGAGATATATAATAACACTGCACGTGAGGGTCGGCGCGGAGGTAGCGATTTTTGGGAGAGTGGTGTGTTGCGATGCGATATAGTACTGATGGATATTGCAACGATTTTGTATCCCGAACTCTTTACAGATCATACACTATATTACTATCAAGGAGTTGAGTGATGAGAAGAGGCAGGTTCATAGCTCTGGGAGTATTAGTGGTGGTGCTATTTGTGGTAGATTTGACTGTGGGGTCAATAACCATTGATCCTCTGGAGCTCTTTGGTGATGGATCGGCAGATTCGATGGCAAGGAATCTTGTGCTAAACTATAGACTCCCCAAGGCCATCGTAGCACTACTTAGTGGAGTGGCACTATCGATCAGTGGACTGGTGATGCAAACAATTTTTCGCAACCCACTTGCAGGACCATACGTCCTTGGCGTGAGTTCGGGTGCGAGTTTAGGGGTCGCACTTTTTCTTATTGGTGTCCCTGCACTCGGATTAAGTATTGTTGCCGATGTTGGCATTGCACTCTCTGCTTTTGTTGGAGCCGCAGCGGTAATGTTTCTTGTATTGGCAGTATCGATACGACTGAGAGATATTATGGCGGTGTTGATACTCGGTATGATGCTTAGTTCAGCAGCTGGAGCATTTGTAGATGTTATGCAGTACTTTTCGTCCGAGAGTGCGCTAAAGGGTTTTGTGGTGTGGTCTATGGGATCGCTTGGTGGAGCTTCGTTTTCGCAACTACTGATAATGACCGCTGCCATAGTTGTAGGAGGGGGGATGATAGCTCTAAATATAAGGTCGCTGGATGCACTACTGCTTGGAGAAAACTATGCACGGAGCTTGGGTGTCAAAATCAAACGCGTGAGACTCGTGCTGTTCATTGCCACTTCACTGCTTGCCGGTACAGTAACAGCCTTTTGTGGTCCAATTGCCTTCATCGGCATTGCAATTCCTCACCTGAGCAGAATGGTACTTAAAACCTCTGCACATAGACCTCTAATACTGGGAACAGTGCTAATTGGAGCTGCAGTTATGCTACTGTGCGATATTGTTGCAGGAGTGCCGGGTAGCGACACCATATTGCCAATAAATACTGTTACCTCACTATTTGGAATACCGATGGTGATTATGGTTGTTGTACGATCACGACGGAATAAGATAATGTAATGAACTTAGAGCTTAAAGATCTTAGCATAGGATATAGACGTTCGGCGCCTATATGTAGTGGAATTTCTGCCACTGCTCATACAGCAGATACTATTGCACTGATTGGTGGCAATGGTGAGGGTAAGACCACTCTTTTGCGTACAATTGCAACAATCCTCAAACCTCTTGGTGGAGAGATATTAATAGATGGTAAAGGCATTCATAGCATATCTGTTGAGCGTCGTGCAAGCCTTGTGTCGATTGTCACCACCGAGCAAATTCATACTGCTTATACCACAGTCAAACAACTTGTGAGTTTGGGCAGAGTGCCGTATAGCAACTGGGCAGGTGCTCTGAGTGGTCAGGATATGGAGGTGGTCGAGCGAGCAATGGAGCTAACAAGTACGCTCAAACTTGCAAACCACTCGCTCGATGCACTTAGCGATGGACAGCGTCAGCGTGTGATGATTGCCCGAGCCT
This sequence comes from uncultured Rikenellaceae bacterium, assembly GCA_964371475.1. Classification (GTDB taxonomy): domain Bacteria; phylum Bacteroidota; class Bacteroidia; order Bacteroidales; family Rikenellaceae; genus Mucinivorans. Next base: position 10,474 of record CAYJMA010000038.1, on the reverse strand, counting down.
TGGCGCAAGATACGCCAATAATACTCCTTGACGAACCAACGGCATTCCTTGATCCAAAGAACAGAGTTAAAGTAATCGAAATGCTACGTACTTTGTCTACCTCGGAGGGGAAAACAATTATATACTCAACGCACGAAGTTGATCTCGCCTTGGCGCACACCTCAAAGAGCTGGGAGATTACCGAGGCTACGCTGCGGGTTACCTGCCACAAATAGTCTTGTAGTCGCAGTACTTACAACTATCTAACTCAGAGGTTTGACTAAAGGCAATATCAACATTGCAGATCTCGTCGAGGAGTGAGACAACAGAGAGTTCGATATCGTCAAGCTGCTTGCTCGAGAGTTTATATGTCTTGTTGCCATCTATGGTAATGAGTCCATCGAAGTCATCACTGTCCATCTTCCGAACGGCATAAATATAGGGTGTTACCTCTCCATTGAGCTGTTTGTGGCACAGATACGAATAGATGAGTATCTGCATAACTTCGGTATGTTTTTTGGTCGATGTAGGGTCAAAGACCTCTTCGATCGAAGATACTTTCGTCTCGGGCGTGCCAGTCTTATAGTCTACCACTCGATACGAACCATCAATGTTCCTGTCCACACGGTCAATCTTGCTCTGCAGACTATACGCACCACACGTATATCTATATGTTTCTTCGCATTTGTGGCATTTCGAAATTTGTTTGATACCCTTGTCAAAATTCAGGACATCGCCCACCATCTTTCCTACAACTGCTCGAAGGATTTTGCACTGTTGTGAATCCTTTAATTCCTCATTATCAATATGTTCGTTTATAGCATCTTTGATGACCTGAGTAGTATTTCTATCGGATTCGGTTTTGTAGATCAGTTCAAGACAGCGGTGTAGAATGTTTCCTGTTTCTTGTGCCGTTATTTCGGTCGTTACTCTTTGTGGAGCACTCTTTAGCTTTTCGACATATCGGAAGTAGAATCTGAGCGAACATTCCAGATAGGTCGACAGCGAAGATGGTGAGTATGTATGTTTGCGAAGCAGTGCAATATGTTCGGGGGTTTTCTCCACAATTTTCTGTTGTTTCGTCTCAGAGGTAACCGATGGCAGGACAACTCTACGATTGGTCAGAGTGTATTTATTGCCATACCTCATCTGGAGTATATAGCGGCTTGGTTCACCGGTGGTTAATCCGTCGGCTATGTTGCAATATAGCAGCGACACAGTACAGCTACGATTTAGCAGTCGATAGAAGTAGTAGCTCCATATTGCCGAACGCTGGGCAGCTGTTGGGAGTCCATAGGCAGTGAGTAGTAGTGCTGGTATGTAAGAGTTTTCGGGTCGGGAGTTTGGGAAGTTGTCGTCGGTGAGCGATAGCATAATGACTCTATCGAAGTCGAGCGATCTACTCTCCAAGATCCCCATAACTTGCACCCCCTGACCACTATGACCCTCAAAATCAACCCTGCGCTCACTAATCGCTATTCGCAGAAGTTTTATAGTAAGCACCTCTCCAACCTCGTGTTCAATGTCGTTGAGCTGTGAGAGTGTATCTGTAATTGCACCCAGTGATTCGGCAATGAAGGCTTTTTCTACGGCATTTTCTCCAACGTCGAGAGCCTCAAAAATTCCTTTTAGATATAGCAGTACGTTGCTTTGATAACTCCACAGGTTTATCAACGCAGGATCAACGGATGTTAACTCTTCTGCATCGTAATACAGATTTTGCTCCAGTGCGATATGCTTAGTTATGGCCTCAGAGTTGGCATAGGGATGGAGTAGCAGGTTCTCTACCGTTGCGCTCATATACCCCTTTGATGGTTTGTAGTGTGCGTGTAGTTCGATGAGAAGTTCAAGGAATCTGCCAGCTGTCGACACACTCAGTGGGTATCCCATCGATATGTTAATCTCTCCAAGCTCTGGTGGCAGGGAGTGGAGCAGTGGTAGTAACATATTTTCGTCCGTAAGCACTATTGCAGTACTTTGCCGTGTTTCTGGACTCTCGACAAGTAGCTCAGTTGTAATCTTTGCTTGAAAAGCCTCGCTCGGCGAGGTTATAATCTCGATCGAAGGAGGAGGTGTAACTTCACTGCTCGATACAAAGTAATCGGACTGAGGAAACTCCTTTAGGTTCTTGGCTATGAACAGCCCAGCTTCTTGGGCTAACCAATCCTTGTCATAGTCCCATATAAACTCTGCGCTACTTGCCCTGTGCGCAATGCGTAAAATCTCTCTCTCGGAGCTGCTGAGCGCATTAAGCCCGACGAAAATTAATTTTCTACCACAGCAATTCTCCTTGCCTTCAATACTTTTCTGTGCGATAAGGCGGTATGCCTTGCCAGCATAGGTGCTACCCGTGCTATCAAGTAGTTGATTAAACTCAACATAGATCTCATAGAGTGATCTCCACACTCGCTGAAACTCCATCTCGCTGTGTCTCTCCGTACCGCTGCGATCAAAGGCTCGCCAAAACTCCAGTGCTGCTCTTATCGTATCATCTCCCTCGTTCATCGTGCTTTCAAGCTCCTTGGTGTCGCTAATCAGGCGATACAAAGACTTGGCATCTACCATATAACGATCGATGGTGTCAAAATCGCCAAGCAGCATAGAACCAAAGGAATAAAACTCCACAAGGTTAGCTACCGTATGGTGTTTGGCGTAGACACTGTAAAGGGTTGAAATAAGCTCAATTCGTGATAGATACTTAACATCTTTGATCGGATGTTGAGATAGTATCCACTTGTCGATCGTGGATATCTTTGGTGGTTGAACGCCTTGCTCTGTAAATTCCTTTTCGAGATAGATCTTTGCTCGACGAGATACAACCACTACCTCGCAGTTTGCAATCTCGGAGCCGTATTGGCATAACAACGAGGTGGCTACATCGCCAAGAAAAGTACTCATAGCTTTGACTATCTTGCAACTAATGTGGTTGAACACTATCGCAGAGCTCATACCAATCTCCTCGGGCGCGCAAAACCTGCTCGATAGCATCACGCACCACACCCTCACCACCACTATACGACGAAGTATAGGTAGCGATCTCCCTTACGGCATACGCACCATCGGCAGGTGCAATCGAAACACCAACCGATCGCATAGCTTCAATATCTGGGTAGTCATCCCCAACAAACAACACTTCGTGGGGCTCTAAACCCTCCTTTTGCATAAAATCTTGAAGATCATCCATCTTACACTTACTCTGTAAGTAGATGTGCTCCACACGCAGTTCCTTCATACGTTCTCGAACCTGCTCGCCTCTGCCTCCCGAGATTATGGCAATGGGATACCCCCGCTTGATGGCACGTACCACTGCTAGTCCGTCCTTGACGTTAAACTGACGTATAACCTCCCCATTTGGCATTATTGTTATGAGCGAGTTTGTAAAGACTCCATCGACGTCAAAGGCAAAGGCTTTGACGTCGATGAGCTTCTCTTTGAAGTTGCGTATCATTTGTATATCAAATATGTTTTACTTAAAAAAACCAATACAAAAGTACGAAAAAAGTGTGGGTAAGAAGCTATCATAATACACATTTTTGAGGTTTTATGCTCCACAACGCACTCTGGGCTACCTATTTATCGCCTATTTTGTGGGCGATTATGACAGTTGGAGTTTTTTCCTTGCCCCTGGTCACAAAGAAGAGGTGCTGGGTGCCACCCTCAGATATTTTTAGCTCCTTGTTGATCTTTGAGGTTGTGTATGGGAAGTTACGCAGATGGAGAGTTGCAACTTTGTCGAGGTATGGTTTTAGTTTTTTTGGGTTGTAGGGCATAACGTGGCTAATGCTAAAGCTCTGCCCCTCGAACCCTTGTGGAAGAGTACGGGAGGTAAGCACATAGCCACTATATTCATACTCAACCCCCTGTGCAAACCACTCCATATACTTCTCAATGCTTCTCGATTTGTAGAACGCCACATCGGCAACGTATAGATAGCGCGGTTCGGTAATTTCTCTGCCGTGTGTTGAGGTCGAAACTCTTGGTAAAGTGTACCGTCTGACCCCTCTACCATCAACTACAATATGTTCAATAACTTCTCTTTCATCCCCACCCCAACTAACCAAAACCTCTTTGCACTCTCCCCTGCTGCTAAGCACTCCAACTCTCACCCCGCTACCAAAGACCCTGAAACACTCCTCAACATCAAAGAGCGGTGAGAGTTTTATGATAACCGTACGACTAATCTTCAGCAATTTAGGTAGTAGATCTATGACATTTGGCGAACTATGCTCAAGGCTATAAACCTTCCTCCCGTCTTTGATACGCGACGGATCAATATATATGAGATCAGCACAACCCTCGAAGGAGTCTATAAAACTCTCAGCCGTTGAACTTACCACCTCAATGTTTTTAGCTCCAAGCAGTGCAAAATTATGGCGAGCGATTTCTACTCTTTTGGGGTCAATCTCCACGCTTATAACTCTTTGATAGTTAGCAGCAAGTGCCCAGCTATCAACGCCAAGTCCACAGGTTAGATCGAGTGCCACACTCCCCTCTCTGCCCTCAAACTTAGCTTGTGCACTCTGCTCAGAGGAGGACTGCTCAAAGAGAACACCATCCAATAGAGATCTGCACCTATACCAACTTGGAAGTTTAGCCTTGGCTCGTTGTAGATACTTGATTCGAGATGCAAGTTCGGCGCTTCCCGTTTTCATAGCAACGGTAGCAGGCTCAGTATCTATGTACTTCTCAACGAGATCCTCAAAACTATTCATCGTTTGCGCAACCCTCGCTCAGCGGCAAGTCTCTCCATTAGTGCGTATGCTGCATCGTATTCATTGGGAATTTCGCCCTCCAAGATAGCATCCTTGATGATGGTCTTAATCTCGCCGATAACCGACGATGGTTCAAGATCATACACTCTCATCATTAGCGCACCATCAATTGGAGTTTGGAAGTTGCGAATACGATCTTTCTCTTCAATCTCGACAAGTTTTTGACGCACCAGAGCAAAATTTTGCAAATATCTCTGAACCTTTGCATCATTTTTACTTGTGATATCTGCTTCGCACAGCAACATTAGATCCTCTATGTCGTCTCCAGCCTCAAACAGCAGGCGACGAACAGCCGAATCGGTAACAATATCCTCGGCAAGTATTATTGGACGAAGGTGCAAAAAGACGAGTTTCCGTACATACTTCAACTCTGCACCAAGCGGTAGTCGATGATCTCGAAAGATTTTCGCCGCCATCTTCGACCCAACAACCTCGTGCGAGTGGAACGTCCACCCAAACCGTGGATCATAGCGTTTTGTCTGCGCCTTGCCCACGTCGTGAAGCAGTGCGGCATAGCGCAGATAGAGGTTATCGCTACGCTCGGCAACATTGCTTAAAACTTGTAGCGTGTGCTCAAAGTTGTCTTTATGGGCGTGCCGACCAACCCTCTCAACTCCCTTTAGAGCAGTCATCTCGGGGAAGATAACTTCGAGTAGTCCACACTGATCAAGGAGTTTAATACCTCGGGCAGGATTGCGAGAGCTCATAATCTTTAGAAACTCACCCGTAACTCGCTCCCGTGAGGTGGTCTCCCAAACACGATGTGCATTGCGAGCTATCGCCTCGAAGGTTTCTCCCCAGATGTTAAAACCCAACTGTGTGGCAAATCTCACAGCTCGCAACATCCGTAGAGGATCATCCGAAAAGGTTTTATCTGGATCCAGAGGCGTTCTGATTAGTTGTGCTTCGAGATCTTCCATACCATCAAACGGATCGAGAAGTTCGCCAAAATTATCAGCACCCAGCGAAAATGCCATAGCATTTATCGTGAAATCGCGTCGTTGTTGATCTTCCTCCAACGTGCCATCCTCGACAATTGGTTTTCGAGAGTTGGCACGGTAACTCTCCTTGCGTGCACCAACAAATTCAATCTCGCCAGAATCGGTACGAACCATTGCCGTACCAAAATTCTCGAACACTGACACCCGACGCTCCAATCTATTGGCAAGTCTACGAGCAAGCTCAATGCCTGAGCCTACCACCACTACATCAATATCGGTTAGATCCCTGCGAAGGTAGTAATCTCGTACATACCCTCCAACGACGTATGCTCTTACGCCCATCTCATCGGCAAGCGAGCCTATGAGTCGTAGTGTAGGGTTCTCTATGGCGGCAACCTGAGGCATACTTATAGTAAACAATTTTTGTAGATCATAATAGTATTTTCGAGACCAAGGTATAGAGCATCTGCAATTAGTGCGTGCCCGATAGAGACCTCCTCAAGAGATGGGATGGAGTGCGCAAAGAATCTCAAGTTTTCTTTGGTAAGGTCGTGCCCAGCGTTGATGCCAAGTCCACACTCCACGGCTTTATGAGCGGCGGCAACAAAAGGTGCAACAGCAAGGTGCTTATCTCCAGAGTCAAAACCTTGGGCGTAACTTTCCGTATAGAGTTCAATTCTATCGGTACCAGTTGCTACTGCTCCTTGCACCATCTCGGGGTCTGGCTCCACAAATATCGAGGTGCGAATCCCATAGCTGTGAAACTTGGCGATCACCTCGTGTAGAAACTCTACATTTTTTATCGTATCCCACCCAGCGTTACTTGTGAGTGCTTCTGGGGGGTCGGGTACAAGTGTTACTTGATGTGGCACTACCTCGCACACCAATTCGATAAAGTCCGCAGATGGGTACCCCTCAATGTTAAACTCCGTGGTTACAACCTCTTTCAAATCCCGCACATCGCTGTATCGGATGTGTCTCTGATCTGGCCGTGGGTGAACCGTTATGCCCTCAGCTCCAAAACGCTCTGCGTCGCGAGCCACCTGCAGTAGGTTTGGGACGTTACCTCCGCGAGAATTACGAAGTGTAGCTATCTTATTTATATTAACGCTTAACTTTGTCATTAAAATTTTATAACTTTGTGAGCGACAAATATACAAATTTTCTATGAAACTCGCCATACACACTCGCACCGAAAATCCAAAGGTAGGGGATTTTTGTCAAATACTAACCTCCAGAGGTGCATCCTACGAACTTAATCCAACGCTTATAGATGACAGCTATGCGGCTCTTGTAACTCTTGGTGGAGATGGAACGCTACTTAGCGGTGTACGGAAAATCTATGGACGAGATAGCATTAATGCTCATATTCCTATCTTGGGAATCAATAGTGGCAGACTTGGTTTTCTCTCAACTTTTGGTATTGATCAGAGTAGAAGTGCAGTGGATATGCTATTGGACGGTAACTATGATGTTGAGCACAGAACGATGCTTGAGGTGCGAGACTCCAACAGTGAGGTGCAGCAAGTTGCGTTGAATGAGTTTACACTCCAGCGATCAGGTGTGGCAATGGTGGAGATATATATTAGAATTGATGGAGTTGATGTAGCGTCGTACTGGGCAGACGGAGTGATTGTATCTACTCCGACGGGTTCAACTGCATATTCGATGAGCGTTGGCGGAGCTATTCTAACTCCCAATTCGCAGTGCTTTATAATCTCACCTGTTGCCTCTCACAACCTGTCCTTACGCCCCCTTGTCATTCCCGATACTTCAATGGTGGAGATCACCGTGCGCTCTGAGAACAGTGCAACTTCGATTGTTACGGTTGATAACTGCCAGCTGCGAGAAGCGATGCACAATCAGACCTTTAGACTGTGTAAGAGTCAGCACCGCGTAAAACTAATAACGCTTGGTGAGCCAAACTTCTATGATACTCTTCGCAAGAAACTTCACTGGGGTGTAGACCTTCGTAGCATTTAGGCCTTCCACAGCGGACTTGGATATATGCCCTGAGATGTCAATACAGATACTCGGTGCATAGTGTCTGGTCGATCCTCCAAATATGTAACTCCGAACCACTCCGAGGCAGTTCGAACCACGCGCACCTGAACCTCACCGCTCGCAATAAGGTTGCTAACTACATAGGGAATGTAGAACTCCGCATTGGGGTTTACCTTTAGCGAGGTGTCGAGAAACTCTTTGAACATTGCTTCGCTGTGGGTGAAAAAATCTGGAGTAAAGCCAAAAAGATTCATCGACACTGGAGTATTATCAGCCAGTGGTGTAGTCATATCTTCTTCGAGATATACTATTTTATCGCCTTGTTTCTCAATCTTCGTGCGCTCAACCATCGAGCATAGCATACCATTTTCATCGACCGTACACACACCCCGACTGACAGTTCCATTCTCCGAGAGTGTATTGCTGAGTTCATAGGCTACCATCGTCCACTCATTATCACCTAAGCTCATCCTCATAAGTTGTTGTGCCATAGCTTGTAGACCATCCCTGCCATAGAAATCATCGGCATTAACCACAGCAAATGGCTCGGCTATTATATCTTGTGCCATAAGAATGGCGTGCGCTGTGCCCCACGGTTTGGTTCGACCCTCTGGTACACTGTAACCCGTAGGTAGCTTATCCACCTCTTGCAGCACATACTCAACCTCGATGGCATTGCCAAATCTCTCTTTGTTGAAAAACGATGTGAATTCATCGTAGAAAGAGTCTCGAATCACAAAAACCACTTTGCCAAAACCAGCTTCAATAGCATCATAGACAGTGTAGTCAATAATGGCTTCGCCACAGGGGCCAATTCCGTCCATTTGTTTCAGTGAGCCATATCGTGAGCCGAGTCCTGCGGCAAGAACAAGTAGTGTGGGTTTCATCGTCATTGATCATTTTTGTTATAAGCTCGGCGAAGATATGTATAAAAACCTTAAAAATAAAATTGTGGAGATAAAAAAAAGCTCCAACTGTAGCTTTGAACTAACAATGGAGCTTTGTGTAAAAAAAAAGTATAAGTGTCGTTACTCGAAGAGTTAACGCATAATAAAAAGAGGAAATGGAGGTAACAATACCAAACCCACCATAGGGCTTTCTCATAGTCAAGAATTTACCCCAATTGCGACCTCCATACCTCTTTTATTTACTCAGTTTTTTTCTCAAAGTGGAAGGGTTCAAAATCGCTCTTTGGATCTCTCCACGATGGTTTTCTGCTTTTGTAGATAATAAGCGGTATTACTATTATCACCACGCCTCCTCCAACAAGCACACCCCACCAAAGTGTTTGCGATATTTCGCCCTCAAACATCGTAGGCATTATAAAACTAAGCAAGAAGGCTGTCAACGATCCGATAAAACCTATACCTCCGATAACCCATATCCAGAGGTTCGATTTGCCACCAACAGCAAAGGGGCGTTTAAGATCTTTGAGCTTATATCTCAGTGTGATAGCAGCTGCAAACATCATCATATACATTACCAAGTAGAGTAGTACTGTGAGCTGTGATAATATCTGATAGAAGGATTGAACCGATGGCAAAACGACAAATAGTAAACCAAGTACTGTAACAATGCCACCCTGTACCAATAGAATGTTCTTTTGCACTCCATTTTTATTGGCTTTTTGGAAGAACGGCGGAAGATAGCCAGCCTTTCCCACGGTGTATATTCCTCGCGAAGGCCCTGCAACCCAGGTGAGCACCCCTGCCAAAACTCCAAAAGCAAGTGCTACTGCCATCACAGGCCCTGCCCAACTCATCTTAAAGTATGCAAAGTAGTTGTCAAAACCAACAAGCAGAGATTGAGTGAGATTAATCTTATCGGCAGGGATTACAAATCCGAGTGAGAAGGTACCGAGAACGAAAATTGCAACCGTACATAGTGCTCCAATGAATATGGCTTTGGGGTAGTTCTTCGTCGGATTTTTGACCTCCATAACGTGCACACCCATCATCTCCATTCCGCCGTAGAAGAGAAAAATAGAGGATGCCAGCACAATGTTATTAAGATTTGAGAGATCGGGGAAGAAACTCCCTGTCATATCCATATAGTTGTGTCCGCCGCTTGATAGGTATATCACGCCAAATATTATGAGCAGTCCGGCAGGAATGATAGTACCTACAATAGCTCCAAATTTACTAACTTTACCTACCCAGCCAAGCCCCTTGAGTGAGATAATCGTAGCCAACCAGTATATTGCAAGTACGACTACGAGTGTAAAAAACTTATTCGATGCAAGTTCGCTATCTGTAACGGTATCGGTACCGATAAAGGCAAGTGAAACAGCAGCGAAGGTGAGAACAGTTGGGAACCAGATAGTGTTTTGGAACCACTGCAAGAATATTGCTAAGAATCCCATTCGTTGTCCAAAGGCTTCGCCTACCCAGCGAAACACTCCTCCTTGTTTGCCAGAAAACATAGCGGCAAGTTCGGCGGCGATCATCGAGGTTGGAATCAAGAAAATCACAGCTGCGAGTAGGTAATAAAATGCCGAGCTGAGTCCATATGTTGCCTCGGCGGCGAGTCCTCGAAGCGATACAACAGCTGCAATGTTCATAACGGCAAGGGTCATTACACCGAGGGTAGGGGATTTAGTTTTTGGATTATTTTTCATAGTTGTTTGGTTTTGTAATTGAGATATTTTGTATGCAAATGCTGTGCCATTACCTCTATGATTTATCCGAAATACAGTAGCATTGAGTGTGAATAGTGAGGGTGTTTTTTTAGAGTAGGTGATCAAAAGTTTTGATTTCACTTTTTCAAAAGTGAAGCCGC
>CAYJMA010000037.1:0-15390 GCA_964371475.1 uncultured Rikenellaceae bacterium | reverse complement strand
CGAAGTTCCTCTGAACTTCGGGCCTTTTTTATACCCCAAAATTAATCAATTTTTTTATTACTCGTGTCGCATTTACAACTTTAATCTGCGGCAAAAAGTGAAATCAAAAACTTTTGGCTACCTACTCTAATATTGATTGTATATTTAGTTGTTGACTGTCAGTATAATATATCATTTAACTTAATCATACGCCACAATATTAAAACTCTGATCTATCTCTCAGGTTTGACAATATTTCACCGTTGTAGGTGAAGTATTTTGCTCCTTGGTACGCTCCTGAGGTATTACGCTTGTTCTCGGGCATAAATGTCCCAACAAAAGGAGATAGCTTGTATAGGCGACCATCATATTCAATTTGATCATCACTTGCTACTTTGACCTCGAGATTTGTAGGAGTAAATACCACGGTTGAACCAATTGGAATACCGATCATACTAAACTTAAAGCGTGCTCGTGGTTTGGATGAGGTTGCACACTCTTCGCTTTCTTCCCCTTCGATAAACTGACCATTAACGTAATTCTCAATAACCGCATCTTCAACAGTGGTAGCAATATCTCTCAAAATATCCAAAGCCACTTGTGGCGACACATTGAAAAACTCCCTATTCTGACGAATACGAAGATCTGTTAAACGGTCGATTGTTTTGTGTATTAATTTCTCTACCTGGTTATATTTTACGGTTCTCATTGTTGCGTAAATCTCAAAAGGTAGTGGCACTGCAGTGTTATCCAGCTCTTTTGAGCGGATATCTACTGGGCGAGAGCTCTTTCCTATCTTTACCCAATCCTCCTTAAAACTTGGGTTTGTTAGGATATATACATAACCTGGTTTCTCCATTTTGTAAACGTTTAAGTCTGCAAATTTAGCAATAAAATCCGTTACTGCCTGAAAATAGACCACTGTTTTACATCAGATGCTGTAATTAGTCAGGCCTTAAAAACCCATTACTACATTTCGATTTAACAAAATAAGTATGGCAGTTTTTGCCTTATGGGCAGTTTTTTACCATTCTATCTATAAATGTAATTCTCAGAAAAACCACAAAAGAGACTTTGCCCTCTTGAACTTATACGCTAACATCACATTTATAACATCACCAAACAAAAGTTACGATCTGAACGATAATCCCTATTGCCAGCTAACTTGTCAGGTAGCTCTACATTAATACGCCCTACCGGCTCCAATGCTCTCCTCAACTCTATCTCCGTCGTACTCATTGCGATCAATGTTTTGCGCAAGTTGACAGAGCGGGTGTTTTGGATTTAATTGGTCTTCAAAGGCTGAAAATAGGGTTGTTTGGTCTCGGTTAATACAACTACATATTTAATTCGCTGAAATTCAAAATATTATCGTATTTTAAAGGTTGAATAGATAATTCCAATGTACCTAACAATACTAATAGTTTGGGGTCATTCTTTGGGCACTTAAAGCAAAACATATCACTACGCAGAGGACTATCTAAAACTCACTACAAGAACTATGTGAAATGGTATCTTTACTTCCGCAATATGGATAACAAAAAGTAGGTTTTTAGGCATCTGAGATTACCGGTAGAAATGAGAAAAGGAGCACAAATACTCCCTTTCTACTGTTTAATCATAAGACCTATTCCTCGGCAAGTTGCTCCTCAGCAGAACTCGCTTCCGCTTCGGCCTTACAGCGCAATGATAAGGATAATTTCGTAGAAGCAAAATTGCAAAATCAACCGAAAAAATCAGTCCTTCCTTATCACATTACCATAAAAAATGGATTGGAAGAGACGAAAAAAAGAGGTTACACCGATGTATACAAGTGAAGTTCAAATCCTTTTCGTGATTCCCCACCCACTGCCGTTTATTGTTAATCTTTGTACCACGAAGCGTACATCACATAGTCATTGGCTATGCGCTCCACAATGTCCCGACTCTGCTCCACAGAAATATCTTTGACCTTCTTGGCTGGCACTCCTGCATAGATAGAGTTGGGCTCAAGAACACTGTTTGAGAGTACCAACGCCCCCGCTGCTACGATAGTGCCAGTGCCCACCACAGCATTGTCGAGCACCGTTGCATTAATTCCAATTAGACAGTTGTCCTCGATCGTCGCACCGTGTACAACCGCACCGTGCCCGATCGATACATTATCACCGATAGTGGCAACGCTACGCTCATAGAGAGTATGCACCGAAGCATTATCTTGAATGTTTACTCGATTTCCAATCCTAATGCTATTGACATCCCCTCGCAGCACCGCACCATACCACACCGAACATTCATCACCCATAACAACATCGCCAAGAATAGCTGCAGTTTCAGCCAAGAAACACTCCTTTCCAACGACGGGAGTTTTACCTCTTAGAGTTCTAACAATAGCCATTAATACTCATCTTCGTTAAAGAAAAAGTCTTCCTTCTGCGGATAATCTGGCCATATATCCTCGATGCTCTCATAGACATCACCCTCGTCTTCGATAGCCTGAAGATTCTCTACCACTTCGAGTGGCGAGCCCGAGCGAACGGCATAATCAATAAGCTCTTCTTTGGTTGCCGGCCAAGGTGCATCCTCTAATTTTGATGCTAATTCTAAAGTCCAGTACATTTTATATCAATAGTTTAGGTTTGTTCTGCGGTTTTTTATCAGTGCACAAAAATAACTTTTTTTGTCAATATCCTAACGCAAAACCAAAAAAAATATTACTTATCTCTCTTCGCACTCCATAGCACCTCCGGTTCGCCACTATCAAAAGCCAACCTTCTGCTCAATGCATAGAGGTAGTCCGAGAGTCTATTGATATAGATCATAGCTTCTTGATTAATTGCTTGTTGGTGATTATCGGCACGCACCATTGCTCTCTCTGCTCGTCGTGCAACAGTTCGGCATACCGACGCATAGCTCATCTCGGCAGAACCTATCGGAAGGGTAAAGTGCCTAATCTCGGGTAGTCCGTCAAGTAGCCTGTCGCACCAGATCTCCAACCTCTCGATATCTGAGCTGTCGATCTTCGGTAGCTTCTCGATCATATCGTCCTGGCTGGCTACTATTGCCGAGCAGTCCATCACTCGACTAATAATCTCGGTGAGCTCTTTGCGGTGCGCTGCCATACCACTAAAGTGCCCACTGCATAGATAGCCCAACGTGGCGGTAAGTTCGTCGAGTGTGCCATAAGCCTCGATTCTATAACTTGCTTTGCTGACTCTGCTGCCGCCAACCAAGGCTGTCGTGCCACTATCTCCGGTACGTGTGTATATTTTCATTGCTTGGAAAAGGTCTCTGTGTTTTTTTTATAATTAGAACAAATTTATTATTTTTGTAGCAATTTTCCTACAAAATACACTAAAAAAACAGGTTATGCAAAAAGTAGTAAGCGGTATTCGTGCCACGGGCAACCTCCATCTGGGCAACTATTATGGTGCTCTGAGAAATTTTATAAAGATGCAAAACGATGCCGAGTGCCTATTTTTTATTGCCGACTATCACTCACTCACAACGCATCCCGACCCTAAGACATTGGGCGAGAACATCAAAAACGTGTTGAGCGACTATCTCGGAGCTGGACTAAATCCCGATATCTCCACGATCTACATTCAGAGCGATGTGTCAGAAGTAGCGGAGCTCTACCTACTGCTTGGTATGCACGCCTATATCGGTGAGCTTGAGCGTACGGCATCGTTCAAGGAGAAGGTGCGACAGCACTCCGAGAATGTAAATGCAGGGTTGCTGACCTATCCGGTGTTGATGGCAGCCGATATTTTGCTACATCGTGCCACACAGGTGCCCGTGGGTAAGGATCAGGAGCAACACCTGGAGATGACAAGAAAGTATGCTCGGAGATTTAACTCTATCTATGGCGTGGAGCTCTTTCCTGAGCCTGTGGCATATAATTTTGGCAGTGAACTTGTGAAGGTTCCCGGCCTGGACGGTACGGGAAAGATGGGCAAAAGTAGCGGTAATGGTCTCTACTTGGTAGATAGCGATGAAGATATAAGACGCAAGGTAATGCGGGCAAAGACCGATAGTGGCCCGACAGAGATGGGGCAGACGCCAAGCGAAGAGGTAGAGAATTTGTTTACTATAATGGATCTTGTGAGCGATGCAAAGGTAGTGGCTCAGTTTCGTGCGGCGTATGCAGACTGTACCATTAGGTATGGAGATCTCAAGAAACAACTTGCAGAGGATATGGTAGCGGCGATTTCACCGCTGCGAGAAAATATACTCTCGATTCGATCCAATGAAAAGTATCTTGCAGAGGTTGCAGCGCACGGAGCTCACAAAGCCAAGCAGAGTGCGCAGGAGACGTTGAGAATGGTTCGCGAGATTATGGGCGTAGGTCTTTAGTGCGTAGAGAGTAGTCTTGATTGCGGAGCTGGGGAGTGAAGCCCGCCGCGGTGATAGTATCGCACATCTTTTTTTCGTCCATTACCATTGTGACTCCTGCCGAACGCACCACGTTTTCTTCGAGTAGAATTGATCCCATATCGTTTGCTCCACCGTGCAGTGCCACCTGTGCTGCACCAACGCCAACGGTTAGCCACGAGGCCTGAATGTTTGCAACATTGTCCAGCACCAGTCTCGATATAGCAACGATTCGTAGGTATTCGCTTACCGAAGGAACACTCTTGCCTCTACCACGATAGGGCCAAGCTATAAAGGCACTAAAGCCATCGGTGCGTGCCTGCAACTCCCTGATCTTGAATAGATGTTTTAGCCGTAGTTCCGCACTGTCTCTATATCCATACATCATCGTAGCGGTGGTGAGAAGCCCCATACCTTGAGCCACTTCCATTACTCCGAGCCACTCCTCTGCACTGCACTTACCCGGGCAGTTCTTCGCCCTCCACTCTGTGTCTAAGATCTCTGCGCCTGCACCAGGTAGCGAGTCAAGTCCAGCCTTCCGTAATCTGTGTAGTGCCTCGGTAGGGGTGATACCAGCCCTCTGTGCCAAGTCGAATATCTCGGGCGCACCAAGAGCGTGTAGTCTTAGCCACTGATTTTTCCTCTTTAGCTCTGAGAACAACCCCTCGTAGAACTCTATTCCAAGCTCGGGGTGCATCCCTCCCTGCAGTAGGAGTTGATCTCCACCGGCGACTCTCAGCCCTTCGATCTTCTGATCGTACTGCTCCATTGAGGTAATATACCCCTTGTGTGCCATAGAGTGTGGCACGTGAAAGGAGCAAAATTTGCACCCCCCACGGCAAATGTTCGTGATGTTTACGTTGCGATCTATCTGATAGGTTACTACCTTTTCAGTACCTTTTATAGCACGCCTCAGCTCATCTGCCATACTCATTAAATGGGCAAGTGGAGCATCATTGTATAGGGTGAGTGCGGTGGAGAAATTCATCGGTGAAAAAAAAGAAGAAAATTTAGTAAAAGTGTGGGTAATTCCTCGCAAAAATAGTTATCTTTGTCGAATATATCTAAAAATTCCTATGAAAAGAGTAGAAAGTGCCTTAATATCAGTATTTTATAAAGACGGGCTGGAGCCGCTCGTGCGTAAATTGTCGGAGCTAAATGTGAAGATATACTCGACAGGAGGAACACAAAAGTTTATCGAAGAGATGGGGATCGACTGCATATCGGTTGAGAGCGTTACGTCCTACCCCTCGATCTTGGGCGGTAGAGTTAAGACCCTCCACCCCAAAACCTTCGGAGCGATACTCTATCGAAGAGACAATCCAGAGGATATATCGCAGATTGAGCAGTACGAAATACCGAGCATTGATCTGGTTGTTGTCGATTTGTACCCCTTTGAGGAGACAGTGGCAAGCGGTGGGTCAGATAGCGAGATTATCGAAAAGATCGATGTTGGAGGTCCCTCGATGATTCGTGCAGCTGCCAAAAACCACAAAGATGTGGTGGTCATAGCAAATAAAGAACTCTATGGCGAACTGACAGAGGTGCTTGGAGCGCAAAACGGTGCAACAACACTCGAACAACGAAGAGAGTTTGCAGCTAAGGCCTTTACGGTAACTGCAAAATACGATAAAGCAATATCGGAGTACTTCAACCCAAAGACAGCACTCAGGTATGGCGAAAATCCACATCAAAGTGCAGAGTTTTTGGGAGATCTCGATAAGATCTTCCGTAAGCTACACGGCAAAGAGATCTCATATAACAACTTGTTGGATATCAACGCCTCGGTGGAACTAATCTCAGAGTTTATACACAGCGACCCAACCTTTGCAATCCTAAAGCATAACAATGCCTGTGGAGTTGCAACTCGCCCGACACTTAGCGAAGCCTACCAAAGTGCACTTAGTGGCGATCCAATCTCTGCATTTGGAGGTGTGCTAATTGCAAATAGAGAGATAGATCTTCCAACAGCAGAGTTGATCAATACGCTGTTTTGCGAAGTTGTCGCCGCACCATCGTTTAACCCCGACGCGCTCGATCTACTCAAATCGAAGAAGAATAGAATTTTGCTTGAGGTTAACTTCGAGCAAGCATCACAGAGAAACAAAAGTGAACGTACTATGCTGGGAGGAATACTATCGCAGTGCAAAGATACGTTAGTAGGTGGTATTGACGGCGAAGCTAAACTCGCCACAACGACCGCCGTTGACGATAAAACTATGGAAGAGTTAATCTTTGCCAACAAAATAGTGAAGCACTCGAAGAGTAACGCCATTGTGCTGACCAAAGATGGAATGATGCTTGGTAGTGGAGTTGGACAAACATCGAGAGTTGATGCACTGAAGCAAGCAATAGCAAAGGCCGAGAGCTTTGGTCTGAGCCTTCAAGGTGCGGTGATGGCATCCGATGCATTCTTCCCCTTTGCGGACTGCGTGGAGATTGCACACAAGGCAGGAATCACAGCAGTTATTCAACCAGGAGGGTCGGTGCGAGATGAAGATACGGTGAATTACTGCAATGACAATAATATAGCGATGGTAGTAACAGGCATACGCCACTTTAAGCATTAGACCAAGTACAAGGTCATAACATATACATACTTTTATAATTTTTTAGGAAAACAATGGGACTCTTCTCTATGCTAACCCAAGAGTTGGCAATGGACCTCGGAACAGCAAATACGCTGATCATACATAATGACAAAATCGTCGTCGACGAACCCTCGATTGTTGCCATTGATAGCGTTACGGGCAAGCTCATAGCTGTTGGCAACGAGGCTCGTAAGATGCACGGGCGTACGCACCAGAACATCAAGACGATTCGCCCTCTACGAGATGGTGTGATTGCAGATTTTAATGCCACCGAGCTTATGATTCGTGGAATGATTCGTATGATAAAGTCACGAGGTACGATCTTTTCTCCTTCGCTAAGGATGGTTATCTGTATTCCGTCGGGCTCTACCAACGTTGAGATACGTGCCGTAAGAGACTCTGCCGAACACTGCGGAGGAAGAGACGTCTATATGATATATGAACCAATGGCGGCAGCTCTGGGAACGGGACTCGATGTTGAGGCCCCCGAGGGACATATGGTAGTGGATATTGGAGGTGGTACCAGTGAGGTTGCTGTAATATCTCTGGGCGGTATTGTCTGCAACGAGAGTATAAATGTAGCAGGAGACGTCTTTACCGAAGATATTCAAAACTATATGCGCCAACAACACAACATAAAGATAGGTGAGCGCACGGCCGAAGAACTCAAAATGGCAGTAGGAGCCGCGGTAGATAACCTCGATAATCCGCCCGAGGATTTCAACGTTCGAGGCCCAAACATTATCAATAGCCTGCCACTCGATATTCCAGTGTCGTACAAAGAGATGGCGGAAGCCCTTGATAAATCGTTGATGAAAATTGATATGGCAATTATCAAGGTGTTGGAGAAAGTTCCACCGGAGCTCTACTCCGATATATATCGCAAGGGTATCTACTTGGCGGGAGGTGGAGCACTTCTCAGAGGACTCGACAAACGCCTGCAGAATAAGACAAAGATCCCATTCCATATCAGCGAAGACCCTCTACGTGCAGTTGCACGAGGTACGGGTATAGCGCAAAAAAACATCAATAAATTCTCGTTCCTTTTACGTTAGATGATAAGACTGCTGCTCTTCCTAAAGAAGATCTATCCGTTTCTGCTTTTTCTTGCAATAGAGATAGTATGTCTGGGTGTCTTCTTGTCTCAGAGCGGCTACCAACGTGCCAAGATGATAGCCATATCGCATACCATTGTTGGCAGTCTACACGGATATATAACAAACACGTCTAACTACTTTTCTCTGCAGAGACAAAATGAAGAGTTGTTAAAGGAGAATGCGCGTCTATACGAGCAGTTATCCCTCTTCGAAGAGATGCCAACACTGAGGCAACTATCACTCGATAAGATTCAAGACTATAAGATCGTCAAGGTGATCAATAATACCTACACCAAGCGTAATAACTATATTACAATCGATGCAGGTACGAAGCAGGGTATAGAGCCCGATATGGCACTCTTTAACTCAGATGGAGTGGTTGGTTATGTGAAGTACTGTTCGGAGAATTTTTCGGTTGCCGTCTCAATTCTAAACTCCCGGGACTTTAGGACCAGCGGTACGCTAATGAAGGAGAGTAGCCCCGGATCATTGTACTGGGATGGAGGTGATTACAGAGAGGTTGTAATGGAGGAGATACCAGCTCATACCCCAATCGAGATTGGCGATACAATTGTGACGACGGAGTATTCCAATATCTTTCCCCCAGGTATTGTTGTGGGTACGGTAAGCGAGGTGAAGGAGGATTATAACCTGTTGATGAGCGCACGTGTTCGCTTAGCGGCAGATATGACCAAACTCCACTACCTCTATGCAGTATCGCTTGAAGCAAACAAAGAACGAGCAGAGCTTGAGGCTGTAATTGAAGCGACACAGGAGGAGCTGTTAGTGCAATGAGGAACTTGTTTATATATCTATTCGCATTTATCGTGGTGCTACTTCTGCAAGAATTTGTCTTTGGTAGCATCAACCTACTTGGGTATGTATCTATATATGGCTATGGCATAGTGCTTGTGATGCTCCCTATGCAGACTCGCCCTGCACCGTTGATGTTGTCTGCTCTGGCAATGGGTGCAATATTTGATATGTTTGCAGGAAGCCCAGCGCTCATTGCAATGAGTATGGTCTTTATCGCCTTTGTGAGACCTGCCATCCTCAAACTTACCATCGAGGCAGAAGTTGTAGCCGGTGGAGGAGTTCCATTTTCATCGCGAGTTGGAAGCAGTGGTTTTGTGAAGTACGTTTTTTTGATGGTGCTACTCTTTTCGCTAACATACTCCACATTGGAGGTTATGACCTTTACGTGGGTCGTTGACACCCTAATCAAGGTAGGATTGAGCACCGTTGCCACTACAATTTTTATTTACGTAGCTCAGCTACCGTTTGGAGGTAGGAGAAAAAAGATTTAGAGGTAGAGGAGATCTTAATAATTATGGAGAAGAATTTTTTACGACACTCTGTTCTGAGGTGGCTGTTGTTGTTGATAGTCGCTGTAATTGTTGCTCGTCTTTTTAACCTGCAAATTATGGACGATGAGCTGAAGTTGCAGGCCAATGACAATACGATGCGCAATGTTGTTGAGTACCCTCCACGAGGTGAGGTGTATGATCGCAATGGCAGGTTTTTGGTTCGTAGTATAGAGGCATACGATATAATGGTGGTTCCTCGTGATGTTGATCCCTTTGATACTGTTGCGCTTGCCACAACGCTTGGAGTTAGCATCGATAAGTTAAAGGAGGGTATTGCGCGAGCGGCTCGTCGCTCAATGCGCCAACCGAGCGTTATTTTTAGAGAGTTGCCCAAGGAGGTGAAGCTGCGTCTTGATGAGAAGGGAGTCAAGGGTTTCTATGCTCAGTTTCGCACTATTCGCAGCTACCCGAGCAAGATGGCAGGAAATCTGTTGGGTTATGTCGGCAAGGTGACCGACGCGATTATGAGCAATGATCCGTACTATCAGCCAAACGACAATATTGGTATGAGTGGCATTGAGCAAGCCTATGAGCGAGTTTTACGTGGTGAGAAGGGTCGGAAGATTCAGATGGTTGATGTCTATGGCGTGGCTCAGGGGTCTTATAATGATGGCAAGAGTGATGTTTTGCCCGTTGTCGGCAGTTCAATAGTTTTGTCCATTGATGGGGAGTTGCAGGCCTTGGCAGAGGAGCTTCTTCACGGCAAGATAGGTTCGATTGTGGCAATTGAGCCGAGTAGTGGGGAGGTGCTTGTTATGGCGTCGTCGCCGAGTTATGATCCCGACTTGCTTGTTGGCCCAGAGCGTGGTAACAACTATATGAAGATTTTGGGAGATAAACGCAAGCCACTCTTCAATCGAGCTGTTATGGCTTACTATCCACCTGGTTCGACCTTCAAGGTAGTGAACGGTTTGATTGGTATGCAGCTTGGAGTAGCCGATGCAACTGATAAGCATACGTGCCACGGTCGTTATACCATAGGTCGAGGTGTTGCGTGCCATAAGCACCCCCCTCGGCTCGATATGGCAGGAGCTACGCAACACTCCTGTAATACATATTTTTGTTACGTCTATCGAGACATACTTGACAAGGGCCCCGAGGGGAGTGTTAAGGCTAACTATGATCTGTGGACGAACTATGTGGAGAGTTTTGGTTTTGGGCGAAAGTTGGATTCAGATCTGAGGGGAGAGTTGTCCGGTATTGTTCGTCCGTCGACCTACTTCGACAGAGTCTATCGAGGAGTTTGGAACTCTTTGACTGTGATTTCGATGGCAATTGGTCAAGGAGAGTTGGCAGTTACACCGCTTCAGATGGCAAACCTCGCAGCTATCGTTGCCAATCGTGGGCATTACTATATTCCTCACGTTATAAAGAGCATTGATGGTCAAAGTTCGATTGATGAGAGGTTTATGCAGCGTCACAATACAATGGTTGATTCTGTATACTTTGAGTCAATCATCGATGGTATGTACGATGCCGTACACAAGGAAGGCGGTACGGCTCAGGTTGCCGATGTTGCGGGGCTTGATATATGTGGTAAGACCGGTACAGCTGAGAATCCACAGGGAGCTGACCACTCTACCTTTATGAGCTTTGCTCCGCGCAACAATCCGAAGATTGCAGTGTCGGTGTACATCGAGCACGGTCGATTTGGTTCGACAGCCGCAGCCCCTATTGCATCTATTCTCATCGAGAAATATTTGACAGGAGAGGTCAGTCGAGAGTGGCTTGTCGACCACATAGAGAGTATGGAGATCTCATATCCGATGTATGAATAGTGCTATGTTTTTTTTGAATTTTATAGCAAGATTGGCGAGTAATATGCACTCTATTTTCTAAAAAGTTTTGCACGGTGCAATTAATTGTATTAACTTTGCACCCAAATTTAATATAATAATTTTAATAATGAAAAGAGTTATACTTTCTACAAGTGGTGGTGACTGCCCCGGACTAAACGCAGTAATACGAGGGGTTGTAAAGCGCGCTGCTCAAGAGGGCGACTGGGAAGTGATGGGATCTATTCAGGCCTATAATGGTATATTGTGGGAGCCATCAGAGATTAAGATTTTGGACGAAGCGGCAGTAGCCGGTATTCACTACCGAGGAGGTACGATAATCGAGACAACCAATAAAGGCGGCCCGTTTGCGTGGCCCATTTTCAACAAACACACCGGTCAGTGGGAGTATATCGACCGTTCGGACGAGATGATACGCAAACTTCAGCTAATGGGGGTTGATGCCGTAATATCTATCGGAGGTGATGGTTCTCAGCGTTTGTCACAACAGCTATATGAGAAGGGTCTTGACATTATTGGTGTGCCAAAGACTATCGACAACGACTTGTCTGCAACAGACACTACGTTCGGTTTTCAGACAGCAGTTCAAATAGCCACCGAGGCAATCGATAAGCTTGTGACAACTGCAGCGTCGCACAACCGTACCTTTATTGTAGAGGTGATGGGTCGTGATACCGGCTGGATAGCACTTCACGCAGCCATTGCAGGTGGTGCAGATGTGTGTCTTATTCCTGAGATACCGTACGATATTAATAAAGTAATGGAGAAGCTCCGTACTCGTTACCATAGAGGCAACCGAGGTTCTGCAATTATAGTAGTGGCAGAGGGTGCAAAGCCAATGGGTGGTGATGTTCACGCTGCTGAGGCTACGGAGGTAGGCTACGAAAATACAAGACTTGGTGGAGTTGCTTATGACCTATCTCGTCAGATCAAGGCCCAAGGTTTTGAGCCCGATATTCGCGAGACTATCCTCGGGCACGTTCAGCGCGGTGGTGTTCCCACGGCATACGACAGAGTCCTTGCTACTCAATTCGGAGTCAAAGCCTTTGAGTGTGTGTTGGAGGGTAAGTTTGGACATATGGTGGCATATCGCCATCCAGATATCGTGTCAGTGCCTATAACCGAGGCGGTGGGTAAGATGAACTTCGTAGACCCAGAGAGCGACATTGTACGAGTTGCGCGCGGAGCTGGAATCAGCTTCGGAGACTAAGAGGGAAAGACTAAATCACGCCTGCTCCGCCAAGTATTACAATGGCAATGGCAAGTGGCGCAATATAGCGCACAATGAACATAAAGATGGGGTATACTCTTGTTGAGTATGTCCCATCGCTTGTAAATGTCTTTTTTGAGATTTTTTTGTCTATCACCCAACCAACAAATAGCGATGTTAGTAGTCCACAAACTGGCAGTAGCATCTTTGCCGATACTTGGTCGAAGAGTGCAAATATAGTATTAGACAGTGCGCACACAAGGGTTAGTATTAGGCTCAGAATAAAGATAAGGATAGTTGCTCGTTTTCTACTAATTTTAAGTTGTTCGATGGCGGTTGAAATAAGCAGTTCCATAATGGAGACTGCCGATGTAATGGCGGCTATGCACAGCGTAGCGAAGAATGCAATGGCAAGTGGCCAACCAAAAGGTAGTTGAGCAAAGACATTGGGTAGAGTCTTAAATGCGAGATGCGGACCTTCGCTTGCCTCCAATCCGAAGGTGAATACAGCAGGAAATATTGCAATTCCGGCAAGTATTGCAATCGAGGTGTCGATACCAGCTGCCAGAACTTTTGAGGAGAATAGGTTCTCTTTTTTGTTGGAGTACGAGGCATAGGTCATCATTACGCCCATACCAATAGAGAGGGTAAAGAAGACTTGGCTTAGTGCGTCCAGAAATGTGCGAAACGTTACGGCACTCCAGTCCGGTTTGAAGAGAAAGTCCACGGCCTTGTCCCACCCGCTAAGTGTCATCGAGTAGCCCCCCAAAAAGAGCAGCATTGCCAGCAAACAGGGCAAAAGTATTTTGTTCCACTTCTCCACACCCTTTTCAATTCCTCTGCTGACGATCAGTGCACAGATAAGAACAAAGACAGTGGCATAGCCCATCGACTCCCATATATTAGAGTTAAAGGTGTTGAAGTAGTCGGAGATTTGTTGCGGGGTTTGATTCTCAAAACCACCAACCACGCTCCGAGTAAAAAACTTTAGAACCCACCCCGACACTGTACTATAAAAACCAATTAAAATAAGACCCACAATAACCGATATGTAACCTATGGAAACCCACGGAGAGTTCTTCCTATTGGTTAACTTCTGTATTGCCTTTATTGGTGCAACCTGAGCAGCCTTGCCTACGACAAACTCTGATAGTACCAGTGGAATACCGATTATAGCAACCATCGATACATAGATTATGATGAAAGCAGCTCCACCATTTTCGCCTGCTAAGAACGGGAATCTCCATATATTACCAAGCCCAACGGCTGAACCTACGATTGCCATTAATATTCCGTAACGACTGCTAAAACCTCCTCGGTTGTTTTGTTGCGACATCTTTTCTAAAAAAAAATTATTACCTTTGCTATCAACTATGTTATTTAAGCCACAAAGGTATAAAATTTTAGATGAAAACCGAGTGCCATTTATCGATGTTGATGAGTTGCGCTCGTTGTTGTGTGTGAGTCCCAGTGAGGATGAGGCAAGGGAGGTTATTGCACGTAGTCGAAACAGAGAAAGACTGTCGCTTGAGCAGACAGCAGTACTGTTACGTGCCCCTGTGGAGTTTCGCCACGAGGTGTTGGAAGCTGCACGAGAGCTCAAAAGGGAGATTTATGGAGATAGAATAGTGCTCTTTGCACCACTATATGTAGGTAATTTGTGCTCGAATCTGTGTGATTACTGCTCGTTTGCGGCGGACAATAGCACCGCGATTAGGAAGACGCTAAGCGATCAGGAGCTTAAGAGTGAGGTTGAAGCTCTTGTCGGTCAAGGGCATCGACGACTTGTGTTGGTCTATGGCGAACATATGAGATACTCTGCGAGTTTCATAGCCGATAATGTCCGAGAGGTTTATGGTGGGGGGGGGATACGACGAGTGAATATTAATGCAGCGCCTTTAGGGGTTAGTGGTTTTAGCGAGGTTGCAGCAGCGGGTATTGGAACGTATCAGATATTTCAGGAGAGCTACAATCCGGAGGTTTATGCGCAACACCACAGAGGGGGGATGAAGGCTGACTATGATTGGCGTTTAACAGCCTTTGACAGGGCTATGGAGGGCGGAATTGATGATGTAGGGCTTGGGGTATTGTTTGGATTAAATCCGCGGTGGGAAGAGGAGGTTTTGGCACTTGTTCGGCATACGAACCATCTTGAGGCTTGTTATGGCGTAGGGCCGCACACCATATCTGTGCCGAGAATCACTCCAGCTCAGGGTGCAATACCGAGTCCGAGTACAATCTCAGATGAGGATTTTATATATATCATAGCAGTTCTTCGCCTTGCTGTACCCTATGCCGGGCTGATACTAACTGCACGAGAGAGTGCGGAGTTAAGAGACGTTGCAATAGAGTATGGAGTTTCACAAATTGACGGTGGAACAAGTATTGAGATTGGTGGGTATAGCGAAAAGAGTAGCACTGGCGATCCTCAGTTTTCGATAACCGATGATCGTTCGTTGAGTGAGATCATTACGGAGCTTGTAAGGGGTGATAGAATACCATCGTTTTGTACGGCTTGTTATCGTAAGGGTAGAACTGGCGAGCATTTTATGCAGTTTTCAACCGAGGGTTATATTAAAAATTTCTGCACTCCTAATGCAATACTTACCTTTGCGGAGTATTTGGAGGATTATGCGCCGCAGCACTTAAGGGCTATGGGATGGAGATTGATCGAGAGGGAGCTTGCCAAAATCGACAGTAAAAAGACAGTTGAGAAGCTTGATCACATCAAAGGTGGTCGAAGGGATCTTTATTTTTAGCGATTTTTTTTGAGTTGTATTTTTGCTTACTATATCATTGTGCGAATGGTGGAGGTGGTATTTAGTTTTTTTGTAGTGATATTGTTTAGAGTAGGTAGTCAAAAGTTTTGATTTCACTTTTTCCGCAGATTAAAGTTGTAAATGCGACACGAGTAATAAAAAATTGATTAATTTTGGGGTATAAAAAAAGGCCCGGAGTTCTGAGGAACTTCGAGCCATTAGAGTACCACAAGTTTAA
>CAYJMA010000036.1:0-15405 GCA_964371475.1 uncultured Rikenellaceae bacterium | reverse complement strand
CTCTATTAAAGCTCCTTGCCAAGGTTGGGCAGTTCCCTATATCCTGGGGCAAGGTCGTGCTCTACCTTCCTGAGCTATTTCCGCATTATTTTTATGTACTATTCAATCTCACTATTAAAGCTCCTTGCCAAGGTTGGCCCCCTCTTAAGCAGTGCAAATATAAATGAAAAAATATTATTCACCAAATTTTTTTAATAAAAATTTAATTCTTTTGCATAGGCAAGATTTTTGTATCTGCTTTTAATCATAAACACAATGGTAAATGGAAAAGGTGAAAATATCGAGAAAAAAAGAGATGGCATTTGATGCCGAAATAGAAGATATACCATTCACAATACCACTCGATGCACCAATGTCGCACGGTGGACTCGGCAATGGGTTGCGCCCTAAATCATTGATGCTCATTGCACTGGGAGGATGCACAGCAATGGATGTGGCTGCGCTAATTAGAAAAATGAGAGTAAATATAGAAGATTTTAACGTCGAGGTTGCGGCATCGCTTGATCAGGGAAAACCACAAGTCTTTAATAACTTCTGCGTACACTACAACTTCTTTACAGACAATATCCCGGAGATAGAAACTAAACATAAACTCTTGAAGATTGTCGAAATGAGTCAAGAGCGATTTTGTGGAGTCAGCAAAATGTATAGAAATATAGCACCCGTGCAGTATTGCATAAAACTAAATGGACAGGACTTAGAATCTTGCCCGTGCTCGCTATAATCATATATTTCCTATATTATCGATATCATCCACACGTAGAGCAGGCTCTGAATAGCTCTGAATCTTATCAATTCTCAACACACTACTCTGCTCTATCTCAGAAGCTAAAACAACTTCACCACCTCTGTCAATCTCGCCACATAAATCACCTTCTTCGCTCAAAGCCTCACTCAACAATGCAGCAATAGTATCTGACTTTGGCTTCTCGCCGATACCTATGTACATCTCCTTTTTGGCACGAGTCATAGCAACATATAATAAATTAAGATTATCAACCACCGACGCAATGCTCTGATCTGTATAATCTAAAGAAAATTCTGTATGCCGCAATCCTTTTTTGTAGCTAAGCGGATAAACTCCAAGCTCGGGATAACGATTTGCTCGGAACCAAATCGTATTTCCTGTTCGTGGCAACAACCCCCAAGTCGCAAAGGGCACTAATACTGCATCAAACTCCAAACCCTTCGACTTGTGTATGGTTAGTAGCTGTATCGCATCGGAAGATTGCGGCATTACCACAGGTTTATTCTTAAGATCCGCATCCCAGGCTGCAACAAGCGTTGAGATACTACCCGGCTTGTCCCGAGTGTGGATATATGCAAGATTATACAGTGTTTGCAGGTGATACAGCTCTTTATCTCCTATCTCAAAAACACCGATAATGCGTTCGAGAGCCTCCAGAGCACTTAACTTGCAGAGCTGTGCAATCACACCGCTTTGCTCTTCGGTTAGATCCCTATTCAAATACTCCGTGACAGCTCGGTGGGCTACACAATCATCCCCATTGAGCGAACACCTCATAATATTTATAATGAAGTGCACCACAGCAGAACCATTTACGCTCAGAACCTCCTCATTTACAAAACTTATGCCTTGATCGATAAGGGCATTGACAAGTTCATCTGCATCGCCTCTTTGTCGTACAAGTACCGCTATGCTCGATGGCGTATACCTGCCCTTCAACTCCTTTATCTTATCTACTGTCCACCGCACCGTACCCTCTACATCCTCCCGACACATCTCAATACAACCACCGCTCGTACCCACTCGATGTGGAGCAACCGCCTGCTCAAATGAGCGATATGCCTGATCAAGTATTACACTTTTCCTCTCTACTCCATCATCTCCCACAAAACCATCAACATAGCGCACTGCCGCCTGAACCACCCTCCCTATTGTTCTGTTGTTGAACTCTACAATCTTTTCCTCGCTTCGCCACGACGTCGACAACGCTATCTCTTGATTGTCATACCGACTTGCAACCTCACTTGCAAGCAACCTCCAATCTCCTCCTCGCCATCTGTATATAGCCTGCTTGACATCTCCGATAATCATCACTTGGTTATCTGCGATCTGAGCCATAATCTCGTCGATAATAGGCTCAAAACCCTCCCACTGCCCTTTCGACGTATCCTGAAATTCATCGATAAATATAGTCGAATACTTTGACCCCAGCTTCTCGAAAATAAAAGGGACTCCTGCGCTCTGTGTAATCTCTTTGAGCATAGTGGATGTCGAACCAAGTGCTATTTGCCCCTGGCGCGACAATATCTCGTTGTACTCCTTGAGCAAATCGCTAAGAACAAGATAGTAGTGATAATTAACCCCCATCTCCTTAAAGGTGTTTCTGTCAATGGCAGTCGCATCATATAGCTCAACCACCTTGGAGGCAATTCTAAGCAAACTAAGAATCTCGACCTTAAGCTCGCTCTTATTAAACCTAGGGCTTAAAACATCGCAATAATCCTGAGCATCTGCTGCCGTTCTCAAACTTTTATAGAACGTTGTCTGTAACTTTCCATTCTTACTCTCTTCGTTGAAGTACTTAACAAATGAGTTGCTCCGTCCCTTAAAATCATCGAGCGTAAGTCCCGATCTTCCCATAATCTCACACGCTTCAATGCACAGACGGTGGATCTCTTTTTCTGTCCTCACGGTAATTTCCTCAACTCTATGATAGAGCTGTTGAACCTGCTCTAAGCTACGCTCACTCACTTTGTTGATCCCACTGCGCAAGGCATCGCCAAGCATCCTTTCAAGATGGGTGCGAATATCGGCACGGCTATTCTTTTCAAGTTTTATCTCAACGATATTCCATACTCTTCGTGCCAGATTTTCGTCTTTTGAGCTATTCTCTACAATATTAGTTGCCGCTTGTTTTACAACGTTCTGTGTGTCGATAACAAGTTCGTAGTTAATATCAAGACCTAACTCCTTGAAAAAACTCCTCACTATCCTCTGAAAAAATTTATCGATAGTAGATATAGCAAACGAGCTATAATCCTGTAAAATGGCACTCAAGGTCATCTGCGCGCGGCTACAAAGCTCCAACTCGCTATAACCTGTCTCAGCAATCAGTGTTTGAGCAAAAGCGTCGTTGGCGCCATTTGCCAGAGCGTGAAGCTGATTGAGTATTCGCTCCTTCATCTCGGCTGTCGCCTTATTTGTAAAGGTTACGGCAAGTATACTCTTAAATGCATCTGGATGCTTCATTGCTTGAGCTATGTACTGCATAGCAAGCATATAGGTTTTCCCTGACCCTGCAGACGCCTTTACTATCTTCACTCCGCTCATCTCTTCGCACAGGGGGAGTTATGGAATAAAGAATGAGAAGTGGACACTACCATAGCGCTTCATTTGAGAGTAATGAGAATGTTTCGTAAAGTCGTACTCGGATGAGTGTTCAAAAACTAACAGCCCATCATCTTTCAACAACCCTTTGTCGAACACAAGAGTTGGGATATTTTCAAGTTGTGGCATATCGTATGGAGGGTCTGCAAATATTATGTCGAATTTCTCAGCAAACGAGCTTTTGAAAAACGTAAACACATTGCTCCGAATAGACTCTATGGCACTGAGTCCTAACTGCTTGGCGGTTTGGGCTATAAACTTCTGGTGAACAGCGTTTCCTTCAACCGATAAAACGCGACTCGAACCTCTACTTGCTGCCTCGTAACTCAACGAACCTGTACCCGAAAAGAGATCCAGGAACGATATCTGCTCAAAATCATATAGATTTGAGAGCGAATTAAATAGATTCTCCTTGGCGAAATCCGTAGTTGGTCGCGCCTTGAACGACGCTGGTGGAGATATTATGCGTCCTCGATGGCTACCTGCAACTATTCGCATAATCTAACCTCTGGATAATACTGCTCAGTAAGCGACACTATTTGTTGTGCGTTTTCACCGCCAATAGAAATTATTGCTGGAGTAACTTCGAGTTTTTTCAGATAAAACAGCACATCTTCTATGGTAGTGATCTTCATCGAATTTGCCATCACCAATTCACCGTGCTTCTTATATGCAAGGTGCATAACAGCAGCAGTGTCAAGCACAATTGTCAAATCATTTGAGCCTGTTTGTTCAATGACATCCAGGAGTGAATTAGTGTGATTTGCCGATGGCATTCTTTGCTTAATGAAGTTATACAATTGCGCATCTACTGCCCACACTGCCACATATTCACCCAAGACTGCAAATAGAGCTTCGTGGCGGTCAGCGTTGTATAGTCCACAGCTCTCAAGGTATGAGCTTGTAAGGCTGTGGTCAAAAACCTCTAAGGGCAGGATGAGTGTTGCCGGCGTGCTCCACTCAAGGTACGCCGAGAGCGAGTAATGTTGTTCCAGCACGCTATCAAAATCGTAGCTTGGCAGGCTACCATCTGAGCGACAGTCGAGGGTTCTTATTGAAAAAGAAAATCCACTCAGAGTGATCTGAATGGATAGTTCTTTATGTCGTGTACTCATAGTTATGCTTCACAGGTGTATGTGGGTTTCTACCGTGACAAATTGATTTATTCCCAGTTTCCTGCCTCGTTGTTGGTGATTGTGATATCTCCAACTTTTAGTCCGTCTGCACGCTTGAGAGTATTAACTCTTTCATCGCGATAGTTTATAAGTTCTTGTTTGTCAAGGTCACCCAAGAAGGTTGGATATTGAGCAAAGGCCTGAAAAACTGGCACCGCAACCTCTGATGCTGTTATAATTGTAGCAGTATCGAGTGTAAATTTAACCTTTGCACCAGTTGCGATTTCCGAGTATGGTATGTATTGAATATCATCAATATTGTAACCTCTTCCACGGTGGTTTAGAAGCGTATCGCTCATCTTGATATAGTTCTGAATACGCACGAGTTTGTCCATCGACGCTGAGTCATCTTCGCTACCTTCTGCGTACTCTACAAGCATTGAGTCAGTTTTGTAGAAGTTGATCAGCTCTTCCCAAGATCCAGCAAATTTATCATACTTGCTACGGAACGAGCGTTGAAGTGTACGAATATCCTTAAGACGTTCGACCACAACTACTTCACGCTCTTCACGTACTTGGTTAAACTCAACAGGGGTTTGGAACATATTAAAAATCCACCAACCCAAAAAAGCTACAATAGCCAGAAGAATAATTTGTAGTGCTACTTTCATTATTATATTGTTTTTAGTTATCTTTGTCTGTGTTACTTAAACTCATTTAGGCGATGAAACCAAACGATATTGCGACCCAAATATACAACAATTTTACGTTTCCACCAACTTCGCAGCAAAAAAAAGTTATTTCGGCGCTGTGCAACTACATAATTTTGGGAGATAGAAGCGACATTTTCGTATTGTGTGGCTATGCTGGAACGGGCAAAACCACGATAATTGCGGCACTTGTTAAGGCACTGGAGGCAGTTGATATAAAATTTCACATTATGGCTCCAACTGGTCGTGCTGCGAAGGTGGCAAGTCTATACAGTGAGCGAGCTGCATCTACGATACACAAAAAGATATACAGACAACGGAGCTTCGGGGCAGATGGTGGAAACTTCTCGCTCAACTACAACAAAGACAAAGAGTGTGTATACATTGTCGATGAGGCCTCTATGCTATCGAACCAAGGGGGGGAGTCTGCCTTTGGTTCGGGTATGCTACTCGATGATTTAGTAGAGTATGTTAATATGGGAGATTACAACAGGTTGATTCTTATAGGCGACAGTGCGCAATTACCACCCGTGGGGTTAAGCACCTCACCTGCACTCGACCCAAACAAGATGTGTGACTATGGAGATATTCACTACTCTACACTTAACGAGGTTGTGCGTAGCGGGCAAGGAAAAAGCTCTGCGATTCTTCACAATGCTACTGCCATAAGAGAGTATATAGATAGTGGGGTTGTTAGGTTGCCATCGCTGAGCGTAGCAGAGGATGTGCGTAGCATTAACGGCAGCGAACTTATTGAAGCCATCGAGGATAGTTATAGAGAGGTTGGCAGAGAGGATACTATTATTATAACTCGATCCAATAAGCGAGCTGTGGAGTATAATCGAGGGGTTAGACACCGAGTTTTGGAGATCGAGGAGGAGCTATCGGCAGGCGATATGATAATGGTGGTGAAGAACAACTATGCTATTGCAGAGAGGGAGAATTGCGACGATCTGGATTTTATTGCCAATGGCGACATTGCTATTGTTGAGAGGGTGGTTCGTCATCACGAGATATATGGCTGTCGCTTTGCAACAGTGCAAATACGGTTGCCAGACTACAATGATTATAGACTGGAGTGCAAGGTGCTTCTTGACACGCTGTACAGTGATGCACCTTCGCTTACTCGTGCGCAAAGCGAGGCTCTTTTCTACGAAATCGAAAAAGATTATGTCGACATAGCGCAAAAAAACAAACGATATAAGGCTATTATGACCAATGAGTATTGGGGTGCACTTCACATCAAATTTGCATATGCTGTTACGTGTCACAAAGCGCAGGGAGGACAGTGGAGCAGGGTCTTTATAGATAGAATGCTGTTTGGAGATGAACAACTAACCATTGATTTTCAACGATGGTTATATACTGCCATCACTCGATCGACACACAGAGTATATTTTGTTAATTGGGATGAACACTATTTTGAGAAATAGTGGACAAGCTACCAAATTGCGGACCGTCGTCTCTTTGGGGGCTGATTTTAGAGCAACCAACCCAAGGCGGACGTACGACTCCCCCGCCAGTAGTGAACAGTGGTGGAGTCCGCCAACTTGCGTTGCCTTTCTGGACTCCCTCAGTCGTACGTTAGTGTGTTCAAACTACCAAATGCGGCCGAACGACGCCTCACGAGGGAGGCCGCAATACTCGCGTTGCTTATTTGGCCACCCTCCGTCGTTCGACTACGTACACATTGCACCTTCAATGGTTAGTCTCTGCGTACAAACTACCAAATTGCGGACGGTCGCCATCTCGAGCGACCTTTACCAAAATTCTTTTGCGTAGCTCACTGGCGACCGTTTTGACTTTTTTATTTTTTGACATAGCTAACACTGCCTGCCGGCGGCTTCACTTTTGAAAAAAGTGAAATCAAAAACTTTTGGACACCTACTCTAACATAATAGTATTGCCAATTGTAGAGCCAAAAAAAATCAACTCTGTGATGAACCACTACCTCCCCTCAATCTCCAATAGCCTAACCTTAAGGTCAACTCCACCGCCATAACCAACCATCTTACCATCTGCTCCGACAACGCGATGACACGGCACAACAATAGAAAAAGGATTGCGATTGTTTGCCATACCAACAGCACGACACGCTTTGGGAATACCGATTGCCTCGGCTATGTCTTTGTACGAACGAGTCTCGCCATACGGAATATCTCGCAACGCACTCCACACTTGTTGCTGAAATGGCGTTCCTTGTTGGTGGTCAAGTGGCAGTGAAAACTCTTTGCGTAAACCCTCAAAGTACTCTCTAAGTTGAGAAAAAACCATACTGCTAAGCTCTGAAGGCACTCCAACATCTTTGGCACCCTTGGCATAGTGTATTGCCGTTATGTGATGACTGCTATACTCCACCCTTATGCACACACCCTCTATGATTGATGTATGATGCTTCATTTCTATATCACCTTAGATTCTTTAATCGCACCTACCGGACACTCCAACATACAGCTCCCACAATCATCACACCTCTCACTCAGCACCCTGTATGGACTGCCCTCCTCTATGGCGCTAAACGAGCATATCTCATAACACCTACCACACTCTATACACTGCTCACTTATCGACACCCCTGCCTCATTGTAGGTCATACCTCCGAAGGCAAAACGCCTTCTGTGAAGTTTATACGGTCGGTTTACCTTTGCAAAGTCATAATCATATATTTCGCCTCGGGCACGAATTATCTGAAAATTACCCTCTGCCATTGCCGGATATGAGATAATATCTCGTGCAGCAACCTCAAGCATCTTGTTGGTCTTGGCATTTTGCGCTATCTCCTCGGGCGAAACATACCTCAGCTCGCCGATAAGTCTAAAGGTGTATCCTGGTGCAAAATCAGGGACAGCTCCGATATCATCGTGGTTAAGGAGTGGAGCGTCGGAGTGTCCACATACTGTTACTTGTAGTGTTTCTCTGAGTTGTCTACCGTAGGGTTTTGTACCCATCGTGCGGAGGTAAATACCCTGGCTATCGTAACCATTGAAGTGTGCAATGCGTGAGTGTACCTCGCCGTTGTAGATAGTAGAAAAGGTGTGTAGACCTATCCTATCGGCATAGTTATAAATTTCCTCTATTGTCATCGTATCTTTGCGGTTTTAATAAAAAGATCAGCCTTAGTATAGTTAGGTTTTGTTATCAGTGATACAGTTGTGTAGATTATCAGCGAGGCACCAATGCCAATGATTGCTTGAGTTGCAGAGGCTATCTCCCACTCCACGGGAAGTGGCACTCCGAGTGCAACGAGCATATTATAGGTCGAGAATAGAAAGCCAAAGATCATTGAGCATAGCGCAGCGGCGGCTGTGCCACGACGCCACAGGAAGCCAGCAACAAGTGGCACAAAGGCTCCCGAGGCGATATAATCTGCCCCTATCCACGATATGGTCAATACCGAATCTATGCGAATCCCAATATATAGTGCAATGAGTGCAACAAGTAGTGTTGAGATTCTGCCAACTGTAACATAGTGTGTGGGGGAGGCATTGGGGTTAATATGACGTTTATAGATATCAACGGTGAGCGATAGCGCACCGGTATTGAACATCGAATCCATTGTTGACATAATGGCAGAGCTTAGTCCAACGAAGATAAGTGCACTAAGCAGGGGGTTGTCAAGAGCCAGCAACATTGAATTAACTACTCCACCCTCTGGCACCGATGCATAGCTTACCGACGAGAACATACCGGTGAGTGTCACCATCAAATAGAGCGGTATGAACACCACAAAGCTAATTGCCATCATCTTTCGTGCACTGTGAGGGCTACGAGCAGCCGAGATCCTCTGCCATATATTAGCCTGAATCATCCACGACGTACCAAATGTAATGACATAAGCAATATTGTCTCCAATGTTGTGCATAAAGTCTGTATAGCCATTTCGTTGATCTGCGACAAGAAGCATCGAGTCGACTCCTCCAGAGGCGTCGTACGCCAGGTAGAACAAAAAACAAGATGCTGCAAGAAAGAACACAAATTGAAATAGATCAGTGATAACAACACCTCTGAACCCACCAAAGAGCGAATAAAAGAGCACACATACCGTTCCGATAATTGCTCCCAGGGTGTTTGACACACCGAAAAAAACTGCAAAAAACTTTGATATTACAATTACCTGAATCGCCGCACCTATTATCATAAAGACGACAATAAAGAGCGTAAGCATCAGAGCCGAACGACCGTCATATCTCTTTTCGATAATCTCCGGCTGACTTATCGTTGCCACTCGACGTATACCACCTGCAAAGATAAACATCAGCGCGGTGGACAGTAGTACTGGCACTCCATAGATCCAAAAAGTACTTATTCCCTCTCGGCTGGCGTGATCCACAAGGTCTATGGCAGAACCACCACCCCACCACGACGCGATAAAGGTTATGGCAAGCAACCACGAGGGGAGTTGACGAGATGCCAAAAAATAGTCCTCACTACTTTTGCTCTTCCTACTTCGATAACCAATATATGCTGTTGTAAGCGTATAGAGCGCAAGTAGGACTATTAGCAATATTTTATTCTGGTAACCCTCCATACCTTATCTTTAGCATCATTTCTGCATACCTTCTGCCGAGTTCTCGAACACCCTCTGAGTTAAAGTGCAGTTTATCATCATACACTCCACATCCCTCTGCCGACACTACGTATGCGGTGGGTACGACACTGGGAAGTTTGTCAATAATATCGTTCATCGAAGCGCACTGACCTTCCGCACTACGTGGAACTACTTGACCGGCTAAGAGTGGCACATCACAGGCTCGAAGATTAAGATCAGCGAGTATCTTCTCATATACTCTCTCCACATAATAGACCCAATTGGTATCACCCTCATTGTTCTCACCCTGATGAAGCAATATGCCTTTGATCACACCGTCATTTTGCGCCATCTTGGCGACCTCTATAAGGCGTGCATAGGGATCTCCGCCATAATCACGTATCTTTTTACGAAACCACTCGATTGGGTATGTATCGTCATATTTGTGAGATATATCTCTGTCAAAGAGACGTATATCGCATCCTCCAACTGCCACTACAACAACTCCAACTTTAATCTCTTCGGGCAAGGAGTCCACCATCGTGCGACCGAAGTAATCGGCAGGAGATATACCCGCACGTGTCTGGCTAAGTGGTGGTGTGGCACTATACCACTGCCCTATCCTACGACCGCCAACCTTCGTGCTATCCTCCATTGTGGGCATCATCAAAAAACGAGCAACAGAAACTCTATCCTTTGCCTCAATCTCGGCTGATCCCTCCATATTCGACTGCCCGAAACAGAGGTAAATATGGAAATCTGGATCCGGACTTTTATCTACTACAGTTTGAGCACTTGTGCCACAAGAGCTAAAGAGTATAATAGATAGTATAACTGTTAGATTCTTCATTCAGCTATGTTTTACGGCAGGTGTAAGACCTCAGCCGCAGCCTCCATCACACCCTCAGCAATGGTTGGGTGTGGATAAACTGTTGTGGCAATGGTGTGAGCCGTCGCACCATCTTCGACAAGATGCACAAGCCCAGCAATAATCTCTGTAACGTTATACCCCACAAGGTGTGCTCCGAGTATCTTTCCTGCTTGACCATCGCTAAGCTTCTCGAAAACAAGCTTTATTACCCCATCACGCATACCCACAGCCGCAGCCTTACCACTTGCCATCATTGAGTGCCTGCCCACAACCACCTCATATCCGCTCTCCACTGCTCGCTCTTCGCTGAGTCCAACCGATGCAATCTCACACGGAGTATATATACACGACGGAATGGCATCATAGTTTACCACCACTTCATTACCACATATACCCTCCACACAAGCAACAGCCTCGGCAGATGCCACGTGTGCCAAAGCGGCTGTTGCAATAACATCGCCAATTGCATAAATCCCCTCAACCGAGGTTCTATAACTTTTTTTATCCACTACAATACGACCTCTGTCAACCTCAACACCAACATCCTCAAGACCGATACCCTCGATATTGGCCTCCACTCCAACAGCCGAGAGCACCATCTCAGCCTCCAAAACCTGCTCGCCCTTTTTACCCCTTACGCTCACCACACACCCACTATCCGAACTCTTCTCCACACCAAGCACCTCAGTAGAGGTCATAACCGCAACTTTGCCCTTGCGCAATACCCTCTCCACAGTAGACGAGATTTCTCTATCCTCCAACGGGGCTACTCTATCGAGATACTCCACAATTGTAACTTTTGACCCCAACGATGAGTAGAACGATGCAAACTCAAGACCGATAGCACCACTGCCGACAACGATAATCGAGCTTGGCAACTCTCTAAGCTCAAGTGCCTCTCGTGAGGTTATAATACGCTTACCATCCACCGGTATTGATGCCACCTTGCGGGGGCGTGCACCAGTTGCAATTATAATATTGTGCGCCCTATACTCCTCGCCACCAACTGCTACCACGCCAGGTGCAACAACTCTACCCTCTCCGCGAATAACATCCACACTGTGCTTGTTCATAAGAAACTCAACACCTTTGTTCATCTGCGAAGCGACACCGCGACTGCGATCAACCATCGAGGGCAGTACGGGCACTACGCTACCTTCAATTCCCACGCCATAGCTACTGGCGTGCACAGCATAGTTATACGCCTGCGCACTCTTCAGAAGTGCCTTTGTAGGGATGCAACCCCAGTTGAGACAGACTCCTCCTAATTCGGCGCGTTCTACAACTGCCACTCGTTTGCCTAACTGTGCGGCTCTCACAGCACCAGTGTATCCTCCTGGCCCCGATCCAATAATGATAATATCGTACATTTTTTCAACTTGCTTTTATAGCAAAGATATAACTTTTGTCATAAAATACAAAAAAACAGGGGCGAGTAAAAATTTTACTCACCCCTGTTCTCTTTTCTCAACTCTCCACGCTACCATACTAAGCATAACCGGCGGAGAGTCTCAATCCATTCTCTATCAGACTTTAATTTCAACCTCAACACCTGATGGAAGTTCAAGTTTCATCAGTGCATCGATTGTTTTAGGAGTTGATGAATAGATATCCATCATTCTCTTAAAGGTTGATAGTTGGAACTGCTCACGACTCTTTTTGTTAACAAATGTTGAGCGGTTCACTGTAAATATTTTCTTATCGGTTGGAAGTGGAATTGGACCACTAACAACAGCACCGGTAGATTGTACAGTTTTAACAATTTTTTCCGACGACTTATCAACCAAGTTATGGTCGTAAGATTTAAGTTTTATGCGAATTTTTTGACTCATAATTTTTGTTTGTAATTTGTGTTGGTGGTTATTCGTCTTCGTTTTTAAGTCTACCGCTCGATTGCTCGATGATCTCTTTGGCAAGTGCCGCAGGAACGGTATCGTAGTTCGAGAATTCCATCGAGCTTGTTGCACGTCCAGAAGAGATCGTACGAAGCACTGTTACGTATCCAAACATCTCAGATAGTGGCACTTTGGCTTTAACCACACGTGCTGTACCCTTTTGTTCCATACCTGCGATTTGCCCACGACGTTTGTTAAGGTCTCCGATGATATCACCCATATTCTCTTCAGGTGTAACAACCTCAACTGCCATAACTGGCTCCATCAACTGAGGGCCTGCCTTTACCGCTGCGTGACGGAATCCGTTACGAGCACAGATTTCAAACGACAGCGAATCGGAGTCAACCGGGTGGAACGAACCATCCTTGAGTGTAACTTTCATCGAATCGATTTGGAATCCTGCCAGAGCTCCATTTGCCATAGCCGAGGTAAATCCTTTTTGTACAGCTGGGATATATTCCTTAGGGATGTTACCACCCTTTACCACATCTGCAAACTCAAGTCCTTGTTTTTCTTTATCCTCACACGGACCAAGCTCAAATACAATATCTGCAAATTTACCACGTCCACCGGTTTGCTTCTTGAATGTTTCGCGAAGTTCGATAGTTTGAGTAAGCGCTTCTTTGTAGTTTACCTGCGGTGCAC
Organism: uncultured Rikenellaceae bacterium; assembly: GCA_964371475.1. GTDB lineage: Bacteria > Bacteroidota > Bacteroidia > Bacteroidales > Rikenellaceae > Mucinivorans. The sequence goes on along the minus strand of CAYJMA010000036.1, from coordinate 2,286 downwards.
CTTGGTTGATTTCAACTCCAAACTCACGTTTTAGTCGGTCAACGATAATTTCAAGGTGAAGCTCACCCATACCCGAGATAACGGTTTGACCCGAAATTTCGTCAGTGCGTACTGTAAATGTTGGGTCTTCTTCTGCAAGTTTTGATAGTCCTACGCCGAGTTTATCGAGGTCTTTTTGAGTTTTAGGCTCTACGGCAAGACCGATAACTGGTTCTGGGAAGGTCATCGATTCGAGGACTATTTGGTTAGCCTCATCGCAGAGTGTATCCCCTGTGCGGACATCCTTGAAACCTACTGCTGCTGCAATATCTCCTGCTCCTACAAACTCTATAGGATTTTGTTTATTGGCGTGCATTTGGTAGATACGAGAGATACGCTCTTTTTTGCCCGAACGGCTGTTGAACGTATATGAACCTGCGTCGAGCTTACCTGAGTATACACGAATAAAACCGAGACGACCTACGAATGGGTCAGTAGCGATCTTAAAGGCAAGAGCACAGAATGGATCACTTTCGCTTGGTTTGCGCGTAAGTTCTTTTTCTGCATCTCTTGGGTCTGTACCCACGATTGCCTCCACATCAAGTGGTGATGGAAGGTATGCGATCACTGAGTCCAGAAGTAGCTGCACGCCTTTATTTTTGAACGACGATCCGCAAAGCATAGGAACTACCGACATATTGATCGTAGCTACTCGTAGTGCTTTGATGATTTCGTCTGCTGTGATTGATTCTGGGTCCTCGAAGAACTTCTCCATAAGCGCATCATCCGATGCTGCAACCTCTTCGATTAGGAGTGCGCGAGCTGCTTCAGCTTCGGCTGCAAGTGCTGCTGGGATCTCCTCGATGGTGTAGTTATCTCGAACGGTTTTATCATCAAAGTATACATACGCACGGTTGTACACAAGGTCGATTACTCCTTCGAATTTATCCTCCGATCCGATTGGAAGGACAATAGGTATTGCATTTGCTCCGAGTCGTTCTTTGATTTGCGCGCACACTGCCGAAAAATCAGCTCCTGTACGGTCCATCTTATTAACGTACCCGATGCGTGGCACTTTATACTTATCTGCCTGACGCCACACTGTCTCAGATTGTGGCTCTACGCCACCTACTGCACAGAATGTAGCCACCGCTCCGTCAAGTACACGGAGTGAGCGCTCCACCTCAACGGTAAAGTCAACGTGACCGGGCGTATCGATAATATTGATCTGGAAAGTATCTTCTTTATACTTCCAAAATGCGGTAGTTGCTGCCGAGGTGATAGTAATACCACGCTCTTGTTCTTGCACCATCCAGTCCATCGTTGCGCCACCTTCGTGAACCTCCCCGATTTTGTGGGTCTTACCGGTATAGAATAGTATACGCTCCGATGTGGTAGTCTTACCAGCATCGATGTGCGCCATAATACCGATGTTTCTTGTAAATTTAAGGTCTCTTGCCATTTTATTTATTCTCCTGTGCTATTTTTATTAGAATCTGAAGTGTGCAAATGCTTTGTTGGCCTCTGCCATACGGTGCATCTCTTCTTTACGTTTGATTGCACCTCCTTCGTTGTTATAGGCTGCCATTATTTCAGCCGATAGTTTTTCTGCCATTGAGCGTCCAGCTCTTTTTTGTGAGAATGACAGCAAATAACGAATAGATAGAGCCACTTTACGATCGGCACGTACCTCCATTGGTACTTGGTAGGTTGCCCCACCAACTCTGCGAGATTTAACTTCGACTTGAGGAGTGATGTTGGCAAGAGCCGCCTTGAATATCTCAAGTGGGCTTTGTTCGTTATCCTTCATCTTCTCACCGATGATATCTAATGCGTCATAAAAGATACCATAGGCAATACTCTTCTTACCGTCGTTCATTAGGTTGTTCACAAAGCGTGTCACAAGTGTGTCGCCGAACTTTGGATCTGGAAGTAGAATGCGCTTTTTAGGCGTTGCTTTTCTCATAGTTTTTTGTTTTGAGTTACCCTATGTTTCGAAGGGTAACGATTGGTTTGTCTTTCAATAATTTAATGTTTATTTGCTTGCAGCTTTTGGTCTTTTAGTACCGTATTTACTGCGACGTTGCGTCCGACCGTCTACTCCCGATGAGTCGAGAGCACCCCGAACAAGGTGGTAACGCACACCCGGAAGGTCTTTCACACGACCACCTCGGACTAGTACGATTGAGTGTTCTTGAAGGTTGTGACCTTCTCCCGGAATATAGGCATTAACCTCTTTTTGGTTGGTCAAGCGTACACGGGCTACCTTTCTCATTGCTGAGTTTGGTTTCTTTGGTGTGGTCGTAT
>CAYJMA010000035.1:0-15525 GCA_964371475.1 uncultured Rikenellaceae bacterium | reverse complement strand
TGAGTTGCACCATCTTCTCCGAGTGTGAGACCTGCATGAGAACCTGCAATTTTTACATTGGTATTACTATACGCTACCGATTGTCGTATTTGGTCATATACTCTGCCTGTTGCAAAGGCTGCAAAGGTTCCCACAAATGGCACCTTTCCGGCGACTGCCATACCTGCCGCAGCAGAAATCATATTAGCTTCAGCGATTCCTGCTTGCAAGAATCGATCGGGGAACTCCTTTGCAAACTTATCGAACTTCACTGATCCCGTAAGGTCGGCACACATACCCACCACATTATCATCTTGTCTTGCTGCCTCAAGCAGCCCATCTCCAAATCCTGAGCGTGTATCCTGCTTACCTGTTATCGTGTATTTTCTCATACTTCTATTCTATTATCCTATTTTGTCTTAATCTTGTCTCCATCTTTGATAAAGTCGAGACCCTCTGCCACGATCTTATCTCCGATTTTCAGCCCCTCTTTGACCACATAGTTTGTGCCCTCACGGCCGAATATTTCGATATTGTGTGAATTTACCACTCCGCTACTATCGACCATATAGACCATAATCTTATCCTGAACATCATACGTTGCACTCTGCGGAATTACAACCACTCCGCTGTATGGAGAGTTGATACGCACCTTTGCCGATCCGCCGCTACGAAGCTCCTCGCTTTTGTTTGGGAAGGTCGCCTTGAGCTGTACCGATCCAGTTGTCATATCTACGAGTCCACTGGCGAGCTCCACCTTGCCTTTATCCCCGTAGAGATTGCCATTGGGGAGTATAAGGCTGGCTTTGGGCATCATCGATAGTATGTCTTTAATGTTTTTCCCATTATTCTTAGAAACTGCGAGAATGTCGAGCAGCAGATTTTCGCTAATCGAGAAGTATGCAGACACAGGGCCCAAGCTCGATACTGTTGTAAGTGGATCTGCACTCGATTGGCTTACGAGCGTACCACTTCGCACAACAATACGTCCTACGTATCCGCTAACCGGTGAGGTAATGGTAGCATATCCCAGCGAAATTTTAGCGTTACGTGCCACAGAGTTTGCTGCACGATACTGAGCCTCAGCGGCGGCGAGACTCGACACAGCATTCTTTAGCTCAAACTCCGAAATAATGCCCTTCTCAACAAGTGGAGTGAGTTTCTCCACCTCAAGCTTTGCATTAGCCACGGTTGCCTCGGCAGCATCTACCTCAGCCGTTGCTGCGTTGTACTCTTCCTGAAGGTCATCTTGGTTAATTACAAATAGCACCTGCCCCTTCTTGACACGAGCACCCTCTCTTACGGCAATTCTGTCGAGATATCCTGATACGCGCGGACGTATCTCCACCACTTGTTCGCTCTGCAACTCGGCGGCAAAGTCCGTGTAGATAAGTGCTGTGGTGGTATCCACAACTATTGCGGCATAGGTCGGGGTTTCCTTTGTTGCCGGGGCGGAGGAAGTGCCACAGCTAACACTTAGAAGGCTTATGCCAATCAACATTAGAAGAATCTTTTTCATTTTGTTTCTTTAGAGATTAATATTTTTTTTAGTTTACTATGCAATATCTATTCCCACTCGATAGTTGCCGGTGGTTTTGACGATATGTCGTACACCACGCGGTTAATTCCCCTCACTTTATTAATTATTTCGTTGCTAACCTTTGCAAGAAATTCATATGGAAGGTGCACCCAGTCGGCAGTCATTCCATCTGTTGAGCTTACGGCACGAAGTGCCACACAGCTCTCATAGGTTCTCTCATCGCCCATAACTCCCACGCTTTGCACCGGAAGCAGCATCACGCCTGCCTGCCACACATCATCATATAGACCAGCTTCTTTGAGACCGTCGATAAATATCTTATCGGCTGCCTGGAGTATGGCGACCTTCTCGGCTGTAACCTCACCGAGGATTCGTATGCCCAGCCCAGGGCCGGGGAAGGGGTGGCGACTGAGTATAGCATCGGGGACTCCCATCTCTTTGCCAATTCTACGAACCTCGTCCTTGAACAGAAGGCGTAGTGGCTCAACAATCTTAAGGTTCATCTTCTCGGGTAGCCCTCCCACATTGTGGTGAGATTTAATGGTCACGCTTGGGCCGCCTGCCGACACCGACTCAATAACATCGGGGTAGATTGTTCCTTGTGCAAGCCACTTTATATCCTTGAGTTTATGGGCTTCGGCATCAAAGACCTCTATGAAGTCTCGTCCAATGATCTTGCGTTTTTGCTCTGGATCTGTGATCCCTTGCAAGTCTCCCAGGAACTTATCTCCTGCTCGAACTCCGATAACGTTCAACCCCATAGTCTCATACGATTTAAGCACTGCTTCGAACTCACCTCCACGGAGCAAACCCATATCCACAAATATGCATATTAGCCTATCACCGATGGCTCTGTGCAGCAACTCGGCTGCCACGCTTGAGTCGACTCCCCCAGATAGTCCCAGTACTACTTTATCCTCGCCGAGTTGTTCTTTGAGTTGTGCCACGGAGCTCTCCACATAGCTTGCAGGTGTCCACTCTGCTCTGCAACCACATATATCAATGATAAAGTGTCTGAGTAGTTCTGTTCCCTCTTCCGAGTGGTACACCTCGGGGTGGAATTGTATCCCCCAGGTTTGTTCTCCTTGCACTCTGTATGCGGCAACTGGTACATCTTCTGTCGAGGCTATAATCTTATAGTGTTCCGGTATTTTAACTATTGTATCACCGTGAGACATCCACACCTGTGATTTATCAGAGATAGATGCAATGAGTTCATCATCTGCCACAACTTTGCTTAGGTGTGCTCTGCCGTACTCTCTACTATTGCTTGGGGCAACCTCTCCGCCATAGTTATGAGCAATGTATTGTGCGCCGTAGCATATTCCCAGCAGCGGAAGTTTTCCTTTTATCTCCTCCAAGTTTACTTGCGGTGCATCGCCCTGACGAACCGAGCAAGGTGACCCCGAGAGTATGACCCCGACAACACTTTGGTCTATGAATCCCGTTGCATTGTATGGCAAAATCTCGCTATATACGTTAAGTTCTCTAACTCGTCGAGCAATGAGTTGAGTGTATTGTGAGCCGAAATCTAAGATTACTATTTTTTGCATATATTTTTCTTAACTTAAATTATTTCTTGTACGATAGCTGTGTGATTCCTAAAAGAAGTCATCGACCGGTATCTCTTCGGTGGCTATTGAGTCAGCTACCACAACATCTTCTTCGCTATACCCAGCATCGTTGGGGTCGCAGTCAATTTCCACGAGTCCAACGGGGGGCATAAATCTATCGTCGGGACTAATTCCGAGTGATTTATCTGCATATACTTTGTTTAGGAATTTGCCTACAATTGGAAGGGCAACGACTCCACCTTCTCCTCCTCTTAGCAGGTGTACCGAGCGATCTTCGCCGCCGACCCAAGCACCGGCTGCAAGTTGCGGTGCCACTCCGATGAACCACCCATCAGAGTTGTTGTTTGTCGTGCCGGTCTTTCCGCCAACCTCGCCCATAATCTTATACTCGTATCTCATTCTCCCTCCAGTACCAGCATAGATGTTACTCTGGAGCATTGAGAGCATAGTATATGCCGTTTTCTCACTTATTGCATCACCTGTACGAGCCGAAAAGGAGCTTAGTATGTTTCCTTGCTTGTCTTCGATTCTTGTGACAAAGAGAGGATCGGTGTGTATGCCACGATTGACAAAAGTGGCAAACGAGCTAACCATCTCCAGCAGTGTTACCTCTGGAGAGCCTGTGCACACTGCATAGACCGGATCAATCCAACTATTTACGCCCATCTTATGCATCAGATCTACCACTGCCTCGGGCGATGATTGTTTCATAATCCACGCCGAGTAGTTATTGCGAGAATTTGCAAGTCCCCAGCGCAGTGGTTTAAGCTCGCCGGTGTACTCTACATTTCCTGCCTCTTTGGGTGTAAAGGCATCTCCCGACTGTGTGCTTATTGACACCGGGAGATTCGGCACCAGAGTGCAGGGATTGTATCCCAAGAAGTCGAAGGCAAAGGTGTATATGAATGGCTTAACTGTTGATCCAACCTGACGGCGACCTTGGCTAACCATATCATACTTGAAGTACTTAAACGACGGGCCCCCAACATATGCCTTAACATATCCAGTTGTAGGCTCTACGGCTACAAACGCGCTACGTAGAATTGATTTATAGTAGAGCACCGAGTCGCGCGGTGTCATCGTCGTGTCTATATCTCCGTTATAGCCAAAAACTTTCATCTTTACCGGTACGTCAAAGGCCTTTAGTATCTCACTTTCGGTAGCACCCTTATTTCGCATTTGGTATGCTCGATCGGAGTATTTGATAGCCGAATTGATTATTGCATTTTTTTGTTCCGTGGTAATGTTATAGAATATATTTCCACGTTGGGCTTTCTTCTGAGCATCGAATCTACTCTGCACGCCATTTTCACCTCCCATATTCTCGGCGAGAGCTTCCTCGGCATACTGTTGCATTTTGGAGTTTACCGTAGAGTATATCTTTAGTCCATCTTTGTAGAGGTTGTATGGAGTTCCATCGGCCTTAAAGTTTTTGTTACACCAGCCGTAGAGCGGATCTTCTTTCCACTGTGTGAGCATCATATTGTAGTCCCACTCTGAGCGGTAGTCATCTCGCTGAGGTTCTTTGGCGGTCATATAGAGTCGCACCATTTCGCGGAAGTAGGTTGCCTTTCCGGCGTTGTGCGAGATCGGGCGATAGTCGAGCTCAATGGGTTCACTTTTGAACTTCTTGGCACTATCCTCGGGGATGTACCCAGCCGTTGCCATACGAGAGATTACAGTATTTCTCCTCGTGAGTGCATTCTTTGGGTTGAGTATCGGTGAGTATCGAGTCGGGGCGTTGACCACTCCGACAAGCATTGCTGACTCGGGTACGTTAAGCTCATTGGGATTCTTATTAAAAAATGTTGCCGCAGCTGACTTTATACCATAGGCATTCGAACCATACGACACGGTGTTGAAGTACATTGCAATGATCTCTTCCTTGGTGTAGTTATACTCAAGCATTGTGGCTGTCACCCACTCCTTGAGCTTGGACACTACGAGGTTAAAGGCCTTGCCAATGGTCGAACGTTTGGTTGTATCTCGTGGGTATAGATTCTTGGCAAGTTGTTGAGAGATTGTCGAGCCGCCACCTTGGTTGTGTTGAAAGAGCAGGACGGTTCTGACAACTACGCGACTCAGACCGATAAAATCAATACCCGAGTGGGAGTAAAATCGAGCATCTTCGGTTGAAACAAGTGCTGCAACAGCGTAGGGAGATAGCTCTGAGTAGTCAGTAAAGGATCTATTCTCCACATAAAAGGTTCCAAGCACTTCGCCATCCGAGGAGATAAGCTCTGTGGCGATATTGCTTCTTGGGTTTTCCAACTCCTCGAAGGTTGGAAGTTCGCCAAATGTCCCTGCCGAGATAAGTATTATCAGTGTAAAAATGAACAGAAATGGGGCAAAAACAATCGTCCATAGTATGGCTGCAATACGCCTCGGATGGCGAGGTTTTGCTATCTTCTCCCATACACTTCTCTTGGCTGTACTACTGCCCGATTTGCGTTTATGGGCTTGTTTTTTTTGTGTTACTTGAGTTCGTTTTTGTTGTGTCATAGCGACAAAATTACTATTTTTACGCTAAATTACACACATTTTACAAATATTTTATCACCAAAATGGCACTTATAGCCCCACACGCAAGCATATTGGAGGCAGGTGTTGACGAAGCAGGAAGAGGTCCTCTGGTAGGTGCTGTGGTTGCCGCGGCGGTGATCCTACCTGCTGACTTTGCCGACTCAAGGCTCAAAGATAGCAAAAAGATGAACGAGGCTATGAGAATTGAGCTCGAAGAGATCATAAAGTTTCGTGCCATAGCGTGGGCAATTGGCGAGGCGAGCCACACCGAGATAGACTCCATAAACATACTGCAGGCCACCTATCTTGCAATGAACAGGGCTATCGATGGGCTGACCATCACTCCCCGGAGGTTGCTCATCGACGGTAATAGGTTTCAGACCGAGTGTGGCATTGAGTATCAGACGATTGTGGGAGGGGACAATAAGTTTATGAGCATAGCTGCCGCATCGGTACTTGCCAAAAACCACCGCGATAGACTGTTGTGCGACCTACATACTCAATACCCACACTATGGATGGGATAGCAATAAGGGGTATCCCACCGAGGCTCACCGCAAGGCTATTGCAGTGCACGGTCTATCGCCATACCATCGCAGATCGTTCAAGGTTCAAGACTTGAAGAAGTAGCGACGAGCAACCATTGCTGCGGTGTCGACTATCGAGAGATACGAAAAATGGGGGAGAACGCTCAGTAGTTTGCCATTGTCGTACCACGTTTTAGAGGTCATAAAGTGCGACATTGAGGGCTCGATAGGTGATTTTTTACCAACCACTCTATAACAAAAACTCATTGAGTGGAGTGCTCCCACAAGCAACCATTTCGGAACATACAATCGAGGTCTTTTATGCCCCATTGCTACGCTAAGCTCGCCGATTACCTCTCTATACGAGAGATTTGCCCCCGAGACAATGAACCTCTGACCTATGATACCTTCTCGACCTTGTTCTGCTCCCTCAAGGAGCTCGATCATTGCACTTGCTACGTCTCGAACGTCCACAAATCCTATTACTCCGCAGGTATAGAACGGCAATCCTCGCTTGACCATCTTAAAAAATGCTTGAATCCCCTCGACCTCTGTACCATCTCCACTCACGCCGATAATTACCGATGGATTGACAATAATGGTGGGCACTCCCAGCGAGCTGGCTCTCCACACCACATTCTCGCTCAGATACTTGCTCTGCGAGTATGGAGAGAGCCTCTCGATGTGTGTGATCTCGCACCCTTCGTCTGTCAATTCTCCCTCCTTTATTCCCAGAGCCGCAATCGAGCTAACGTGGATTAGAGTGGCTCGTCTTTTTGCGCCGCTATTATAACTTACCATAGCACCTGTAACCGATTCGGTGAGGTCGACATTCTCTCGAATCAGCTCACTACCATCGACTCCTCCCAGCGACACAACTGCCGCACAGTGAAACACAGCGTCGGGCTCTACCTCCTTGAGCACACCTATCACTTGATCCTCTTCGATGAGTTCGCCATAGTGTATCTTCACCCCTCCCATATCAACGCCATAGTATTGGCACACAGCTCGCACCTTCTCGATACTCTTTTCACTACGCGCAATAAGCGAGATTTCGTACCCACCTCTTCTTAGAAGTTCTGCCACGAGGTGGCTACCCACAAGTCCTGTACCTCCTGTAATTAGTGCTCTTTTGCTCATTACTTTGATTTTAGAAGTTCGATAAATGTTTTTCGCGCGCGATGTATTTGCGTCTTTACTGTTCCGATGGGCAAGGACAGCTCTATTCCGATCTGTTCGTAGCTCATATCTCGCCAGAATCGCAGCTCAATAATCTTGCGATACTGTTCCGAAAGTTCACCCAGAACAGAGTACAGTTTTTTGTTGCTTTCATACCCCATCAGCGACTCTTCGGGAGTTGGACTAAGACTTGGAATGTCGACCTTTTCGGTTGATTGCCGTGGTCTTACCTGCTCTTTTCGATTGTGGTCAATGAGCAGATTCTGAGCAATGCGAGTTATCCACGCCCCAAAGCTATACTGTTCGTTATAGCTTCCGAGATTCTGATACGCCTTGATAAATGCCTCTTGCACAATATCACTGCACAGTTCCGTGTCATTGCTCCTGGACTTTAGCATCACGAGCATATAGCCTTTATGTCTCTCAAAGAGAGTTCCATAGGCTTTGCTATCTCCATTTAGAGTCTTTCGTATAAGCTCTTTGTCGTCTATCTCCATAGTTCTGGGTTAACTCTTATGTGTCGAGAGAGGCAGAGTATTAGTTCGGTGAGTGGGTTAATCATATCGTAGAGCACAAAAGAAAATAGCATCTTTTTCTCTCCGAGCCGTTTCATAATTCTACTTGCTGCCCAGCACACCACAATCTCTCTTAGCACCAAGACTCCAACTCCAATAGCCCATCCCCATTTGTATCCATCCATACCAAACGAGCAAACAATAGTTGTGATAACAGCTCCGAGGAATAGTAATTTTACGAGCAGTTCCATAAAGACTCTAAATTTCACTTTTCTTGGGTAGAACTTATACGAGTAAGTACGGTATCGTTGTTCGTTCCACCACCATTTGATGCCTCCATATGGGTGTTGTTCCATTTTGGACTCTGGGCCAATAATCACTCTGGCACTATCTCCTGGGGCAACGCTCTGTACAAACAGGTCATCTTCGCCAGTTGCGAGCCTGAGGTGTGAGAATCCGTTGTTGGCAAAAAACGCAGTTTTGGTGTACCCAATATTGTTGTATATTCCACGATAAGCCCTTCCGCGGATAGCAGCATTTATGTACCTTATGGAGCTCATCAGTCGTGAGCTTCGGATGTAGTTGCTGGTCTTCTCTATGAACCCCGTGTATCCAATAACTACCGAGCCATCGATAAATCCATCAGATAGCCCAGCGAGCCACTTGTTTGAGTCTGGTGAAGCCGTAGGGTCTGCCACTACTATGTTTTCGAAGCGCGCTGATTTTATTCCCACAAGTAGCGGAATTTTTCGAGAGTGCTTAAACATAAGGTCTTTTTTTAGCTCGGTCGATCTTAGAGTTTTGGGGTGCTTAAGCTCCATATCGCTCAGTGCGTTTGCCACCTCAAGGCCTCCGCAATCGTTGACCACCACAATCTCCCACTCTCCACGATAGTCCTGCTTTAGAAGTTTCTCCAGCTCGCTCTCAACCCACCACGCTCCTCCATCCTCGACCACTGCAATAATGGAGATCGAAGGTAGACCCTCTTTTTTGTTGGTTTTGGAACGGTGAGAGTGAGTTGCAATAGTTGCAAAACCAAGCCATACGAAACATTGATAAAGGAACGTTATAAGAAGAACAGGGTAAATAACTTGTTCTGCGAGCGATAGTGAGATAAAAAAATCTACCATAAGAATATTTCTTAAATGAAATACAAATATACTATATTTTTCCTATTTTTGTGGTCAAATTGAACCAATTTATATGAATTTCACTCTAACCCATACTCAAAACAGGAGCCGAGCACGAGCTGGAACTCTGCGCACACCACACGGAGAGATTCAAACTCCAATCTTTATGCCAGTTGGCACTTTGGGTAGTGTTAAGGGTATCTTTCACAAGGAGCTCAGCGAGGACACCAAGGCGCAGATCATCCTGGGTAATACGTACCATTTGTATCTTCGTCCGGGTCTCGACACGCTGCTTGGTGCTGGTGGGTTGCACAACTTCTCGGCGTGGGATAAGCCACTGCTTACCGACAGTGGCGGTTTTCAAGTCTTTTCGCTCAGTGGCATACGAAAGATTAAGGAAGAGGGAGTATATTTCAGTTCGCACATTGATGGTAGCAAGCACCTCTTTACGCCCGAGAGTGTGATAGATACTCAGCGAATTATCGGTGCAGATATTATTATGGCATTCGACGAATGTCCGCCAAGCACCGCACCTGAGAGTTATGCGTCGAGTTCGTTGGAGCTAACCTCGGGTTGGTTAAAGCGCTGTTGGTCGCAGTACGAGAAGAGTAGCTGTCCGTATGGCTATGAGCAGATGTTGTTTCCCATTGTGCAGGGCTCTGTCTTTGAGAGTCTTCGTCGGCGGGCGTGCCAAGATGTTATGCAGTATCCTGCCCAGGGGTTTGCCATAGGGGGGTTGGCGGTTGGAGAGCCGGCAGAGGTGATGTATGAGATGGTGGAGGTTTGTACTGAGATTCTGCCCGAGGATAGACCAAGATACCTTATGGGTGTTGGTACTCCGATCAATATACTTGAGGCCATTGATCGAGGCGTCGATATGTTTGACTGTGTGATGCCAACGCGCAATGGTCGAAACGGGATGTTGTTTACCAGCGAGGGGATCATAAATATTCGTAATGCAAAGTGGGCGAATGATTTTTCGCCGCTCGACCCCTTCGGAACATCGTTTGTCGATAGCACATATACGAAGGCATATGTGCGACATTTGGCAATTTCGGGCGAAATGCTCGCAGCCGAGATCTGCTCGCTACACAATCTGACATTCTATCTGTGGCTTGTGGGTGAAGCTCGTAGACATATCATAGAGGGAGATTTCAGTGAGTGGAAGAGCGCAATGATAGAGAGACTCAGCAAACGACTTTAATGCAAAAGAGGCTAAAATGAAGAAGATTCTGCACTACATAAAACCAAGGATTATTGACTACTATATAATGGGTAAGTTTTTGCGTACCTATTTCTTCGCCATTGCGATGATAGTGTTGATTGTCATAATTTTTGATGCGACCGAGAAGATCGACGATTTTTTAGAGTCGGCAGCATCTATATCGCAGATACTGTTGGGATACTATCTGAATTTTATTCCATACTTTATCAATCAATTTAGCGGACTTTTCACCTTTGTCGCAGTGATATTTTTCACCTCCAAGATGGCGTACAATACCGAGATTATTGCTATTTTGAGTTCTGGGGTGAGCTTTAGGCGGTTGATGTATCCGTACTTTATCTCGGCAATGCTTATAACGAGTTTGTCGCTTGGGTTAAATCTCTTTTTGATACCCGAGGCCAATGGTCGTCGCATAGAGTTTGAGAGGGAGTATCTCGAGAAGCCGAATTCGGCGCGAAAGATGGCGTATGATAAATATATATATCGTCAGGTTTCTGACGGCACGTTTGCCTATATTCGAGACTTTAATGAACAGAACAGCAGAGCAGGTTTCTTTGTGCTTGAGAGCTATCACGGGGGTAAGGTCGTTACCTCGCTTCAGGCTCAGAATGCGTACTACAACCCAGAGACCGGAAGTTGGAGCGCCAATAGATATACGCACAGAGTTCTCACCAAAGATGGCAGAGATTCTTTGATCAAGAGTAGCACTCCACTCGATACGGTTATTAACCTCAGAGCCGATGAGCTTGGCAAGGTAGAGGACTTGGTCAAGACGATGACTACCTCGAAGCTCAACGATTTTATTGAGGTTCAGAAGGCAAAGGGGTCTGATATGGTCTCTATTTTTGAGATCGAGGCACACAGCCGTTATGCCTACCCATTTTCGACATTTGTGCTAACACTAATTGGAGTATCCCTTTCGTCGCGGAAGGTAAGGGGTGGCACGGGTTTCCACATCGGTATGGGCATTGGGTTATGCTTTTCGTATATAGTTTTGATGCGCGTTGCATCGGAGTTTGCAAAGAGTGGGGCACTACCAGCAGTACTTGCAATATGGTTGCCCAATATCATCTTTTTATTTATAGGCATTTATCTGTACCGTAAAGCACCGAAGTAGAGTGATGAGATATCGTAAGTTTTTAGAACAAGTTCGAGATAATTATAGCAGAGAGGAGTTTTCGTTGATTGTTGAGGCAATGCGAAGTTCTAATGTTTTGAGCATAGGACACAAACGATATGATGGTTCGCCAATGTTTATGCACTCTTTTCAACTTGCCGAGATTGTAGCCTTGGAGTTGGGTATGGGTAGTAGTTCGGTCATTGCATCTCTGATTCACGAGTGCGCTCGCCAAGGTTCGATTACGTTGCAGGAGGTGAGCTTGAAGTATGGTGAGACTACAGCCAAAATCTTGCAAGGTATGAACTCGATATCGAGTGTAGATGCCAAGTTGTCTACCTTGCAGGCTGATAACTTTCGAGAGTTGATCATTTCGTATTCGACCGATGCGCGGGTGCTTTTGATTAAGATAGCAGATAGGCTTGAGGTTATGCGTTCACTCGGTATGTTTCCCGAGCTGAAGCGCAACAAAAAGGCGTGGGAGACAATCCATATCTATGCACCTCTTGCCCACAAGCTGGGCTTATATAGTATAAAGACAGAGCTTGAGGATTCAGCTCTTATGCACCTCGAACCGATGGAGTATCGAGAGATTGCCGAAAAGTTGCGCCAAGACGAGAAGCATCGAGTAGCCTTTATCGAGAAGTTTTCGGCACCGATAAAAAGTAGACTTGATGAGCTTGGGTTTAGCTATAAGGTCAAGGGTCGTACGAAGTCAATATATTCGATATGGAAGAAGATGCGGAAGCAGCGAGTTCCCTTTGAGAAGGTATTCGATCTTTTTGCCATTCGCATCATACTGGATTGCGAGCAGGATCAGGAGAAGATGCAGTGTTGGACAACATTTTCGGTTGTGACGGATTTCTACACTCCGAGTCCGAGCAGGATGAGAGACTGGATCTCGATACCTAAGAGTAATGGTTATGAGTCGTTACATTCGACCGTTTTGGACTCTACGCACGGTGAGGCTCGTTGGGTTGAGGTTCAGATACGATCTGAGCGGATGGATGAAGTGGCAGAGAAGGGCGTTGCGGCGCATTGGCGGTATAAGGAGCAGAGTGCAGGAGGTTTAAGCTCAGAGCAGTGGCTTGAGAGGTTGCGCATCATTGTTGAGGATTCGGCAGGGGATATGCAAAGTGCCGATGAGTTTGACTTTGCAGCATCTACAGCCGAGGTCTTTGTCTTTACGCCCAATGGCGATTTGCGTAAGCTTCCCGAGGGTGCTACCCTTTTGGACTTTGCTTTTGATATCCATTCGAACCTTGGGGCTACTTGTAGCGGAGGTACGATTAATGGAAAGGCGGTAAGCATAAAGGAGGTGTTGCACAGTGGTGATATTGTTGAGATTAAGTCCTCGAAGAGTAATCGAGCAAAGGTAGCGTGGTTGAACTATGTAGTGACGGGCAAGGCAAAGGCAAAGATTAAGCAGATACTACGTGAGGAGCTTGCCAGTAGTGCAACCTTGGGTAAGGAGGAGTTGGAGAGGAAGCTCAAGAATTGGAGGTTGAACATCACCTTGGAGGAGACCGTCACAATTCTGTGTAAGCATCTAAAGGTAAAGACCGGTCTTGAGCTCTATGATATGATAGCCGAGGGTAGGGTGTCTATGGGCGAGATCAAGGAGCTTACCACGCGCTACATTGAGGAGGGGATACCTGTTCAACTTCCGAAGCCTCGCAAGAGTCCACGAAAGTCAGAGTTGAGCAGTAGTGTTAGCAGTGATGCGCTTGTCATAGATGGCGATATGAGTGGGGTGGAGTATAAGATGGCAAAGTGTTGCTCGCCGATATATGGCGATGATGTCTTTGGTTTTGTGACCATACACAGCGGGATTACGATTCATCGCAGTAATTGTCCGAATGCTGTTCGCCTCAGGGAGCAATTCCCCTATCGAGTGCTGGAGGCTCATTGGCGTTCAGGTGGCGATGCAACGGGTGCTTTCCTTGTTACATTGCGGGTTGAGGGTCAGGACTCTCAGGGTATTGCCACAGCTATTTCCGAGATGCTCACTGCAAAGCTCTCGATCAATGTACGTAGCATAAATCTTGGCAGTAGTGGTGCAGCATTTAAGGGTGAGATAAAGATTGAGGTGCCCAATACTCAAGCCATTGAGGTTGTAATCTATAATTTGCGCAATATCAAGGGAGTCGATAAGGTATACCGCACGCAGTAGAGATTTTAGAAAGTATCGCTGGTGAGAAGTTTTTTCATCAGCTGAACGTCTCCGTGTAAACTACCAAATGCGGACGGTCGCCACTTTTTTGGCTATCATTAGAGCAAACTAATCAAATGCGGGTGTCCGACGCCCCACGAGGACACCTGCAAACATCGCTATTCGCTCCTTTGCCAGTGCCCTCCGTCGTCCACTCCGAGATTTTAGAGCAAACTAACCCCAAGGCGGACGTACGACTCCCAGCGAGGGAGTCCGCCAACTTCGTTGCCATCCTCCCTCAGTCGTACGTCTCTGCGTGCAAACTCCTAATTGCGGACGGTCGCCACCCAGAGCGACCTTTAGCAAAATCGCTATTTGCTCCTTTTGTCAGTGCCCTCCGTCGTCCCTCTTGACTACTTTTATACTTGACTTTAGAGCAAACTAATCATATGCGGCCGCCCTTGTGGGGCGTCGGACACCCGCATATGATTAGCTTGCTCTAAAATCAGCCCAAAAAGTAACGACCGTCCGCAATTTATTAGTTTGTTTAAAAAGAATTGCTCTGAGAGTCAAACGAATAGAGTGTGCTAATTTACTCAAGACCGCCAAATCGCCACCCTCTATTGTATAAAGATCGATCGCATAGAGAGGTCTTATCGCACCAGAATGTTGCAGTGATCTCCCTATATGATCACGTGCTCTATGATCATTAGAGCAATTTGTGGAGCTCCTCTACCTCTTTTGTGTCGAGCTCTCTCCAATGCCCTACCTGGAGCTTGCCGAGCGTGATGTGCATAATTCTTACTCTGCGTAGTCGCACTACCTCATAACCGAAGTGCTCGCACATACGACGTATCTGACGATTTAACCCCTGTGTAAGTACGATTCTAAATGTACGGCCAGCAATGTGCTCCACAGTGCATTTTCGCGTGGTTTGCCCCAAGATCGGCACACCACTTGCCATCCCTCGCAAGAAACTCTCGGTGATAGGCCTATCAACCTCAACTTCATACTCCTTCTCGTGGCGACCCTCCTTGCGCAAAATCTTATTTACAACATCTCCATCATTGGTCAGCAGGATTAAACCCTCGGAATCCTTATCCAACCGTCCGATGTTATAGATTCTGGTCGGATAGTGCACAAATTTTTCAATGTTATTTTTTTCCTTAGGGTCGGTAGTACAGACAATTCCCAGAGGTTTGTTCAGGGCAAGGTATACTCGTTGCATATCATTTTCGATATGCATACCGTTGGCTCTAATCGTATCCCCGGGGCGTACCTTCGCGCCGACCTCTGCAACCCTGCCGTTTACTGTAACCTTCCGCTTCTCAATCATTTTATCTGCCTCACGGCGAGAGCAGAGCCCAGACTCGCTAAGAAATTTATTTAGACGCTTATCCATCTCTAACTCCTACCTGCTATACACTATGCTGAAACTTGCTCCTCCCGATGCTGTTAAGTATAGATCATTTACCATATCTCTATATGAGTGTTGCTCCTGGGCACTAATAGCATCTGCGGATGTAAATGTTCCCTCAAAGCTACCGCTAATATACTTCTTTATGAAACCTTCACGATCCGTTATCGGGTCGATATACTCAGTTGTAATTGTGTCGTGGATTGCAAAATTGATTGTATTTCCAGTGGTTTGATACCTGACCATATAAGATTGGGGAGTTTCCCTATAGGTAGAGGTCTCCCAAAGCAGAGAGTCCTCGGATATAAACTCCACAGAGCCGAGCGAATTAGAGAATCTTTGACCATCAACATCCTTGTAAGAGAAGTTGTACGGAGGGTCGTTTTTTGAGCAACTACTAATAAATAGGATAGAGATGTAAAGGAGAATCAAGTATTTCATAAGTGAGATATATAGATGTTAGAAGTACGTGCAAAGGTATTAAATATTGAATGAATTTCCTAATGTTTTGAATTTCTTTGGTGCTATAGTAGGTATTAGATGTTATTGAGTGGCGAGTTTATGAATAGGAATTTGCGTTTTTGTGCTTTAGGTTATTAGAGTAGGTGATCAAAAGTTTTGATTTCACTTTTTCAAAAGTGAAGCCGC
>CAYJMA010000034.1:12317-15545 GCA_964371475.1 uncultured Rikenellaceae bacterium | reverse complement strand
AATCGTACGTCAGACTATATATAGACCTACTCCTTACACCTTCCAACCTTACAGACCTACAGAATCACGCCAGAGCCAATCAACTCATCGCCACTGTACCAGGCCGCAAACTGACCGGGGGTAATCCCACGCTGAGGCTCATCAAATGTGATGTAAGCTCCCTGAGATGTTATCTTAAGTGTGGCGCATTGCAGAGGTTGACGATACCGTATTCGCACGCTATACTCCCCATCTCTGCTACCACCAGTGTCCATATCTTGATATTCTCCATCCAAGAAGTGCACCTCACTTCGCGCAATGACAAGCCCACGGCGGTATAACCCAGGATGGCTATCACCCTCACCAACGTAGACAATATTCTTGTTCGTATCAATGGCTATCACGAAAAGTGGCTCTACGTGCCCGCCAACTCCGAGCCCCTTGCGCTGTCCAATGGTGTAGAAATGAGCCCCGTTATGTTCCCCAACTTTACTTCCCATCTCCTCGCTATAATCATATGGACAATATATCGAGTGATCGGTGGAATATATCGCAGCATCGCGAGGTATCTCAATAATAGTGCCAACCTTAGCCTCTAATTTCTGTTGGAGGAAGACCGGCAGGTCAACCTTACCAACAAAACATATTCCTTGAGAATCCTTCCGAGTTGCCGTGGCAAGACCCTGTTCGGTGGCAATTCTCCTCACCTCACTCTTCTGTAGTTCGCCAATTGGGAACATTGCATAGCTGAGTTGTTCTTGGTTTAGCTGGCACAGAAAGTAGCTTTGATCCTTAGCTTTATCAACTCCTGCAAGTAGTGAGTATTTCCCATCACGGTGCTCCTTTACTCTACAATAGTGCCCCGTTGCAACCTTCTGAGCGCCGAGCTCCAGAGCCTTCTTTAGGAACGAATCGAACTTAATCTCACGATTACACAACACATCAGGATTGGGCGTTCTGCCCTGTTGGTACTCCTCGAACATATACTCCACAACACGAGCTCTGTATTCCTCGCTGAGGTCAATTTCGTGAAGCTCGATGCCGAGTTTCTGTGCCGTAAGTCGAGCAAATAGCACATCATCCTCCCACGAGCAATCTCCCGACAGCGTGCCAGTTGTATCGTGCCAATTTCTCATAAAGAGCCCTATGACCTCGTGTCCCTCTTCTTGCAAAAGGTGTGCTGCAACAGAGCTATCCACTCCTCCCGATATGCCAACAACTACTCTCATCTCAGTCTCTCCATTATTGCCCTATTACGTGGTACTTCCACTCCTAACTCATTGGCTCTTTGTACCAAAAAACCACAGAATATCTCCCACTCCGTCTCCCGACCACTCCTAACATCTTGTGCCATCGAGCTATAGTCTCCATCTCCCATAATGTCAAAGACCCTCATAGCCTCCTCCATAAGACTATCACTGTTGCGAACGCCGCTATGCTTTGCAACCATAACTGCCTCTTGCATCAGCTCTCTAACCACATTCATATACTCCTCGCTCTGTTTTATCTCTCCATAGCTAAGCCCACCACCCAGTGCCGAGCATTGGTTGAGCCCCACGTTTACAACAAGTTTGCCCCACTGAGCGCGAACCATATCTTCCTCCACTCTGTATCTTAGCCCTGCGCTTTCAAAGAGTTTTTCCACTTCATCGCACCCCTCCATTACTGTTGTAAAACCTCCCCCTACACTCATCTTTGAGCCAACCATCGAGGCCGTAGACCCGACATAGAAGCCTCGCAGAACCCTACGTGTAGCATAACGTTCCACAGCACACTGATACGGTAGTAAGCCATTGAGCAGTGGTAGTATAATGGTTTTATGCTCATCGACGATTGGCCCTATAAGCTCCAGAGCAGCGTTGTATCCGCTCCACTTGGTAGTAATAATTATAAGATCTGCTGGTTGATCTCCTCTCTTTGGTTCAAAGTACTCAACTTGTGGTATCTTAGAATCATTAAGCCACAGAGATTCTCCTTTATACCTCTGTACTCTATTACAATCGGCAGCAAACCCTACATTGCAGACCTCTCGGAGTCTACTATAATATGCCACACCGAGGGCTCCTCGTCCAACTATTACACAGCGTTTAAGCATTTTCTCTAATAAAGGTATTGATTCTCGGTAAAGTATTCTGGGGTAATATCTGGCCAGTCGACTCTATCGCTCCACTCTCCTGCCACGATCAACTCCTCTTTGCGTTTATCCATAGCGTCTGTGATCGTGAAGGTAGGTCTTGCAATTGCACTTGCTTCCCCTCGCCTTGATGGTCGGGCAACGTTTGGTGATATTTCCCACTTGTTTTTCGGTCTGATATCTACCTGCCAGCTGTATCCTTCGAGGAATCTGGGTTGATCTTCCGGCACAAGCTCTATGGGGTATATCGGTCCGGAGCCCTGTCCACGCCACACTAATTTTGCAGGTTCTCTCTTCTCGAAGAACATTGTAAGGTCGGTACACTCGATTGCAACCATTGCGTCCACCTTCCTTTCCTCCACCATATAGTATATATTCTCCACATTGCCAGACATATATGCATAGTCAATATCATTGTCAGTGAAGTAGACTTGTAGTTCTTTTCCTGTTGCTTGGTTAAAGAGCAGCGTGTCGCCGCGTACAACTTGCTGAGCTATGAAGGGCACTCCTATACAATCTACCCAGTCAATCTCCTCGTCTCTTGTATAGACGTCTATTTGTTCGGCAGTGATTTGGTTATTTTGGTTCCATATTACTGGTTCTCCGTAAAGCGTAGCTGTGGAGTCTACGGAGTATGAGACCGTAGAGTCGCATTTGCTTTGGTACTCTGCGCTCCAGCTTCTCACCGAGTCATAGGCACGTATTAGTCGTACTTTGGATGGTATTTCAGGGATAGTATCTTTGACCACTATCGAGTCCTCAACCATCTGAGTGAGTGAGTCTACCATTGGGGGTGGTAGGCTATCGTTTAGCATCATAGTGGTGTCCACTTTTTGTCTCAGCGAGTCGGCAACAACATCCATCGACAAGTGATCTATGGCACTCATCATAGTATCTACCACCCCTGCGATCACCTCTGAGGGGTGTTGCACGGTATCCGACAAGTGATGCTCTTCGTGCTGTGTGGTCAGCGAGTCGGCGGACTCCAGCTCTATGTGTTCTATAGCACTCACCATAGTATCAACCACTCCTGCGATCACCTCTGAGCGGTGTTGCACGGTATCCGACAAGTGGTGCTCTTCGGAGTGTGTGGTCAGCGAGTCGGCGGACTCCAG
>CAYJMA010000034.1:0-12217 GCA_964371475.1 uncultured Rikenellaceae bacterium | reverse complement strand
TATCCGACAAGTGGTGCTCTTCGGAGTGTGTGGTCAGCGAGTCGGCGGACTCCAGTTCTATGTGCTCTATGGCACTCATCATAGTATCTATCACGCCAGCGACAGCCTCGGATGGACTTTTCACACTATCCGCCCTGTGAGACTCCTTATCACCTCTCGCAGTCACTTTATCGATAGGTCTATTCATACTATCTGCAATTTGAGGCAGCGTGTCTACTACTTTCAATGTGTCAAGTTCCGTGGGCGTTGATGAGTTGTATGCACTTTGAGAGGCGTCCGATGCTGCAAACTCTTCGTCTTGCAACTGCTCTTTGGTAGTTCCTGGCGGGAATGTGAGCAGAATAATTGTATCTGCTCGCATATAGGTTGTATCGTTTTGGTTCCACGTGCGCACCGACGGCATATCGCTCAGAACAGCCCTATCAATACTATCATCATAGAACGCCCACTGACCAAATGCGAGAGTTGCATTGGCGGAGTCCAGAATCTGTACGTTATTGTACATATATGCTTGTTTGAGTTCGCTGTAATATCTCATCGTATCAGCCCACGTCTCGCTATCATCGCTCATTACGTATGCATCTGAGGTAAAGAGGTAGCTCTTGGTGGCAGAGAAGTAGTTTCCTTGGTTGGCCTGCAAGAAGCTGCCATCACTGCTCCAGATGTAGGTGAGCGTTAGAAAATCGAGCTGCTCGTCATTGATACTAAACCCGAGACTATCGGTTTTGATTAAGTAGTCGTCATTTTCAACCACCACCGAGTCGAGAAACTTTACATACTCATTTTCGGAGTCGAAGAATCCACGCAACGACTCCATCCTATTTCCCTGTTGGTTCAACACTCCACCACTGTGAAACTCTCCAATAGAGGTCTTCGTATCGAACTGCAGGTTGTAGCTATAAAGGGTCGCTTTGCCTCGCACCATCTTCACAATTGGTGCATATACGTCAGCCTTATTAGTATTTCCATTATAGTATACTCTATCTCCGTAGATAAGTGCCGAGTCCTTTTCGATTACGACACGACCGAAGAACTCCATTCTATCGTCGGGGTACTGGAACGCCGAGTCGCACTGAATAATCGTACCATTGTGGTGGAAGTGCACATTGCCAATAAGTCGTGTGATATTATCTCCGCGATTGACCATCTCGTTAGCGTCATAATCAACCAGTGTACTTTGCGTCGTATCTTCGTCTGTGGTTTCATTTGTAGCCGTACGCGGGTTCTGTTTAACACTCTGCGCAACAATGGCATTGCTCGCACCATCGACACCATACCCAATGTTTATAGAGATATAGCCTACAAGCATTAGACCTACACATACCTCACGTGTTTTTTTTCCTACTCTAACCATCTAATATTCTATGCTGGGGGGGGTATATGGCTCTACTTTTTGCCTTTTGGCTTAGGGCCTTTTCGGTGGGAATTGTCTTTATCTTTATTGTTCTGATCTTCGGTCTCTTGGTTTTCAGTCATTGCAGCTTTAATTTTTTCTTGAGCCTCTCTTATCTTTGCTCTCTGAGCAGCACGTTTTAGCACTGCTTCTTCGATTTGCTCAAATGTTGGGAACTCCACATCTATGTTTTCTCTGTTTTGAGTACGTAGCGCAGCCTCTCTCCAGAGATCTCCCCCAAGGTCATAGTCCAAGTATTCGGGAGCAATTAGAACATATACCCTATGGATGTTCGCCTCTATCCATCTCTCAATTGCTGTGCTCTGTTTCTGGGCTTGCGCCATAGCCTCAAGTAGGTCGTAGTCATCACGAAGGTTTGCTCTGTGCGCTGGTATAATTGTATCGAGTTGCACAATTTTTTGTACAAGGTTTCCCTTTTCGTCCATAGCTTCATAAGGCTGGCTTACATCACCAATGTTTAGCACCGTTATATATCGAGCCTCTGTCATCAACTCCTCGGCAACAAATCGAGACGACGTAGCACGTATATCTCCCTGGTAGCCCATCTTGTTGAAGGCTTTACCGCCATTTTCTTTTGTCGCTTTATCATCGGAGTACTGCATTGCAGCCTCGGCAAAGTCCAACCTTTCTGCCCTTACCTCTGTGGCAATACTATCGAGCAGCTCTACTACATCCTTGCTCTCTTCGACAGTAAACTCAGGCTTTAGTAGTATGTGCCTAATGTGTGCCATTTCGGTTTTTCTGTCAAAGGAAATAAGTTCGATAAGGTGGTATCCATACTCAGTCTCCACAATACCGCTGACCTCCCCATCCTTCATCCCACGAATAGCATCTGCAAAGGGCCCCGTAAAGGACATAATGGGCATAGGGCCCATCTCTCCACGTTTTAGGGCAGATCCTGGGTCGAGCGAGTAGAGCTGCGCCAAGACTCCCAGCGAAACCTCCCCTGCCAGTATACGCTTTCTATACTCCAACAACCGCTCTCGAATTGCATACTTACGTTCATCGGTTTGCGGAGGTATTTTAACTATCTGCGAGTAGGAGTACTGCATAGGTATCATACTCATAGCCTCGGTCTTGATCGTATCGAGAAACTCGGCAACCTCCACATAGTCTATATCAACGCCGTAGCGTATAAAGTCTTGCATCTGGCGCGCGAGCTGCACTTGTTTATCTTCGAGTGCAATGTCAGCTTTGATTTGGTATATTGGTTTTCCCATCTCCTTCTCAAGTGCTTTTACCCCTCCGGCACCCTCGACAAGATCTCCAACGATAGACTCTATCTCGACATCTCTGCTTGGCATATCCTTGTCGAGCGAGTCCATCACAGCACACGTTGCCATAAGGTTCTGCACCAGTAGCATCTCAAGAGCTTCTTCCTCGGCTGTGCGATCCGAGAGTGATCCCTGCTCCTTGCGCTTTTGCGTAATGGCGTGAGCTGTGCGCACTATATCTGAGTAGAGAATCCCAGCATTGCCAACAATTGCAATGACTTGGTCTGCAATTACGTAATTTGTCGTACTATCACCTGTGCTTTGATCTGTTAGTGGATCAGGGGTTGGACTCTCCTGTGCGCTAACCATTCGAGTAGACACAAGGAGTAGAAGTGAAAGAATTGTAATGAAAATGCTCGCTCTATTCATCTTTTTTGCTTTGGTATTCGATAACAATACTCCCACTGTTCATAGCCGTTGAGTGGAGAGAGTCGTTGAGTTGTTTGATAATGTCTGATCGTCTTAGATTTCGGAGTATTTTGGAGATAGTATACTTCTCGCGTTCAAGAGGAGAGATAGCTCCAGTTGGCAGGTATTCTTCGATTCTCATCAAGTATTTATAGTCTGAGTCTGTAACCTCGTATCGTCTATTTTTTTTAAGAAAGGCATCAAAGTCAGCACTATTGAACGGGATATCCTTAAGCACAGTGGTAAAGTCTCTCCAGTTCTCTCTATTGTCCACCACTTTGTACCCATTTTTGGTGCAAATGTTCAGAAAATCTTCCACATCCTCGGCATCTCCTTTGAGGAAGAGGTCTTCGAGTCTTTTGCTTTGTCTGAGTCCCTCGGGCATTCTCACCACGATTGTCTTGACAAGTGGTCCTGCGAGCTTAAAGCTATTGGGGTTTTGGTCGTAGTACTCCTCGATTTGCGCGTCGCTAATCACGGTGTCGAGGTGTGTGGAGATGTAGCTATGCTCCAGCGAGTGTATAAGTAGTTTAGTGCGGTATTCCTCCACCATTTTGTCGATTTGGCTTTGGTCAATCTTCCCACTTTGGACTCTATCGAGTGCGGCCTCTTTTTTGACCTGGGTCATCACCCACGCCTCAACATAGTTACTCTTTGCAATAGCACTATCTTTGCTACTCATCTCAGGCGAGTAGATATCTTGCAGTGCCGATTCTCTAAGTTCTTGATCTGCCATAGAGGCAATAACAGTGCTTTTATCCTCGCTATATAGGCTAAAGCTATCGCAGCTACACATCAGCAGGCTGAGCATAGTTGTCAAAATAAATATCACTATTGTTCGATTCATAACTTGCAAATATAACGTTTTTCTTGCTACATTAGTGCACACTTCTCTATATTTTTCGTTGTTAGCCCTACCTCTTCCCACAATTGGCATAGGCTGCCGTGCTCTATAAATCTATCTTCGATTCCAACGCTGCGTACCTCTACCACTATTTGTTCTTGGGCATAGAAGTCTCGAATCATTGAGCCTACTCCTCCAGCAATCATTGCGTTTTCTACCACCACAATTCGTTTATACTCCTTTGCAACTCTTTTGAGCATATTGGCATCCAGCGGTTTTGCAAATCTCAGATCGATGTGTTCTGCATCGAGGTTTTGAGCGGCTTGCTCTGTAATGCTCAGTGTGTCTCCAATGCTGAGCAGTACAACATCTTTGTTCTTTCCACGTCGAGCGATTCGCGACTTTCCGAGGGTTATCTCTTCGAGCTCTTCGTCGAGCACCTCGACAGAGAATGCACCACCTCTTGGGTATCTAATGGCAAAGCAGCCGTGGTGTTTTGCCAACGAGGCTGTGTACAGCATATCTCGGAGCTCTTGTGCCGAACTCGGTGCGGCAATCACGACATTGGGCACGCTTGCCAGCAGTGCGATATCGAATAGTCCGTGGTGCGTTGCGCCGTCCTCGCCGACGAGTCCAGCTCTATCGAGGCAGAGCACCATTGGCAGGCATTGAAGAGCCACATCGTTGATTATATTATCCACCGCTCGCTGAGCAAATGATGAGTATATGCAGCAAAATGGCAGTAGATTCTCTGTTGCCAGCCCTGCTGCAAAGGTGACGGCGTGCCCCTCGGCAATCCCCACATCAAAGACTCTCTCTGGCATAGCTCTTTGCATAATGCAGAGAGATGATCCGGTAGGCATTGCAGGGGTTATGCCTACGATTTTTTCGTTCTCTTTGGCGAGTTCGAGCAGTGTGTATCCAAAGACCTCTTGGTATCTGAGTTCGCTCGAGGCGGGTTCTTTCTCTCCGGTGAGTGGATCGAATCTACCGGGAGCGTGCCACACGGTCTGTTCTCGCTCGGCGATGTCGAATCCTTTTCCTTTGAGTGTTATTACGTGTAGTAGTTTCGTGCCTTCGATATGTCGCAAATCTCGAAATCTTCTAACAAGACTCTTCACGTCATTTCCATCCACAGGGCCGAAGTATCTAAAGCCCAGCGCTTCAAATAGGTTGCTATTTTTGAGAAAGAATGACTTTGCTCCATTCTGCATCTTTTGCAGCACTCTGCGCAACCAGGGCCAGAACCCAAGGGCTTGCCACACTCCACGCTTGAGTCTATTATATTTTCGCGATGTGGTAAGTTTTGCGAAGTATTCGCTGAGTCCGCCAACGTTTGGGTCGATCGATATGTTGTTATCGTTTAGTATCACAAGCATATCTTTGCCCTTGGCGTTGTTCAGCCCTTCGAAGGCGAGTCCTCCGGTCATCGAGCCATCTCCAATAATGGCAACGACTTGTTTCTTTTCTTTTTTGAGTTCGGCAGCTGCGGCGACTCCCACAGCGGCAGATATCGAGGTTGAGGCGTGCCCACCGCCAAAGACATCAAACTCACTTTCGCTGCGTTTAGGAAATCCGCTAATACCACCATACTTTCTATTTGTATCGAATAGGTCTCGTCTGTGGCATATAATTTTGTGTGCGTATGCTTGGTGTCCGACGTCCCATATTAGTTTGTCGTTTGGGGTGTCAAAGACGTAGTGCGCAGCCACTGCAAGTTCCACTGCGCCGAGTGATGATCCGAGGTGCCCGGGGTTCAGCGCAACGCTCTTGATAATGAACTGCCTTAGCTCATCACAGTACGTAGGTAGCTCATCGATGGTCAACTCTCGAAGTTCTTGTGGGGAGTTGACCCGATGCAAAAATTTGGTATGCTCTAAAAATTTCATACTTTCAGATCACAAAGATATACAAACTATTGAAAAATTATTGTATCTTAGCACTCTAAATTTAATCTTTGTTGATCGAATGAAACGCACAAAGCACATAGCTTGCATAATCTTGTTATCTTTTTTTCTTGTTTTGGCAGCAGTTGGCTGTGTGTCGAGCAAGAGTTACAGGAGTGCAAAAGCTCAGATGATATATGATGAGCTTCAGATCGGAAGGCTAACAATAGTCGTAGATTCGCTAAAGAGCGAGTGTGTTTTGAAGGATGCAAAACTCGCTGAGAGGGAAAAAGAAATGAAGGAGCTTCAGGGCGAGGTAAAGAAGCTAAGGACCGAAAAGAGCAAACTTGAGGTAGACAACGCACTGCTTAGGGATGAGAATAAAAAGAAGTAGAGTTTAATTTTTAATCATAAAAAAGGAGAAAAGATGAAAAGGTTATTAGTTGTATTACTTTTCGTAAGTATTAGTTTGGGTTTGAGTGGTCAGGGTCGCAAGTCTGGTTTTGTTACCGTCGATGCCTCCAAGGGTGCTATTAGCGAGCAGGTTGAGTGGAACAAGAGGACATCATTGAAGGGTATTGTGGTCAATGGCAGTCCGACCCTTGAGGATATAAAGTATATAAATTCGTTGGGGATTGCCACAGTTGATCTCTCGGGCACTACTCTAAAGACAATTGCAGAGAAGTCGTTCGAGGGCAACGAAACGTTGGTTAGCGTTGTTCTACCTTCGGGATTGTTGTCCATCGGGCACTCTGCCTTTAGTGGTTGTGTGTCGCTTAGCTCGGTTGTGCTTGCTGAGGGATTGAAGAAGATAGATGTTGCGGCCTTTAGTCTTTGCAAGTCTCTTGGCTCGATTACACTACCTGAGAGCTTACAGGAGATTGGCACAAGTGCGTTTAATGGTTGTAGTTCTCTGGCTTCAATCGTGGTGCCGACAGGTGTTAAGACTATTGGCGAGGGAGCATTTAATGATTGCTCTTCGTTGGCGAAAGTTGTAATAAAAGGGTCTATTTCGGAGGTGCCAAAGAGGGCATTTTCTGGATGCACGGCGTTGGCTGAGATAGCTCTTCCCTCGACCGTTACTCTTATCGAGCAGGTTGCCTTTAGCGACTGTACCTCGCTTAGATCTATGACGATTCTTGCTCCCGAGCCACCAAAGGCATACACAGAGTTTAAGTATCATTACTATACCTTC
This sequence comes from uncultured Rikenellaceae bacterium, assembly GCA_964371475.1. Taxonomy (GTDB): domain Bacteria; phylum Bacteroidota; class Bacteroidia; order Bacteroidales; family Rikenellaceae; genus Mucinivorans. The sequence continues at coordinate 5,196 of CAYJMA010000034.1, read as the reverse complement.
AAGGGATGTCCAAAGTTTATGCTCTACGTACCAAAGGGAAGTGCATTTAAGTACGATAGCTCAAATTGGAAGAGTGTTGTAAGGCAAATCGTAGAGAAGAACTAGAGGTAGTGATGGGTGATATGAAGTATAAGAGGATATTATTAAAGCTCAGTGGCGAGTCTCTAGGAGGGGGAGAGGGTAATGGTATTAGTGGAGAGAGGTTCGGTAGCTATGCGAGGCAGATTGCCGAGGTGGCAAGTAGCGGTGTGCAGATCGGTATTGTGATTGGTGGGGGGAATATATTTCGTGGTCTCAGTGGCGTTGGCGAGGGTGTGGATAGAGTTATGGGCGATCAGATGGGTATGCTTGCTACGGTAATCAATTCAGTTGGGTTGTGCGCAGCTCTTCGGAGTGTTGGTTGCGGTGCACGGGTTCTGACCTCGATAAATATGGCACCGATCGGAGAGCTTTATAGCAAACGCAGGGCTTTGGAGTGCTTTGAGAGGGGTGAGGTTGTGATAATTGCAGGAGGTACGGGTAATCCGTTTTTTACGACCGACACTGCCTCGGCACTCAGAGGTGTAGAGATCGAGGCGGAGGTTCTGCTCAAAGGTACCCGCGTGGATGGTATATATACGGCAGACCCTGAGAAGGATCCTACGGCCACGAAATATTCCTCGATTACCTTTAGCGAGGTAATCGAGAAGCGTCTTAAGGTGATGGATCTTACGGCATTTACTATGTGTATGGAGAACCGCTTGCCAATTATGGTCTTTGATATGGACAGTGAGGGTAATTTGGAGCGAGTGGTGAGGGGCGAGGCTATTGGCACGGTGGTTGAGTGAGTGGTTTGTACTGTAGGGATGTAGATTGTGTGTTATACAGGCGAGATAGATTGATTGAACAAAGAAAAAAGTAAAGTATAAATAAAAAATTAAAAACTCAGGTTAAAAAATGGGAACAAAACGAGAAATTTTGGACGTAGCACAGCCAAAGATGCAGAAGGCATTGGAGCATTTCGAGGTAGCTATATCAAATGTGCGTGCAGGCAAGGCTTCGGTAGGAATGGTTGGTAGTGTAATGGTTGAGAGTTATGGTCAGACAATGCCACTGAGTGGCGTTGCGAGTGTTACGGTTCCAGATGCGAAGACTATATTGATTCAACCGTGGGACAAGAATGTGATAGGAGATATCGAGAAGGCAATTGTAAACTCGAATCTTGGTATGGCACCGAGCAACAATGGCGAGCAGATACGTCTAAACGTTCCTCCTCTTACCGAGGAGCGTAGGAAGGAGCTTGTAAAGCAGATCAAGTCAGATGCCGAGAGTGCTCGTATCACACTTCGCGGTGTGCGTCGCGATGCGATAGATGCGATCAAGAAGGCAGTCAAGGCCGATGGTTTGCCTGAGGATGTGGCGAAGGACGGAGAGCTTGAGGCACAAAAGATGGTAGATACCATCTCGAAAAAGATTGACGAGATGATAGCCGCTAAGGAGAAGGAGATAATGACGGTTTAATTTTCGTCGTTGTACTCCGTCTCGGCAAGGAGTTCAGTGGCACGAGCGGCATCTTCTGCCTTTACCGTTAAGGTGATTTGCTGACCGGTGAGTGGTATTGCGTAGTTAAGGCTTTCGCCATCGACTTCGCATTCGATGCCGTTGTCACGAAGGTAAGATGCGGCGATTTGTGCACGTGGGGCAGAGTTGTAGCGTTTTACGATTGTAGGTTCCATAGTCTTTAGTTGATTTAAGATGGTGAGACGTTTTATGGTAAGCTTGGTTTAACTAATAATAGCAAATATAATGAAAAATTTTTTACTTTTATCAATGACAGCAATACTTTTTGCTTGTGGAGGTTCTCCAAAGGTGGGCACTTACCCGGTTACTCGTTATGATTCTACTGTTGTGGACAACTATCACGGAGTTGAGATATCTGATCCATATAGATGGTTAGAGGATGACCGCAGCGAAGAGACTGCAGCTTGGGTTGCGGCTCAGAACGCAGTTACAGAGGATTACCTCTCACAGATACCGTACCGAGGCCAGATCGTCGAGCGACTCACCGAGTTGTATGACTACCCTAAGCAAGGAGCTCCGTTTCGCCAGGGCGAGTACTACTTCTTTTTCCGCAACGATGGTTTGCAGAATCAGAGTGTTATGTACCGTCAGGTGGGATTGGATGGCACTGCCGAGGTTTTTCTCGATCCCAATAAGTTGAGTGCAGATGGTACGGTAGCACTGGGTGGCATTAGTTTTTCTCAGGATGACAAGTATATGTCATATACCACCTCAGCATCGGGATCGGACTGGGTAGAGATTCACACAATGGAGGTTGCCACCAAGGAGAAGTTGGCAGATGTCATCAAGTGGGTAAAGTTCAGTGGTGCATCTTGGGGCGAGGACGGTTTTTATTATAGTCGTTACGATGAGCCTAAGGGTTCTGCGCTCAGTGCAAAGAATGAGTATCAGAAGGTTTATTACCATAAGTTAGGTACTTCTCAGAGCGAGGATGTGCTGGTATATGAGGATAGGGAGCATCCGCTTCGATATTTTCACGGATCGGTAAGTGATGACAACAAGTGGTTGTTTATCAGCGGCAGTGAGGGTACTCACGGTACGGAGTATCTCTACAAGAGGGTAGGTAGCAGTGCGCCATTTAAGGTTCTATTCAAGGGTTTCGAGTATGACTATTCGGTGATCGATTGTAGAGATGATGTGGCATTGGTTTTGACCAATGCGGGTGCTCCCAACTTCAGGTTGATAGCTGTGAATCTCAACACGATGGTCGAGCGTGAGGTTATACCACAGGGTGGTGATTTGTTGCAGTGGGTTAGCACGGCAGGAGAGAGTTCTATATTTGCTGGGCATCTCAAGGATGCCTCGACAAAGGTTACACAGTATGACTGGAGTGGCAATGAGGTTCGCAAGGTCGAGTTGCCGGGTATCGGCACAACAGGTGGCTTTGGAGGTGAGAAGGAGGACAAGACTGTCTTTTATAGCTATACGAGCTTTAATGTTCCACCGACGTACTATCAGTACGACATTGAGAGTGGAGTGAGCGAGTTGTATCGCCAGACGGAGGTGAACTTCGATGTTACGAACTATACCGTAGAGCAGGTATTCTATCCGAGCAAGGATGGTACAAAGGTTCCGATGTTTTTGGTATACAAGAAGGGTTTGAAGCGCGATGGTAGTGCACCAACACTGCTTTATGCCTATGGTGGGTTTAATATATCGCTTACGCCCTCCTTCTCGCCAAGTAATATATTGCTAATGGAGCAGGGTGGTATCTATGCATTGGCAAATCTTCGTGGAGGTGGTGAGTATGGCGAGGTATGGCATAAGGGTGGTATGCTTGAGAAGAAGCAGAATGTTTTTGACGACTTTATAGCAGCTGCGGAGTACCTTATTTCTGAGGGATATACCAGTAGTGAGCACCTTGCAATATCTGGAGGGTCCAATGGTGGATTGCTTGTGGGTGCTTGTATGACGCAGCGCCCGGAGCTTTATGCTGCGGCATTTCCACAGGTGGGTGTGCTTGATATGTTGCGCTACCATCGCTTTACGATAGGCTGGGGTTGGGTAGTAGAGTACGGCTCGGCAGATAACGAGGCCGATTTCGATTACTTGATTAAGTACTCTCCTCTTCATAACATTAAGCAAGGGGTGTGTTATCCAGCAACAATGGTAATGACTGCCGATCACGACGATCGAGTAGTACCGGCACACAGCTTTAAGTTTGCCGCCACGCTTCAGGCAGCTCAAGGGTGCGACAATCCAACGCTCATTCGCATTGATGCCAATGCCGGTCACGGAGCAGGCAAGCCTATGAGTAAGATCATTGAGAGTTATGGTGATTACTGGGCGTTTATGTTGCAAAATACGAAGGGGAGTTATACATCACAAAAATAAAATTTCAAAAAAACTATGAGAAGAAAAATTGTTGCAGGAAACTGGAAAATGAACACAACCCCGGCTCAAGGAGTTGAGCTACTTGAGGGAGTAGATGCCCTTAAGGGTCAGGCAAAGTCTGAGGTAGAATTAATTGTTGGTGTGCCCTTTACGCACATTTGTTCGGTTGGCAAGGCCGCCGAGGGTACTGGCATTTCGCTTGCTGCTCAGAACTGTGCCGATGAGGCAAAGGGAGCATATACTGGTGAGGTCTCAGCAGAGATGTTAGCATCGATGGGTGTTAAGTACGTTATTCTCGGGCATTCGGAGCGTAGGGAGTATTACGGTGAGACGAGTGAGAAGTTGGTCAAGAAGCTTGCGTTGTGTTATCAGAACGGTATGGTTCCGATATATTGCATAGGTGAGAAATTAGAGGAGCGCGAGGCAAACAAGCAAGAGGAGGTATGTCGTGCTCAGATCGAGGAGGTTGTTTTTTCGCTTAGCGAGCAAGACTTTTCGAAGCTTATCATTGCCTATGAGCCAGTATGGGCAATTGGGACGGGAAAGACAGCAACGGCTGATCAGGCACAGGATATCCATAAGTTTATACGTTCGGTTTTAGCCGAGAAGTTTGGAGTAGATGCAGCATCTAAGACACCTATATTGTATGGCGGTAGTTGCAAGCCTTCGAATGCAGAGGAGATATTTTCGAAGGAGGATGTTGATGGTGGTTTGATTGGAGGTGCGGCACTTGTTGCCGATGATTTTGTAGGTATTGCCAAGGCTTTTTAAGTTTCGGCACTTGATTATTTATGTATTTATGAGGTTGGTTAACGAGTGCGTTAGCCAACTTTTTTTGTTTTTGATTTTAGCGCAAACTATCCATATGCGGGTGTACTATGCCCACGAGGACACCTGCAACTTGCGTTGCTTTTTTGGCCACCCTCCGTCGTTCGACTCCGTGCACATTGCACCTTTAGTGGTTCGTCTTTGCGTGCAAACTACCAAATTGCGGACGGTCGCCACCTTTTTTGGCTATCAGTTAGAGCAATCTACCATATGCGGGTGTCCGACGCCCCCCGAGGGCGGCCGCAACTTGCGTTGCTTATCTGACCGCCCTCCGTCGTTCGACTCCGTGCACATTGCACCTTTAGTGGTTCGTCTTAGCGTACAAACTACCAATTGCGGACGGTCGCCACTTTTTTGGCTGATTTTAGAGCAACCAACAAAATGCGGCCGAACGACGCCCCCCAATTGTCGACAGTGGTGGCGGCCGCAACTTGCGTTGCTTTTTTGGCCACCCTCCGTCGTTCGACTCCGTGC
>CAYJMA010000033.1:0-15558 GCA_964371475.1 uncultured Rikenellaceae bacterium | reverse complement strand
CTATGAAGGATCAACCTCAATGTGTATTGTGATTTTAGATTGTCGAGCTCGCTTTTCTACTCTCTTTAGCACACTTGCAATAATCTCTTTGGCTCGTGCTTGAGACCTTCCGCGCTCAACCTTAAGCAACAGCTCTACGATATACTCCCCACGTTGACGCTCCACCATTGGCTGGTAAATGGGAGATAGCCTATCTCCAAATACAACTCGTAACTCCCCCTCAACCTCACCGCCTAAATGAGCAAGAGGCTCAAGTGCTAACCCACGAAACTCTATGCGTACCATTCGAGAGTGTGGTGGAAAACTGGCTCCCTGGCGCTCTACAATCTCCGTGTCATAGAACCCCGATACATCTTGAGCCAATACGGCTACAACCACACGGTGATCCAAACGACTGCTTTGCACTATGAGCTCCGCACCAAGCTCACGACACCGCTGTCCAAACAAACCCAGACTTCTGTACGAATCCTCCTCTACCCTAAAGTTCGATGCCCATAGCATATTATCGACATTCAACACAGCCACAATTCCTACCCTATCCCACAGTGGTACCCCAAGCAGTAGAGTAGTGCCTACCACTATGTCCCAGTTGCTCTCCCTGCCACTAAGTATTCCCTTGCTTTGCGAATCGTGATCGGCAAGGCTATCGGAATCGACACGTACGATGCGTGCCGTGGGAAAGAGCTCGGCGAGTTGACTCTCTATCTGCTGTGTGCCTCGTCCACGGTTCATCATCTTTGCTCCACACTCCTTGCACTGAAGCTCAATAGGTTCGTAGTATCCGCAGTAGTGGCATCCTAATTTTGTTCGGTGCAGAGTGAGCGACACCGAGCAGTTCTTGCAGTGAGGTACATAACCACACCGCTCGCACTCAACGTAAGAGGCAATTCCGCGCCGATTTTGCAGAACTACCACTCGACGACCAACCTCAAGCTCTTCGGCAATGCGCTCTTTGGTATATTTAGAAACTAAGTCTTTGCCTCGCTCCAAAACGATCGACCGCAACGAGCCATTAGTGCCCCTAACATACAAATAACCCCACTGACCGTACCGTGAATTATAATAGCTCTCAACCGATGGAAATGAACTCAGTAGCAAGCACCTCGAACCGTGCATCGATGCCAGCACAAGTGCGCACTCTCGGGTAGAGTAATATGGCTCTCTATCGGAGCGGTAGCTTGCCGAATGCTCCTCGGTGATAATAACCCCTTGTAGACTTAAAAAAGGCAACCACAGTGCTACTCTCGTACCAACAATAACCTCGGCACCAACATTCATACCGTTGCTCAATGCAACCTCGGCACGCCTTTTGGGCAGTGATCGATTGGTGCACAGTGCCACTGAAAAATATCTCGACAACTCTCTCTCCACTCTCTTTGCGTCGGCGTGAGTCGGGCATAGTACCAGAACTTGACCCCTCTTGTCGCAACTGCGAATCTCTGCCACAATACCACCAATGTTTACTTCTCGGTCTTCGTGATGAAGTAGTGTAATTTGTTCCTTGGGGAGCTTATATTCGAGCCCTTTTGGAGTCTCCAGCACCTTTGCCTTGCGCCTCTTTTTGTACACCCTGCAACAGAGCCCCTCGATAGCTCCACTGAACATATATCCCCATCCATCACGTATGACCTCCCCGACCTGACACATATAGTAGCTCGCCACCCACTCCACAAACTCAATCTCTCTGTGTCCAACCATAGGCACTATGTCCAAAACCTCCTCAACTTCCTTTACCGCACTGTGCTCAACTCCTCTTGGTAATTCGCCAAGCTCCGCACACACAACCACCCCGATGACCTTTGAGTTGCCCACAGGTACAACCACCCGTTGCCCAATACCAACATTGCCCTTCGTTAGGCGATACGGTAGCCTATCGAAGGGCAAAGCCAACGGTACTATGACCTCTATATATCTACTCGTCGTAGGCGTCAAGGTCTATAACTTCGCTTACGTACCATCCCTCAAGGGCATCCATTATGCCTTCAATATGCTCGGTTGCTTCGCTGACGCTCTTACCCTCAAACCACTTGTCGTCAAACGAGTCGCTGATAACCAAGAAGTCGCTCTCGCCGTTGTTGTGCTCCACGTGGCGGAAGAACCTCGGAGTCTGCTCACCGGTTGGGATCTCATCGACCACCTCAAACATTAGCTTTGGCTCGCCCGTAAATAGAATATACTCGCTCTCTGGATACTCAAACGAGGTGCACGACGAGAAGAGCGGAAGTTGTCCTCTGTCGGGTGTAATATCTTCAATTAGTTTTTTCATTATCGTCTTTGTGAGTTAAAAGGTTAGTCAATTTCGTAGGTAACATAGGTTACAACCCGTATGTTTTTAATCTGAGGGGTGTACTGATCGCGGTCTGCAATTGAGAATTGTCCCTGGCTTGCAGTACGAATCTTTCCGATCTCGCTGTCGCTATCGGTGGCAAATTGCTGAGCACTCTGACGAGCTGCCTGGGTAGCCTCTGCAATCATCTCCGGCTTAATGTCATTGAGCTTGGTGAAGATGAAGTTTGTGGCATACTCGTAGGAGTTGCTTAGTAGTGCAATGTTTTGACGAAGCAACTCGTTTTGACGCTGTTGGAGTGAAACCACAAGCTCCACCTCGCTCGAATTGACCGTTATCACCTGAGTGGCAATATAGCGGTAGTTCCTATCATTTGAGCTGTATCTGTCGGCTTCGAGATCCACTACACTTGCCGAGTTTACGATAATATCTTCTTTGGGAATCCCAGCGTTTACTAAAAAGTCAACAACGATATTGTTTTTCTTTTCGAGTTCTGAGTAGATTTTTTGTAGGTCATAGCCAGTGTAGCTATATGCCAGTGGCCATAGTACTCTATCGGCAGCGACCTCTCTTTCTGAGAGTCCTCGTACCGATACGATTCTTTGTGAGTTGCTGTACTGTTGAATCCCGCAATATGCAAAGGTGCCGAGAATTACAAGCCCAAGGCAGATTAGGAATCCGAGTGATGTGTTGTTAGATTTTGTCATAGCGAGGTTTATTGTGTGGTTAGTGTTTAATAAAAAAAAAGTGTCCGAGACACAAAGGTATAAAATTTATGGTAGTCAGCCAAAAAAAAGTAGAGCCCTAGCTCTACTTTTTTTTACTTGACACGTGTCGTTGTTTTTCTCGTTTTTTGCAGTCAGTGAAGGTTCGGACTTTTAGTGTGTCATTATCGAGCCTTGATAGGTGACAGCAGGTGAGAAGTCTGGAGTGAGTGTAAGAAAAGCGGTGCCGCTTACTGCACTTACGCTCAGGTGAATGTCAACATTAAAGTCGGCGTTACTGAGGTTTGAATCAAAGCCCATATTCGATACGTTGTTTAGCGTTGCAGTTACGGTGTAGTAGTCTGCCGTTTTTGTGCTCTTGACCAAATAGTCGCTGTATGGAGTAAGCGAGCTGTCGAAGTTGAATTTTTCGCCCTGGTGCAGTTCAAACGGAAGCATTATGTCGAGACTCTCGGGATAGAACGACAGATAGTATGTTCCGCTCTGTGAGTAGAGCATCACGGGGCTTTGATAGGGAAGTGTGTAGCTTGTCGGCGAGAATGTAAACGATTGTGAGGCAAGGGCAGCTTTTAGCTGTTCGGTGACCATTTGTTGTTTTTGCGCTCTGGCCTCTTTTCGTTGTTGAGTCTTAGGGTTGTTTGATGAATTAGAGGTTGTGTAGGCCGCAAGTACAGAGACTGCTCCACAGATGACAAGTGTAGCAATTGCAAGTAGTAGTTTTTTCATTTTTTTTTAGGTGTTAGTGTGTTTATGTTTTTACTTTGTTTTCCAAGTTTTGTGCCACAGTAAAAACTAAAGTTTGGTGGCGGGTGAGAAAAATTTTGCAAATCTTCGAAAAAAGATATACCTTTGTCTCTTATTACTTGTTGAGTGTAATGGTGGCGTAGACCACTGTTGTGTTGATTCAACCCGAGTAGAGACAAACTAATTCACAATGAAGGATAAATCGAGATATGCTTTTCGTGGCGTTTCCTCCGGTAAAGAGGAGGTGCACAAGGCTATTAAGAATATTGACAAGGGGCTATTCCCCAAGGCCTTTTGCAAGGTTGTGCCAGACTATCTTACGGGTTCGGATGAACACTGTATTGTTATGCACGCCGATGGCGCAGGTACAAAATCTTCGCTTGCATACGCCCTATGGCGTGAGACAGGGAACCTCGAAGTTTGGAAGGGTATTGCTGTGGATGCAGTGGTGATGAACACCGACGACCTATTATGTGTGGGGGCTACAACAGGAATCACACTAAGCTCTACAATTGGTCGAAACAAGAATAAGATTCCGGGTGAGGTTATAGGAGCTATTATTGAAGGGACGGAGGAGTTTTTAGAGAAGATGCGTGGATATGGAGTTGGGATATACTCCACCGGGGGTGAGACTGCCGATGTTGGCGATTTGGTGAGAACCATTATTGTTGATAGTACCGTTACAGCTCGACTCAGAAGAGATGAGATCGTGTCGTGTGATGGAATTGTGCCAGGGAGAGTCATTGTTGGTCTTAGCAGCTATGGTCAGGCACACTACGAGGATAGATACAATGGCGGAATGGGTAGCAATGGGCTAACCTCTGCTCGCCACGATGTGTTTGATAAATACGTTGGGGAGAAGTATCCCGAGACCTACGATTCGGCGGTGCCCTCTGATCTGGTATATAGCGGTAGTTATAAACTATTGCAGAGTGTGGAGGGTACTCCACTTACGGCTGGCGAATTGGTGCTCTCGCCCACAAGAACCTATGCGCCAATAGTTGTTGAGATTTTGAGGAACATTCCCCGCGCAAAGATTGGAGGAATGGTGCATTGTAGCGGTGGAGGGCAAACCAAAGTGCTACACTTTGCATCAAATAATGTGCATATTGTAAAGGACAACTTGCTTGAAATTCCCCCGCTCTTTAAGTTGATACAAAGAGAGTCGGATACGCCTTGGTCTGAGATGTATCGCGTCTTTAATATGGGGCACCGTATGGAACTATATGTAGATGCAGATGTTGCACAACTGATCGTTGACATTAGTGAATCATTTGGCGTGTCTGCACAGATCATCGGGCGTGTGGAGCAAAGAGCAAACGATGATAAAACCCCACGACTAACGATAATAAATAACGAAACATACTCCTACTTTTAGAAATTAAATGAGCGAAAAAGTTATTAAAATCAAGCAAGGACTTGATATCAAGTTAATTGGAGGTGCAGAGAAGGTTTTGACCAAGGCATCCGTGCCAACAACCTATGCCCTTCGTCCCGACAACTTTATTGGCGTGACCCCCAAATTAATGGTTTCCGTAGGCGATACCGTAAAGATCGGCTCACCACTCTTTTTTGATAAGGCGAACCCCGAGGTGCAGTTTACATCTCCTGGGGCAGGTGTTGTCAAGGAGATTAACCGTGGCGAGAAGCGCAAAATTCTATCTATTGTGGTAGAGGCAGCCGAAGAACAGAGTGCCGAGAGTTTCGATACTCTTAGTGGAGATTCTACCGCAGAAGAGATCAAAGAGGTGCTGCTAAAGAGTGGCTACTGGCCTATGATTATTCAACGTCCATTTGGCATTATTGCAAGTTCGGGAGATACTCCACGTGATATCTTCATCTCGGCACTCGATACAGCACCCCTTGCCGCCGACAAAAGTTTTGTGCTTCAAGACGAATTAGAGAGTCTGAACAAAGGTATAGAGATTCTCAAGAAATTGACCAGTGGAGATGTTCACCTTACGATCCCCTATGATGCTACAGCAGGAACATTTACCAAGGTTAGCGGAGCAAAGATCCACCGCATTAGCGGTAAGCACCCAGCCGGTAATGTAGGGGTTCAGATCGAGAAGATTTCCCCAATTGCTAAAGACGACTTGGTGTGGACAGTTGATGTAGTACACGTTTCAATGATCGGTCGTTTGGCTATGAGTGGAGTGGCAGATTTTAGCCGCACTATTGCACTGTGTGGTTCTTGCGTCAATAAGGCGTACTACTATAAGACAACAATCGGTGCAGAGCTTAGTGCAATGATTGATGGCAATATCAATGCCGAGAATAGCAAAACAGGCAATCTTCGCATTATCAACGGCGATGTCCTAAGTGGCAAAACCACAACAGCTGACGGTTATGTCGGTTACTATAATAATATAGTGTCGGTTATTCCCGAAGGAGACTACTATGAAATGTTTGGTTGGGCAATGCCCCGTTTTTCGAAATTTTCAACCTCTCGTAGCTACTTTTCGTGGCTAACCCCAAACAAGAAGTATAACATCGACACAAACCTAAATGGTGGTGAGCGTGCCTTTGTTGTAAGCGGAGTCTATGAGCGCGTAATGCCAATGGATATCTATCCAGTCTATCTGTTAAAGGCAGTAATGGCTGGCGATATTGATAAGATGGAGGAGCTTGGGATATATGAAGTGGTTGAAGAGGATCTCGCACTATGTGAATTTGTGTGCCCCTCAAAGATAGAGTGGCAAAAGACACTGCGTGATGGAATATCAAAAATGATTAAGGAACTATAATACCTACTCTATGAAAGGATTAAGAAAATATCTATCAAAGATTAAACCTACGTATAGCCCAGGCGGTAAGCTTCCGTGGCTACACTCAACATTTGATGCAATCGAGACGTTTCTCTACGTGCCCAACAAGACGGCACACAGCGGAGCGCACATTAGAGACTCGATTGATACCAAACGTACGATGATAGTGGTGCTGCTTGCCCTTATGCCAGCCCTTCTCTTCGGTATGTTTAACGCGGGGTATCAAAACGCCCTGTCGCTCGGTATCGAAAGAACCATTTTAGAGAATTTCTGGTTCGGATTTCTTGCAATGCTACCCATTATCGTTGTGTCGTATGGCGTAGGGCTCGGTATCGAGATAGCATTTGCTCAGAGCCGTAAGCACGAAGTCAATGAAGGATTTTTTGTGAGCGGTATGCTTATACCTATGATTATGCCTATTGATATACCTTTGTGGATGGTAGCAGTAGCGACTGCCTTTGCTGTGATTATCGGCAAGGAGGTCTTCGGAGGGACAGGTATGAATATCTTTAACCCAGCTCTACTGGCTCGTGCATTCGTTTTCTTTGCATACCCAACGTCAATCTCAGGAAATAGCGTTTGGATCGCAGGCCTCGGAGATAAAAGTGCGCAGATTGTAGATGGCTTTTCGGGTGCAACTCCGCTGGCACAAGCCGCCGAAGCCCTCAACACCGGTGCAGAGGTTATAAACTATGGCGGTAGCACTCCGTGGGACTGGTTCGTAGGACTCATCCCCGGCTCAATCGGTGAGACATCCACCATCGCAATATTGCTTGGAGCAGCACTCCTGCTCTTTACGCGCGTTGCATCTGCTCGTATTATGCTCTCAACCTTTGCAGGGGGATACCTTATGGGACTGATATTTAACCTTATCGGTGCGAACACATATATGGATATGCCGGCATACTATCACCTCATTCTCGGTGGTTTTGCCTTTGGCGCAGTCTTTATGGCAACAGACCCTGTTACAGGAGCGCAGACCAATAAAGGGAAGTGGATCTATGGTCTGTTGATAGGTATGCTTGCCGTGGCGATTCGAGTTCTAAACCCTGGCTACCCAGAGGGAATGATGCTCGCAATACTCTTTATGAATGCTATGGTGCCATTAATCGACCACTATGTAGTTGCAGGCAATATTGCAAAGCGTAAGAAACGTAACCTCTCAATAAAGTAAACCTAAGATGAATAAGAATAGTAATACCTATATCATACTATACTCCACAATACTTGTCGTGGTGGTTGCAGCAATACTCTCATACGCTGCAATATCGCTGAACCCTCTTCAGCAAGCAAACATTAAGATCGAAAAGATGACAGCGATTCTCAACTCTATTGGTGAGGGTCAGGATGCTGACACTGCCCCCGAGGGTAAAACAAAGTACATAGAGGAGGAGTATAAGAAGTATATCACCTCGGCATACTGTGTGAACTCTCGCGGTGAGCGAGTAGAGGGTGCAGATGCCTTTAAGGCGCTGGACAACCTTGCAGAGGTCTTTAAGAGCAAGGATGCAATGCCTGTCTTTGAGGCAAGGCTCGCAAATGGAGAGTCGCTCTATGTTGTTCCCACTATTGGCAAAGGGTTGTGGGGTCCGGTGTGGGCGTACATCGCACTTAAGTCAGACTGTGATGAGGTCTATGGCGTAGTGTTTGACCACAAGAGCGAAACCCCTGGGCTTGGAGCAGAAATATCGTTGCCACCATTCGAAAATCAATTCAAAGGCAAGAAGATATTCCTTGATGGTACTTTTGAGTCAATCACCCTTACCAAAGGCGTTGGTTCGTCAAAGGGCAACCCATACGCAGTAGACGCTATCTCTGGCGGTACGCTAACCTCTAACGGAGTTAGCGCAATGTTGCAGAGCTGTCTTGGCGACTATGTGCCATTTTTCAATAGAATCAGAGCTAACCAGTAAGAAGATAATTAGGAGATAAAAAATATTATGGCACTACTTAGCAAAAAGAATAAGGATATATTCCTCGCGCCGTTTAGTAAGGATAACCCAGTAATTGTTCAAATCCTTGGAATTTGTTCTGCACTGGCAGTAACAGCGAAGCTCGAACCAGCAGTGGTAATGGCACTCTCGGTAATTGCAGTTACCACACTATCAAACTTCGTGATATCGCTGATGCGAAACACCATACCGTCGAGAATACGTATCATCGTACAACTTGTGGTCGTAGCGGCACTTGTGATTCTTGTAGACCAAGTGCTCAAAGCATTTGTCTATGATGTAAGTAAGCAACTATCCGTGTTTGTTGGTCTGATTATCACGAACTGTATTATAATGGGGCGTCTCGAAGCCTTTGCAATGAGCAATAGACCCGTCCCATCGATACTCGATGGCTTGGGTAGCGGAATAGGATATGGACTAATCTTAATTATCGTTGGCTTTGTTCGTGAGCTATTCGGTTCGGGAACGCTGTGGGGATTTCAAGTTATCCCAGAGTCGTTTTACGAGGCGGGGTACTCCAACAATGGACTCATTATCCTACCGCCAATGGCACTTATAATCGTAGGGATCATAATCTGGGTGCACCGCTCACGCAATAAAGAACTCCAAGAGAAAAACTAACAAAATAGCACACAATGGAAAATCTACTTAGTATATTCGTAAAGTCGATATTTATCGACAATATGGTCTTCGCATTCTTCTTTGGAATGTGCTCCTATATTGCAGTCTCAAAGAGTGTTAAAACAGCAATGGGACTCGGTGTTGCTGTTATCTTTGTAATGATCGTAACGGTCCCCATTAACTACCTTCTCAATGAATATGTACTTGAGGCAGGAGCTCTTGGATGGTTGTCGCCAGACCTTGCAACCGTCGACCTCAGCTTCCTTAGCTTTATTATCTTTATTGCCGTAATCGCCTCAATTGTGCAACTTGTGGAGATGGTCATCGAGAAGTTTGCCCCCGCACTATACAGCTCGCTGGGTATCTTCTTACCTCTTATTGCAGTTAACTGTGCAATACTCGGAGGATCGCTCTTTATGCAAGAGAGAGAGTATGCAAACGTTGCCGAAGCATCGGTATTTGCTCTGGGCTCGGGAATCGGATGGTGGCTCGCAATTATTGGAATTGCTGCAATTAGAGAAAAACTTACATACTCCAACATACCCGCCCCACTCAAAGGTGCTGGCATAACGTTCATTGTTACTGGACTGATGGGTATGGCATTTATGATATTTATGGGTATCTCTTTGTAAAGCAATTGCAATGGCGCGGTGGTCAAGGAAGTATAATATATCTTTGCCCAGACTCGTTTTTTAATAGCATACAACGTTAAACCATAAAATATATATGGCGCGCGAAACGGAGCAATGAAAAAAAGTTAGAAAATTTATTTGAAAATAGAATATGGATTACATCTCAATTTTAGTAGCCATCTCGGCATTTTTAGTTATTGTGTTGCTTCTTGTAGCACTATTGCTCTACGCCAAGAAGAAACTTACGCCAAGCGGTAACGTAACGCTTGATATAAACTCTGGGGAACGCACCCTCGATGTTGCGGCAGGCTCGACGCTTCTTACTACCCTCAGCGAAGAGGGGATATACCTGCCATCGGCGTGCGGTGGTGGCGGATCGTGCGGAATGTGCAAGGTACAGGTGCTCGAAGGTGGCGGCGAGATTCTCCCCACTGAAACAAACTTCTTTAGTCGTAAAGAACAACAACAAAAGTGGAGACTTGGATGCCAGGTCAAGGTGAAAGAGAGTATGAAACTACACATCGAACCCGAAGTACTCGGCGTTAAGAAGTGGGAGTGTGAGGTGGTTAGCAACAAGAACGTGGCAACCTATATCAAAGAGTTTATTGTTAAATTGCCCGAGGGTGAAGCACTCAATTTCAGAGCAGGAGGATACATCCAGATTGATGTACCAAAATACGAGGTTGATTTTGCTAAGGATATCGAGATCGAGAATGAATATCGTGAGGACTGGGACAAGATGAAGATCTGGGATCTTAAAGTAAGCAATAAGGAGGAGACCTTCCGCGCATACTCAATGGCGAACCACCCGGCAGAAGGCAATATCGTTATGCTCAACATTCGTATAGCAACACCACCGTGGGATAGAGCGGCAGGAGCTTTCCAGAATGTGCCGGCAGGTATCTGTTCGAGCTACATATTTTCTCGCAAGCCGGGCGACAAGGTTACCGTTTCTGGCCCCTATGGCGAGTTCTTTATGCGAGAGACTGACAACGAAAAGATGTTTATCGGCGGTGGAGCAGGTATGGCACCTATGCGCTCGCATATCTTCGACCTCTTCCTCACCAAGAAGTACCAAGGCAAAGCAACGTTTTGGTATGGAGCACGCTCTCTTCGTGAGATGTTCTACACCGAAGACTATGACCACATTGCTGAGAACTTCCCTAACTTTAACTATACGGTAGCTCTGAGCGAACCGCTTGAAGAAGATAAATGGACAGGTAAAACAGGGTTCATACACCAAGTAATCTATGACGAGTACCTAAAGAACCACCCAGCACCTGAAGATATTGAATATTACCTCTGTGGCCCACCAATGATGATCGATGCAGTCATTGCAATGCTCGACTCGCTTGGCGTACCGCCAGAAAATATCCTATACGATAACTTTGGAAGTTAAACTAAAAACTATGAAAGCTATGAAAAAGTTAATATTGCTGTGCTTGCTATTAATTAGCGCAGTTGGCGTGTATGGACAGAGTACCGTGCCGGCAGGTCTGGACAACACCTCTATGGAGGACTGGAACGTACTTCGACTCACCAACAATGAACGTATGAGGGCGGGATTGCCTATTCTGCTAACCAATAATATGATGCAGTATGCAGCATCGATGCGTGCCTATGAGCTCTTAACTCTATATAGCCATACTCGCCCCAGTGGTCAAGATCCATTCAGCGTGCTTGACGAACAGAACTATTTCTATACCAGTGCAGCTGAGAATATTGCCCAAGGACAGAAGAGTCCAGAGCACGTCCTCGACTCGTGGATGAACTCATCTGGGCACCGTAAAAATATCCTAACAGCCAATCTTCGCTTTATGGGAGCAGGGTATCGCAACAATGGTACACCATCGTGGGTACAACTATTTGCTACGCAAAGTAATACTGACTGCACCTCTGTTGAATTTGATGAGGCAAGCTCTTCGTTTGTCTTTACCCTTGCCAATGGCACAACAGCATATGCACCGTACGACGCCAATACGTTCTACAACAACAATGGGCAAGTGACGGTAAACTACCCAGGTGTTACCCAGCCGGTTTTGGTTAGTGTAACCACGCGAGGTGAGGGAAGAAAGAAGAAGTTTGACAATGGAAGAGATGACGATGAGTCGAACAACGATAATGGAAATGGTGATCGCAATAATGGTGGTGGAGGCGGTGGATACTCGCCATCGGATGGTCCCGACATCGGCATTTCGCAGGATGACACACCAAGTGGTGGTGATTATGGTGATGAACAGAGCATTGATTTTAAGATTTCTTTGATGGGTAAGGATCTCTCTGTTGAGGGTAGTACCCCGGTGTTGAATAGTGGTGGCAAAGGAGATAACTTTACGGTCGAGCCTATTGGAAATTACACCGTTTATGTTATTAGCGCTGATGGGCAATACTTAGGTGTAGAAGGTGGAGAGTCGCACAGTGGTGCTGAGTTAACATTTAGCTCCGAGAAATTTGAGTGGATGTTTATATTAGGAGATGATGCAAGTTTCAGTTTGCGCCCCTCAGATGCTCTTGGTTTGGCTGTTGGAGCTGAGGAATTGAGCAGAAAAGGTGGCACTCAACTTGTTCTGATACCTTACGAAAATATTGTTGTTCCAGAGTCGATGGAGTTTACCTTGCAGTAGAATGTAAGGAAGGAAGAAAGAACAGATGTCATATAGAGAGGTGCTTAGTTCCTACATTAGGGATTGAGCACTTTTTCTATTTTCCAGAGTCAACTACCATACATCGAGATTTATCGTCTCACTGTATCTTTTGCAATTTTAGTACGAGCGACCCAATTGCGGACTATCGCCACCTTTTGGCTGATTTTAGAGCAACCAACAAAATGCGGGTGTCCGACGCCCCACCGGGACACCCGCAAACATCGCTTACGCTCTTTTTGCTAGTGTCCTCCGTCGTCCACACCGAGAACTTTTTGCTTTTTTAGAGCAAACTACCAATTTGCGGACTGTCGCCACCCCAAGCGACCTTTAGCAAAATTCTTTGCGTAGCTCACTGGCGATCGTTTTGCTGTTTGTTTGTTTTTTTATATTGCTCGCACTGCCTGCCGGCGGCTTCACTTTTGAAAAAGTGAAATCAAAACTTTTGATCACCTACTCTAAACTTAACACAAGATAACACAAAGCAACATACCCCCGCTCCTTACACATCTGTAGCTCAAAATAGTTGAAAAAAAGTCCGCAAAAGTGTTGTAAAATGAGAAAAAAGTGCTATCTTTGCGCCTCATTGCACCTCGTATGCGAGGATCGCAATGTGTTAAACTATTAATAATAACAATATGTCAGGACTAATTGGAAAAAAAATCGGAATGACTTCCGTTTTCAGTGCCGAGGGAAAAAATATCCCTTGCACAGTCATTGAGGCTGGTCCCTGCGTTGTCACGCAAGTAAAGACAGTGGAAAAAGACGGCTACGCCGCACTGCAACTTGCCTATGACGAAAAGAAAGAAAAAAACACACCCAACCCAATGGTAGGGCACTTTCAAAAAGCAGGCACTACGCCCAAGCGCAAAGTAGCAGAATTTGCACTTTGGAGCGATGAGGTAAAGCTCGGCGATGTAATATCAGCAGATGTTATATCAGAGGGCGAATGGGTTGACGTTACAGGAATCAGCAAAGGTAAAGGATTCCAAGGTGTTGTAAAGCGCCACGGATTTGCCGGAGTTGGAGGCCAAACCCACGGTCAACATAACCGCCAACGCCACCCAGGTTCACTCGGAGCATCATCTTGGCCCTCACGCGTTCGTAAAGGTATGCGTATGGCAGGCCGTACAGGCGGCGAACAAGTGAAAGTGCTAAACCTAAAAGTGCTAAAAGTAATCCCCGAAAGCAACCTTATACTTGTAAAGGGTTCTATCCCCGGTTGCAAAGGCTCTTACCTACTTATCGAAGAATAACCCTTAAAAATTGTTGACAACTATGGAATTATCAGTTAAAAACATCAAGGGCGAAGAGACAGGAGCTAAAGTAACCCTAAGTAAAGAGATTTTTGGACTTACACCCAACGATCACGCAATCTATCTCGACGTGAAGCACTATTTGGCAGCGCAACGTCAAGGAACGCACAAAGCAAAACAACGTAACGAAATCGCCGGCTCAACCAAAAAGCTAAAACGCCAAAAGGGAACAGGTGGAGCACGTTGTGGATCTATCAAAGCACCAACCTTCGTTGGTGGCGGTCGTGTATTTGGTCCCGTACCAAGAGACTACGACTTTAAGTTAAATAAGAAGCTAAAACAATTGGCCCGTCGTTCAGCACTTAGCTACAAAGCTCAAAGCAGTTCGATAACAGTGGTTGATAGCCTTGAGCTCTCAGATATGAAGACAAAGAGTTTTTTGGCAGCCGCCAAAGCACTCTCTTTAGATGGCAAGAAACTACTTGTTGTAATGGGCGAAAGCGAACCAACCATTGTTTTAGCATCTCGTAACGTTCAAAAAGTAAAGGTAGTAAATGCCGCTACATTGAACACCTACGATATTATGAACTCAGCAGAGATGCTTTTCTCTACCTCAGCCGTAGAGATTATAAGTGCTCAGCTCCAAAGTAAATAAGAGACAGCGTGATGAATATAATAATTAAGCCAATACTAACCGAAAAGATGACGGCTCAAGGCGAGAAATTGAGCGCGTACGGTTTTGTGGTCAACGCCAAAGCAAACAAAATCCAAATCAAGGCAGCTGTAGAGAGCGCCTATGGAGTAGTAGTAGAGCGTGTAAACACAATGAACTATAAGGGCAAGAACAAGAGTCGCTATACCAAGGCAGGTTTTATCGAGGGTAACACCGGAGCCTTCAAAAAAGCGATAGTAACGCTCAAAGGAGATGATAAAATTGATTTTTACAGTAATATCTAAAATATAATGGCAGTAAAGAAATTTAAGCCCACAACACCAGGGCAGAGACACAAAATAGCCGGCACGTTTGATGATATTACTACATCAACTCCGGAGAAATCGTTGGTAGCTCCTCTCAAATCATCGGGAGGTCGTAACAACACAGGAAAGATGACTGTTCGCTATCGTGGCGGTGGTCACAAGCGTCAGTATCGTATCATAGATTTTCTTAGAGACAAGGATGGTGTGATCGGTACTGTAAAGACTATTGAGTATGATCCAAACCGTACGGCGCGTATCGCTCTTGTAGCGTATGCAGATGGTGAGAAGCGTTATATCGTTGCCCCAACAGGGTTGAAGGTAGGCGCTCAGGTTCAATCAGGATTGGGTGTAGCACCCGAACTTGGAAATACTCTTCCTCTCTCAGAGATACCACTTGGTACTGTAATTCACTGTATAGAGCTTGCTCCAGGTCAAGGTGCGCAGATGGCGCGATCAGCTGGGACCTATGCTCAACTACTTGCACGTGAAGGCAAATATGCAATCATTAAACTACCATCAGGCGAGACTCGTATGATACTAACCACTTGTCGTGCAACGATAGGTACTGTGTCTAATGCCGATCACTCGCTTGAGAGCTCAGGTAAGGCAGGTCGCCGCAGATGGTTAGGTCGTCGCCCACACAACCGTGGTGTTACGATGAACCCGGTAGATCACCCGATGGGTGGTGGTGAGGGTCGTTCAAGCGGCGGTCACCCACGCTCTCGCACAGGTCTTCTTGCTAAGGGCTACAAGACTCGTGATCCAAAGAAGACCACAACAAAGTTTATAATTGCTAAACGTAAAAAATAGAAATAGATGAGCCGTTCACTAAAAAAAGGACCATATATCTTCCCAAAGCTCGAAGCTAAGGTAATAGCACAGAACGAAAGCGGGAAAAAGTCAGTAATAAAGACTTGGTCAAGAGCAAGTATGATATCGCCAGACTTTGTAGG
>CAYJMA010000032.1:4142-15946 GCA_964371475.1 uncultured Rikenellaceae bacterium | reverse complement strand
TGAGATGACTTTAGTTCCTCCTCTCGTAAATTCAACCCGTCAAGCTGTGTCTTTAGTTTGACACTCTCGGTCGTTTGTTGATGGAGCTCATTGGATAATTGCCGCAACTTCTTGTTCTTTTGCTCTGAGTATAGAATCAAGAGAATGTTAACAGCACATAGAAGCGCAATGATTAAAATAAAAATGATATTGTCCATTGTGTACAGCTTAGATCAGCAATTCGTTTTGGTGATAAACCACAAATATATAGCTTTTCTACCACTTTGCCAACTTTCTCGGTTGAGCCAAGGTTGAGGGGGCGTAGTTGAAAATTTGCATATCACTAAAAATTTGTTACCTTTGCAAGGGGGGGAGTGTTCTTTTATTGGTTTGGTTTGGTTTTTTTTGAATAGTACACATATACTTATTTCATTAAACCAAACGACTCTAATGCCTAACAATAATTATAATAGATGAGAAAATTTACTAAACTAATTTTGCCTCTTCTTACACTTGTGATAAGTATGAATGGTGAGGCAATCGCCCAAACGCAAAGCAAAGACTCACTGAGCGTTCACTATCAGATCTACTATGGTTGGAACGAAGTATATGCCAGTGAGCAAAACATCTCCAAACTAATTGAGATTGGAGAGTGGTTGCAACAGAACGACATTAACGTTGTGCTTGTTGGATGGTCTGATGCAAATTACGATGACAAGGGAGGTCTTAGCGTGGCTCAGAGCCGTGCCGAAGCAGTGTCTGAATGGTTGCAGCGTGTATATAAGATAGCGCCCGAACGACTATCGGTAAAGGTTGGCGGTATTGATCGAGTTTCTCCCAGCGATGAGGCCCGTAGAGTAGATGTAGCGGAGTTGGTAACTATTGTCATTGAGTCCGAACCTGAGCCCGAGCCCGAGCCTGAACCAACTGCTGAACCCGAGCCTGAACCTGAACCTGAGCCAGAGCCTGAGCCAACACCAGAACCAAAGGTAGAATACACCAAACTCTCGCTTCGCACCAACCTGCTGCGATGGGCTACACTAACCACTGACCTTGGAGTCGAATGGTACATAACCCCACAATGGAGTATGGTAGTACACGGAACCTATACGAATTGGAGCTGGGATAACTCCAACAAAAGATACGCACTGTGGCAAGTTAGCCCCGAGGTGCGCTACTACTTTGGCAAGACTCTTCGGTGGTATGGCGGCGTGGCATATCAGATCGGACAGTCAGACTATAAGTTCGGTAGCGAAGGAACTCAAACAACCGCACCCTATCATCACATTGGCGTGGTTGCCGGATACAGCCTTCCGCTAAACAAGTGCCTGTCGCTGGACCTCGGACTCGGAGCTGGCTACTCGATCACCCCGTATGATAAATACACAATTATAAATGATGTCCGCGTGCGTACAAGCGCAGGAACTCGCTATTGCTGGGGGCTAAATCAAATTAGCGCAACACTTTCGTGGAACTTGCTTAAAACTACCAAATAGAATGAAAAAGAGAATACTTTTATTTAGTACAACCGTAGTGCTACTTTTGAGCTCTTGCATAAAAGAGGCTATATATAACACTCCCTTCCCAGAGAATGGAATGTTGGCATTGAATATCGAGTGGCAGAACCTCCACCCCACAGACAATACACCAAGCCAGTATGCCAGCTATGCAGACAATATCGAGACAATTCACTACGAATCAGGCGAAATAATTGTTGTAGAACAGGAAGAGAACAAAGAAGTTTTGGTGTACAATCTCCCGAGTGGCATTACCATAGATTCTGGTATTGCACGACTCAATAGCACAACACGAGCAACTTCATACACTCTTGCACCAGATCACCTCTACTACGATATCGTTCAACTTCGTGTGCCGATAGACTCGTTTCAGATCGTTGACTTTGCAACCATACGAGGAACAGTATCTCTTAGTTTTACTCTGAGCTATGATCAGAGCGAGCTGGAAAATATCACCTCCACACGTGTCGAGCTTACAGGAATAGCCACAAGCCGAAATCTGCTTACCGGTGAACTTATCTCGCAAGGAGACCTTGTCCAAGACTATACTTTTGATGCGGCTGAGTCGAGCCTAACGCTCAACTACAATATTCTGGGGACTGTGGGCGATGAACAAATACTGAGGTTCATATTTGAGACTACCACAGGTCAAGAGTTTGTGTCGGTTGCCAACGTTAGCCAAATAGTCGCAAACGTAAACTCTTCGATGCTCTCGGTGAGTGCCACAGCTAACCTTGCACTGCCTATGGATATCGAGTTGGAGGCAAACGGCACTGGTATCGGTGGAATAACTGACTGGGAGCACGAATACGAAACCCCTGAAGGCGGAACTGCAAATTAATAATTAATGATCAATATGAAAAGGAATATAACTTTTATACTCGCCACAATATTACTCAGTAATTTGGCTTGTACAAAGATCGACGATGGGCATCACAACATAGTAGATGTGTCAAACGATGAGGTTGTTCTGAGCACGACGATACTCAGCAAAGCGAGTGGTGATTCGTGGTCAAGTGGGGATGAGATAGGTGTCTTTGCAGTAGCAGATGACACGTCGCTGGGAGATAACGTTCAGTTTATCACCACCGCAGGCGATGGGCAGTTTAGTGCCGCATCTACCAAGATATATTATCCTCAGACAGGAAGCCTAACCATTAGTGCTTATTATCCCTATGATAATGCACTTGTTGGTAGCATATACAAGATAGATATGGCTGATCAGAGCACGCCAGAGGATATAGACCTAATGGTTGCAAGTGCTACATCTGCGGCGACAAAGGATGCTGTTGCACTGGAGTTCAAACACCGTTTGTCGTTCATTAACGTTGAGATGGTGCGTGGCGATGGAATAACCGAAGCTGAGTTTGCGCAATTTACGGCAAGCGTTGAAGGCACAATGGCTGTGGCAGACTACGATATATTAAAAGACTCGGTAATCTTTGCCGAATCAACCGTTGCGCAGGATATACCGCTAATAAAGAGCAATGAATCTGGGAAAGTTATGGCACGAGCAATGGTCATCCCTCAGGAGCTAAGCGGTGCTCGATTAAAGTTTTCGTATGTTGATGTCTCAAATCCCAGCTCTCCAACCGCAGGGCACTACTACTACGTGCCAAAGGCCACAGAGTATGAGCGTGGCAAGGCGTATGACTACCAGATAAAGATCTCTCGCAGTGAGGTCGGCTCAGGTACGTTTATCATAGATGGTTGGGCGGTGGACTCCGATAGCGACAATGACGATATCACTGCAACAGAAGTGGCGTGGACTCTGGAGAACATAAACGTAGGCAACTACCCTCAAACCTCAGTGTGGAGAGTACAGTGCAAAGCCACGACACAGAAAAGTAATTATGATAATCTCAAGGCGGCAATATTACACTATGGAAAAGATGTGAAATTGCACCTCTTTGGGAATAAAAGCCTTCCGGCAGAGGTCTTCTCTGGATTCAGCGGAAGGATTGTGGAGCTTACCGTGCACGATGCTACATCGATCGGATCAAATGCGTGTGGAAATATGACATATCTCAAAGTTGTAGAAATGCCAGAGGTGACAAATGTATCGAGCAGTGCTCTAATTAGTTGTCCGGCACTCTTAGAGGCGCATTTTGAAGCAGCTACAATGATTTCGGATTATGCTTTTAAGAACTGCTCTCGGCTAACAACCATTGCTATTTACGATGCAACCTATATTGGGCAAGAGGCTTTTAAGGACTGTACGGCGTTTAACACAACTCTGACTCCAAAGAGCGGAAGCACAGAACTGGAGTCCAATAATGTTTACTTTCCAGAGGTTAACGAAGTTAGCTCAGATGCCTTTGTTCGTTGCGGCTCAATGGCGAAATTACAATTTCCAAAACTTCGTACCATTGGGGAGCGAGCTTTCTCCGAATGTACCGGTGTTAGCACTATTTCACGAACAGATATACCTATTGTAACGACTATAATGACTTTTGCATTTTCACACTGCACATCTCTAAGCTCAGTTGCCTTTGGAGACCAACCCTATACACCAAGCACTGCGCTAACAATGGGGTCGAGAGTATTCCATAACTGCCATAGCCTCAAAAGCATCTATGCAGAACGCGCTGTCGATATTGGATATCGATGTTTCGATATTTCTCCAGTCACAGGGGATATAGATGCAATTATGGCAGCAATAGGTGATAGACAATTCCGTATTAGTTTTGCAACTGCTGCCCAGAACAATGAAACAACTTTTAACATATTTAAGAACCCTATTTACGTTCCTGTCGATCAGGTGTCGTTTAGTACAGATATGTTTGGCGAACTGGCTACTCCCGATCCAAGGTGGGGACTAACAGATGGGAAATCTGTCGTTGCAGGCGCCCTTGCTCTATTTCCAGGCACTGGAATAACAATTGACTTTGATGACGATAATATTACAGCAGGGCAAGATTGGATACTTCTTGATGATGCAGATGGTATAGACATAGATAAAGGAGATAAAAGCTGGAAGTTTAAGGATGGCGTATTTGCAGTATCATACGGTGCGCACTTTACAAGTCCTAACGCAATTGAGAGAATAGTAGCGTTTTAGATAATTATAAATTTTTTGACGACAATGAAAAGAGTTAAATATATTATAATTGGTGCGATATCGGTAATTAGCATCGCATCGTGCACAAAGCAAAGCATATATGATGAGCAAGTACCACAGCCTGCAAGTACTGAGATTACCTTTAGAGCCAGCACCTCGGAGATGGCAACCAAGGTAGATAGCGATGGGCAGTGGGAACGCAACGATAGAGTATCGATTACTGTTGGCTATCAGAATGGCGCAAGCTACTTTCTGAGCAGGGTACACAAAGAGTTTAATGTCAATGACCACCTTGGCAATATGACTGCCATTAGTCAAAGCGACCCGATCAGTGCAAGAACAGATGCCGGACAGGACTACTATGCAGTATATCCGTATAGCGCCATAACCTCTACCACACCATTTGAGGATGGGAGCTTTCTCTTCGATGTCGATTTTGCAAATGTGATGGCAGGTGATGGATCGATAAATATTAAAAATGAGGACTTCTTGGTTGCTCAATCTCTGGACGATGATGATATCGCTATTGATCTTATGTTCGAGCACCAGTTGGCAAAGATTGAGATAGAGTTCATACCCGGGGGGAAGAACGTAACGAGCGTAAGAAATGCTACTACCACTGTATCTGGTGCGCCTCTAAAGGGTAAGTTTCATCTCAAAAACAGAACCTTCTCGAACACCCAGAAGGCAGCCTGTCCAATATTGACCGACTATGTCTCGGAGACGAAGTTACAAAAGGCAGTTCTGTATGTTATTCCTCATACCTCAAGCGCAGGGAATGAGATGGTCTTTACCATCAGAGTCAACAACGAAGATCATAGTTGGTCGCCCGATGTAAACACCGTGTTTGAGAAGGGCAAATCGTACAAATACACCGTTATGGTAGGTGATGTTGCAGCGTCGGTTAATGGTTATGTTTACCAGAATCTTACCAGTAATCTATACTACTATAGCCCGACTCGACTTGGAGACAACAGCTCTCGTAGAGAACTCGGAGCTATTGTGGAGATCGTTAGCCCTGCCGAACCAGTTACGGTACGAGTTGCTGGCATCAATCAACAAACACCATCATTTTGGGATGTGCTACCATCCACCGAGAGTGTGGAAACCTATGACGTGGATGATCCTATGGCAAATATGCGCAAAGCTCTACAATTTGTTATTGCTAACAACTCATACGAGCTCGACGACCTATCGGTACTGTTCCACATCTATAGGCTCAATAGCGGTAGCTCAGATATCCCCACCAACGCAGAAATGCAAAGTGCCATTAACAATGTTTACATAAGTGGAGCCAAAGAGGTTTGGTATTTGCCAGCTAAAAATGAACTTGAGGAGGTAGCTCAAGACATTGTGGATGGCAGACTAAACTCTCTTG
Source organism: uncultured Rikenellaceae bacterium (assembly GCA_964371475.1). Classification (GTDB taxonomy): domain Bacteria; phylum Bacteroidota; class Bacteroidia; order Bacteroidales; family Rikenellaceae; genus Mucinivorans. The sequence goes on along the minus strand of CAYJMA010000032.1, from coordinate 10,011 downwards.
ATCGATACCCCTCTATGTGGTACTGGTCATCAACCACCTATGATAATGGCCTAACAGAGGGAGTACACGCCTGCTACACTGTTTCGTATGGCGATGATCGTAGATTGCACAACTCTCCAATCTATAAAGATTGCAACGGAAATAGAGCTATGCCTATGATTGTTGTAGACCTGGATATCAACTAAAAATATCAACATTCACACACACTATTTTTCAACGCTATGAAAAGACCTATAATAGTTATTATCACACTGGCACTTATTTCAGCTGTGTCTTGCCAAAAAACAGGCACTTACGATATTGAAAATCAGCATATTGACGACGGCAGGGTTGTTTTTACCCAAAGCACTATTACAAAATCTGTGAAGTCAAACTGGAGCACCGACGATCGAATTGGAGTCTATATGGTTCCTATGACAATCGAGTATGAGGATGAGATCATAGAGTTTGTGCCACCACCACTGGAGCAAAGCATTAGTTCTAATGTTCAGTTCGTGTGGGGATCAGAGAATTTTTCAGCAGTGGGATCTCCGCTATACTACCCTCAAAGTGGAGATAGCGTCTACTTCGTGGCTTGTTACCCATACTCTTCTTCGGTAGACAGTGAGTTTAACTATAGTCTGGACTTCTCGACAAAGTCTACCGACTTTATGGTTGGATTTTCAAAGTTCTTGAACAAGCAGACTCCAAATGCCGATCTCACGTTTAAGCACAAACTTAGTCGCATTACGATTAATTTGAACCTCTCATCGTATGGCGAAGCAGTTACAACCATTGAGGCATATCTCACAAATGTGTACACGAAGGGTAAGTATAATCTGAACACTTTGACAATGAACTTTGATGGAGAAACTCGAAAGTCGCTTGGAGTAAACCTACCTATTATTTCAAACTCACGGGTAGAGGAGATCATATTGCCACAGTCAGTTGCAGAGTCTGAAATTACGCTATATATTAACGACGGTGTATCTTTCACCACTTCATTGCCCGATCTTGAGTTTATCTCTGGTGAGTCGTACAACTATGAGATTACGTACAACAAGCTCTATGGTATATCCATAGACAGAGCAAATATCGAGGCTTGGGATAATGGCATCGATAATGGGTATGGTGAAACTGACTAATATGCTATCATAGTATTTGCATCTTATGGGGGGGAGATGGAGAGATGGAGAGATGGAGAGATGGAGAGATGGAGAGATGGAGAGATGGAGAGATGATTGTGGTGTGTTTACGCATAAAGAGCTTTTCGAGTTGGATCTGGACTCTCACTAGGTGATAAGTTTGTACTATGGATATTCATTATTATATTAGCTCAACCAACGAAACAAAATTGAAATGGCAAAAGAGAATCAAGCAAAGTTTTTAAGATGGTGCACTCCATTGGCGCAGATTAAAGTTGTAAATGCGACAGGAGTAATAAATTGATTAATTTTGGGGTATATGAAAGGGTATAATGGTAAAAAAGGACTGATAAAACCTTTATAAATTTTTGATTTACAAATAATTATTAGTAGTTTGATGAAAACGTTTTCATCAAACTACTTTTTTTATGACAAGAAACAGGCGCAAAAGATGTCCTCATTGTGGATTTTTAGAGACAATCAAAACAGGTAAGAAGAAGGGCAAACAACGTTATTTTTGTAAAAATTGCGAAAGTTATTTTAACGTGAGTTCGAAAATATATCCTGTTGATTATTAGGAATAAGGCGAAATAATTTGTATCCTTAAAGTGTTAACAATTAGAGAATTACAAGACTATTTCGCTATGGTCACCGATTATAGAGTTAAAGAAGAACATGAAAAACGCATTTATATCGTATTCAGACAAGATTTTACTCCGCAAAAGAGCGATAAAATGAGAGTGTAAATGATGAACTAAAGAACATCTGCCAGATTGAATATTCACGATACCGAAGCATCGCTAATTTCATAGTAAATTTCGTCGCGGGTCTAGCAGCGTACTGCTTCCTACCAAAGAAACGATCAAGAAATGTTGAAACCGAATTTGAAAATGCGTTGACACTCTTTTGATCCTATTTTCGAACTCACGTTAAATAGTAATCTTTTCATAAAAAAGAGATTCATTTCGGAACCAAAATTACTCATTTTTTTCAAGCAAAATATGTTGTTCAGTAAATTTGCACCGATCGTTTTTATTATTGCAAGAATATTGCTATTTTTGTGCAATAATGTAAAAATATTAGCGGTTATGAGAATTATATGTTTAGTGGCACTGGCATTGGTTGTGTTTGGTGCGTGCAAAAAAGAATCGACACCGACACCAGAACCTGAAGTTCTGACGGGGTGGCAAACAGCAGAGCTTGTGGTGAGCCAAGAGCCCTCTGTGTCAAACACGCTGGAGGCGCAGTTAATAGCAGAGTTTGGAGAAGATTATGCAAGCAGGGTTAGTATGCTCAAATTGGTTGGAGATGTGCGAGCGACAGATTTTGTAACGATGTACTCTTTCACCCACTTGGACCTGAGCGAGGTTAATATTGTGGGCAATGTGACTGTGAGCACTCCATCGGAGGGAGAGCCAATCGTTCTTACAAGAGGTGATGCGATCCCAGAGTCGGCATTTTCGGGCAAGACAGAGGCGCCTGCGTTGAAGAAGTTGATTCTAAATGAAGATATTGTAGCGATTGGACAATCTGCGTTTGAGGGGTGTCTGAGCCTCGACTCGATAGAGTTCAAAGAGGTGGTGCGTCCCGAGTCGACACAAACACTGCAAGGCAACGATTCCGAAATAGATGGCGTAACTGACTTTACGATATTTGATAGGGCTTTCTATGGTTGTAGCGCACTGACGTATTATCAGATGACAACTGGTTGTGTCTCGGTTGGTGAGAGCGCATTCGAGAATTGTGAGACGCTATCCTCTATCGAATTTAAACACCTGGAGCCAGAGGGCGCACTCTCATCTAACGAGTGGATAGGAGCAGAAGTAATCGGTGAAAATGCATTTAAAGCGTGTTCGACAATGACAAGCGTTGTGTTGCCGCCTACACTCTTGCAACTTGGAGATGGTGCGTTTGCAGATTGCAGTGGCGTAAAGTCGTTTAAGACAACCTGGAGAGCCGATTTTAAGAGTATGCCAGCTATTGTCGATGGTACATTGCCATCTCAATTTCGATTACTCGCACAGGGGAACATTGTCTCAGTGGCATATGATTATATCTCTGTCGAAGAGGGAACAGATGGTCTTTATAACGGTACTGCTGGGTGGAATATCTATGGTCTTGATTCTAACCCAACTAATGCCAGAAGTTTTGATTTCTTTGATTTGATTGTTAACGAGTTTGGAATGCTTGCACAGAGGCTCAATAATTATGGAACGACTTTTAGCCGAGTTGATAATCTTGTAAGGATTTCAGGGAGTATCAACGCTGCTGATTTAGAGGCGTTTAATGACACAGAATACAAATACGTAGACTTGACACAAACTAATTTGAACGCCATTACTGTGGTGACTTCGTCTGCAATGGAGGCTCTCCATCTTCCAACAACTGTAAAGCATATTAGTAGTGGTGCCCTCGCTTCCTACACTTCGCTTAACGCTTTGTATATCTATTGGGAAAGTGCATCAGATTTGCCAACCATACAGGCGATCCCTTCAACAGGAAAGGTAGCTAGTTTTTTACCTGATAAATTTAATATACTTGTTGGTACTGCTTTTATCTATATGCCAGCAGACAACTTCACTGATTTGCAAACTCCAGATTATGAAGCTCATATTTTTAACGGAGTCGATATTTGGAAGGATTATAGTTACAGGCCATTCCTTTAAAAAACGATATGAATAACGTAACAAAAATTTGGTTCAAGATAACTAAAAAAGATTATTATCTTTGTATGTTATTAAGAATCAATGAGAAACAAGTATCTAAAAGTTACGCATTTTTCGGAGCGAAAAATTAGAGAGGTTATTCGTCTTTTTAGCCTCGATATCGAGGCTAAAAAGAGGGCAGAATTGACGGGGATTTCTCGCCCTTCGATAAACAAATATTATCGTGCGATTCGGGAAGCGCATAGCCGAACTTTGCGAGGCGGACAGTCCGTTTATAAACGGCGAAATTCAGCTCGACGAGAGCTATTTTGGAGCACGGCGGATGCGTTTGACGAAGTCCCGAGGGGGTGCATAAACATACCTATAAACATACCTTTTATCTGCACATAAAAGAGTGTAAATTTAAGTACAATTGCAAAAACCAAAACTTATACCTAAATTTGCTCAAAGAACAAAGAAAAAATCCATTAAAGTTATCTTGAACCAAAATTAAAATAGATGAAGAAGTTGATGATTTTCGCAGTCGCATCACTGCTCGGTTTCGCCTGCTCAAAAAGCGATGATGATGATTTACATTACACAGTCAATGAAAATGGTTATATCGAGATTACCTCAGCCCAACACTTGGCAAGCATTGGTGTACACCCATCGTTCTCGCTCGATGGGAATTATATCCTAACAGAAGATATTGATCTCACAGGCGAATGGACTCCAATAGGAAATGAACCCGCAAACAAGGCTTTTGCTGGTACGTTTGACGGTAATAATAAAACCATCAAAGGCTTGTCTATCAACGCCCCGAAAACACCCGAAAGCGGAGAATATATGGCTCTGTTTAGCTATACAAAGGGTGCGACGATCAAAGACCTAAGCATAGAAAATCCGAGTGTTAGTGGCTTTGGAAATATTGCTGTACTTGTAGCTAAAGCTGAAAGCACTACGATCAGCAATTGTGCAACCACGGGTGACAGCGGAGAGGTTGTCGGTCTTTATTACATTGGCGGCTTAGTTGGGCATCTTAATTCTTCTACTCTCACAGCCTGCTATAACAACGCAAAAGTGAGTATGGTAGCAGGCAGTATATCTGGCTACAACTACTATGTTGGGGGTGTCGCTGCAGCAGCTTTTGGTTCTACCACTCTCACTGACTGCTATAATGCAGGGTCTGTAAGCTCAAATATAGAGGGTTCCACAGTCGGTGGCGTAGTAGGATCCGTTGAAGAATCTTGCTCCCTTAAGCATTGTTATAATACGGCGGAGATAAAAAGCAATAATCAACTTAGCATTGTCGGAGGTATAGTAGGTAGTCTTGATAAATCTTCTACTCTTGTTGCTTGCTATAACGAGGGTAGCGTAAGTGGTCTATTTCAAGCCTGTCGTGTCGGGGGTGTGGTAGGAGTTATTTATAATGGTGATAAAAAAAAAGGTGTTAAATTGACAGCTTGCTATAATACGGGGGAGGTTAGTGGGGTAAGTCCTAATGCCGATATCGGTGGTGTAGTGGGAACTATATATGAAGCTAAGCTCATAGGCTGTTATAGTTCGGCAAGTGTTAGAAGTGAAGGTCACGAAGATATAAGTCAACCATCCTATTTCGGTGGTGTTGCAGGTGTTATTGTTGGTTCAGACTTAGCTGGGTGCTATTATTCTGAAGATGATAGTGGATTGAGTGAAGTTGGTAGAGAAGTAGGTGTAAACACCATAGACGCCACTCCAAGCTCTAATCTCAACACACCTGAGGTGGTAGAAGCAATGAACACAGCGCTCAGTAAAGAAGACGGCAACTATGACGGTTCAACTCTCGCTTTGGGTTATAAGGAAGGTACTACACACCCAATACACGCTACCGATTTTTCTTTTTCACCTGATACTGCAATTTAAGTCGCTGGTACTTATTATATTGTAAATCGTCAGTGAAAAGTTTACCGAATTTTCTCACGCTCGTCGATTGAATCAAGCTTCATCGCACTCTTTGAAACGCAAATTTGATAATTTTGTCTCCTTTGGGCAATAGCACGAGTCTTGATCCGTGCACGTTGCCCCAAATTGCCCAAAACAAAACCAAGTGCGCTACACCTA
>CAYJMA010000032.1:0-4132 GCA_964371475.1 uncultured Rikenellaceae bacterium | reverse complement strand
GACGGAGGGTGGATGCAATAGAGCGTAAGCGAGAATTGCGGCCGTCCTCGTGGGGCGTCGTTCGTCCGCATTTGGTTAGTATGTTCTAAAATTAGTCCTGTCCTATAAAAATTTCACGTACAGAAAAACCGAGGGCTGATTTCCGAGATTTTGAAGTCAGCCCTTTTTAGGTTAATTTTAATGCAACTAAACACAAATTACCTATGTGCAAAGATAGAACTCTTATCGGACAGCCGATATTTTTACAAGTAATAAAATTTCGTGAGTTCGAAAATATATCTTGTTGATTATTAGGAATATAGCAAAATAATTTATATCCTTAAAGTGTTAACAATTAGAGAATTACACAGTGTACTGCTTCTTATTCAAAAAAACATCAATAAACATTCAAACAGAGGCTGGTAATCAACTGACAATCTCCTAGTTGCTTATGTCGAACTCTCGTAAATATAGCTAATGGGCAGTCTGTAAATCATCGAGTAACCCAGTCCATTGCGAATTGGTATAGATGCACGGCACAAAAGGTGTTACTCCTCTATCTTAAAAGAAATCATTATAACATCCAATATATCAATATTGTAATTGTATAATCTCAAGTCAATCATAATATCTATTTGGCTGTATAGATCATCTTCCTCACGGTAATATACGACTTTTCTGTTTATAGCTGGTTCTGACTCATTAAAAATTAGATAGTCTGAATATGCGAATGCTGCACCATTAATTTTAGCAGTTTTTACAGGACATAATTGGCGTATACCGGGTTGCGATTTCTGATAACTGATAATAGGTTGGCGAGGGTCAAAATCATCTTTCGAAATTTTGAATCTCTGAAAAGAGATCCTAAAACTATTTGATGTATTTCTTAGAATAATAGATGAGCTTGTTTCATTAAGATCATTGTCTAAAACATCAGGATACAGAAAGCTATAAGTCACATTGTTGCTCGTAAACTTAAATGTGTTAAGTGGACTGTGAAGATGATCGTGTGATGCATCACCAATTAATCTAAGTGATTTTAAGGCATCAATATGTATATCATTAGATTCCTCGTCTTGAAGTTGAGCAAATGTCACCCTGTAGTAATTTCCGTTTATAGCTCCAATAATACCATTATGTATATTCAGATTCTTCTTATAGCTTGCAATAGGGAAAAGTACTAACAATATATCATTATCTGTATGTAATTGAGGTTCTAAAAGAAATGGGGTTTCAGTCTTTTGTATTCCTTGTGACACTTGGATGGTGGATGACATTGAGTAATCAAAAAGCGAAAAAAGAACATAGATTGCCTCATCCTCGGGAGTTTGAGCATTTTTTAGAGATGATTGAATTTTAGCTACTGTTATTGAACACGCTTTATTAGGGGAAATGTATTGAATTATACCTTTCGATTTTGAATACTTAAACCCTTTAGGGATTTGCATCTCAAAAGTATTAAAAAACTTCGCAGTAGCATAATGTGCACTAGTGGCTGGAGTCGTTTTTTTGAATAAACGTGTAAAGAAATTTAACATCAATTATATGGTTTAAGTGTTAAGTAATGTAATATTGAATGATATATACTGAACCCAGTACAATGACATAAAATTATAAATAATATATTTGGTTCAAGATTAGTTAAGATTGTTTTTTCTTAGTTCTTTCAGCAAATTTAGGTATAAATTTTGGTTTTTGTAATTGTACTTAAATTCACACTCTTTTATGTGCAGATAAAAGGTATGTTTATGCACCCACGGAACTTAGTCAGACGCACCTTGCACAACTCCCAAAAGTTCTCGATTCCGTTAATGTGGTTGCATCCATCTGCGAACTCATTTTCGCTATGTTTCACACTGTAATATCGCTTGTAACCATAGTTCACAAGCCCGTCATAAGTCCTAAATCCGTCGCTGTAAATCACCGTCGAGGGGTCGACTTCACCCTGAATTATCGGCATTAACTCGCTCACGGACACCCTTTTATCGATTTGCGTGTAAACCATATTACCTCGTTTTAGCATTCCAAACACAGTCGTTTTGCCCAACGCCCCCTGTCTCGCTGCTCACGCACCCGCCTTGCGCCAAAATAGCTCTCGTCGAGCTCAATTTCGCCGTTGGTAAACGGATTTTCTGCTTCGCGAAGTTCGGCTATACGTTCCCGAATTTTGTTATAAATATTGTGCACGGTCACACGGTTTAGGCGCGTTAATTCTGCCGTCTTTTTCGCCTCGATATCGAGGCAAAAAAGACGTAATACTGCTCTGAATTTTGCCTCCGAAATCTTCGCTCGAAAATAATACTTGTTGTTCATTGATTAGCAGTTTATTAGGCAAAGATAATAATTACTTAACTAATCTTGAACCTAAAAAAAGAGTGGATTTACATAAATCCACTCTTTAGAAACCAGGGGGTTATTCGCTGACACTACTCCGACACAACTTGTTTTAGCATCCAGATATTCTTTGCAAATTGCGCAATATAGTTATCCATAGATGCTGAGATAAGATAGTTATCGTCTTGATCAGCTAATGCTTTAATATTTTTACACGACTTGATTAAATATTCAAAATCCGCAAGCACGTGCTCAAATATTTCTTTAGGATGAATGAATTCAGCCTTTGGTTCCTTAATATTGGTTAGGCTCATAAACTCTGCCAGAGTGGCTACTGGTCGGTATTCTGCCATTAACATACTTTCTGCAACCTCATCAATAGAGATATTTATTGCATCATAGAACTCTTCAAGTTTGGTGTGTACTGCATAAAAATTGCGTCCACGCGTGTACCAATGAAAGTTCTGAAGTTTGTGATACTCTACTACGAGGTCAGCAAGTAAAATATTTAAGTGTTTTTCCATAAGTGTGTATTTTTAGTTTATTAATTATATAACAAAGTTACGATAAAATTTGAGATAACCAAATATTATTCCACTTTTTTACTTTTCTCACTTCGTTGACTGTTTGTAATATCTATGCTGTAGAATATATTGACTTGTAGATTTGAGTGTACTATCTGATAAAATATAGTTTGTACAAAAGATAAGTGCCGAGGGCTATTCCTTGGCACTATTTTGTTGGAGGTCAAAACTCCCCTCCCTAAGAAGAGAATAGGCAGTATTGCAAATTTAACTACACCTTGAGTTAAGGGTGAGTTCTAATTTCTCCGCTTAAATACTTTTCGACCACTAATTATCTATTTCAGCCCCTCGAAAAATTGGTAGTAGGAACCACTACAACCCACTTCCCGAGAACCCGAACTAAGCAATAATTAATCAAGGAAGAAAATAGAACTCCCCTAAAATGAATAGAGCAAGGATAATAGAGCGTTACTCTGTCGATGTGATAGATATTGAGATGGAGCGACGTCAGATAGAGTTTAAGTACGCTCTATCTTTAGAGGCGTTAGGCGTAGAGTGTGCACAGACGTAGGTGTTAGAGCGGTTGGCGGTGAGCGGAATAGTGCTCTTGCCGAACTTGATATGTATCTGCCTTTTGAAGAGTCAAGCTCATCGACTGACTATCAAATCATAAAATGCAACGAGTACTCCCTCATCGGCGAACTCCTGCCCTACAACCCCACTGAACCCCACACCACCGACCAATCCCTCCGCTGCCACATCAACGCCCTCCAACAAAAAATAAAATAATTTGCACTTTTTTGTCAAATTGGTGAATTTTTTTAGGTTTTGTAGTATAATACCCCAAAACATTAACTAAAAAACTATGAAAATCAACTCTTTATTCCCATTCAAAAATGATTGCGCCTTGTTCACTGTGGTGGACGAAAACGCCGAAAACAACAAGAACAACAACAGGCCCCAAAAGAAATTCGGGCGTAATAGTCATTAGTGATGATATTTTGCTTTTACCTGCGACTAAAATAGTGTTTAAAATACTCATCAATAAATACCATTTTACGCTTTCTACGCAATCCGTTGTGGTTGCGTAGCTTTGTTTTAAGGTCGGAGAACTGTCCCTCTAATGAATTGTTCGTATTGGGTATGCCGAGCTCAATATAATCATACCAAGTCCATAAATATCTCATATTACGCTTTATACTCAGATATGCACTTCTAAGTTTTCTGTGAGTATAGCGACTCTTTCCTGTTTTTAAGTCAATAGTTCGTTCTTTTAGAAACGAATCCCACTTCTG
>CAYJMA010000031.1:16058-16595 GCA_964371475.1 uncultured Rikenellaceae bacterium | reverse complement strand
AGCCAGAGACAAGTACAAGCATAAGAGCATATATATAGAAGGAGTCGCTAATATAACTCCACGACATCAGGATATAGTATATAATTAGCGCTAAATATGTGAAGAGATAGAGGTTAATGTATCTCTGAACTCTAAAACGCAGTGTCAGCAATGCTATGACAACGTTAATAAATCCAAACATAATACAGAATTCGGCAGTGTTACTCCATAAAACATTACCGATTTTTGATATTGCCAGTATGTAGGTCAAGATCGATATAAATATCAATGCAGTGTTAATCAAATTATATAGCTCTGAACCAATCAACTTTCCTTTGTTGAACTGAATCAAAAGAGCAGCACCCAGATATCCTGTTGCTGAGACCAATAGTATTAGTAAGTTGCTTATGTTGTAGCTGTCCTGGCTATAGGCGTGGAGGTTGGTAGCTAACGAAACAATGCCCACCAGTGCCGCAAATATAGCAAAAATCACACCTTTAGTCTTTAGGTGTAGGCGTAGTAGAGTGACCATTCCCAGAGTCCACACTAAGCCCGTTA
>CAYJMA010000031.1:0-16048 GCA_964371475.1 uncultured Rikenellaceae bacterium | reverse complement strand
CGAGATGTTGAAGTAGAATGGTACTGAAACAGTGATCGATGAGATCACAGTCCCGAGCATTGATGTCCTTATGATAGATGCCCGTTTGCTCTTTCTGTTTTTTTGTGTGATAAACAATCCTGCATAATTCACCACTGCCACAACAAGGGGGCTAATTCCGTGTATGTATCTGTCGAACTCAAGCGAACTAAGTACGATGTTTATCATAGCGAGAAACATTACATTGTTGGCCATAAAGGCTATTAAATTTATTTGTTTGAAGAGTTTCTTCTGTGGCGAAAAGTGCATTCGCATCGTTGTTGTAAAATATAGCAGGTAGAATAAGCTGATAAATCCAATCATTTCTACACCTTTGTTCATTGGATCTAAATCAAAGAGTGCTATGATTAAGAGCACGGCAGTGAATGTCATACATATAAGATGTAGTTCTTCCCATCGCTGTTTGAGCGAGATAACGAACATCGCAACGTTGAGTATTGCTATGTAGGTTAGTAGTGGGATGTAGCTACTTGCCTCGCCACCCAAAATGAACGGGGCAATAAAGCCACCTACAATAGCCATTATACTTAACTCCTTGCGTCGACTAACAATGGACATCGAAATCATAGCAACGGTTGTTAGTATCAGTACAACAAATGCCACCGGGTATGGGAATAGTGCGTATAGGTGGTATGCAAGTGCAGTGGTTAGGTAGATTAGTCCAAAACCTCCCCCGGCTAATACGGAGCTGTATTTTGGATAGTTCTTGTATATTTTCTGAGACAAAGCGATCATCACACCTCCAAGGAAGTAGCCCAATATAATTCGTATAGTTTCGTTTATCCAGTTATTATCGATGGCAAACTTTATAAAGAAACCGATGCCGAGTATTAGTACAAGTATTCCTAATTTACTGAAAATATTTCCTCCAATTATTTTTTCATAGTCCCTTTTGCGTTTAGGTTTATCATTTATTTTTTGATTTTGGATAGGTTGTGGAGGTGCCACCACAGAACGAGGCTCTGAATCAGCAGTCTCGTTTTTGCTTGTTGCCTCGGGCTCAACCACATTTGCTGCCATTGACGGTGCTCTAAGGTCGTTAGCGCAAGCACTCGGTATTGACCTATCTGCAATCTTACTCGGTTCTTGCACCTCTTCAACTCGTTGCGCATCACCAGCACTGCCGTATTGTTTTTTGTGCTCAACCACATCTGCTTCTTTAGAATCTCTGGTGCTATGCATTTTTGACATCAAAGACTTTAGATTTTTAATCTCGTCTTTTTGCATAGACAGATCAAATTTAATGGTATTTAGCTGAATAATTATAATGATTAGAAGTACAAGGATGGTAGTGTATAATAGGTATTCCATAGTGAGAGTTTAGTTCTTTTGTCTTTGAAAAGAATGGTTAGTTGTTTTAATTTTATTTGCAAATATAATAAAATATCATAGACATACGAACACACACACACTCTCTCTCTCTCTCTCTCGATGGATGGAGTAATGAACCGTTGCGATACTCTTGGGCAATGTCTATTGTTTGGCAGTCAAAACTAATAGCTAATTGAGATTATATACGCCTACTATCTCTATGGGGCAATGCAACATCTGCTTCACGCTTACCAAAGAGTGCGCCAGTACAATTTTTGTTTAGATTATTGCCTCCTCCTCTTTTACCTTTTAGCTTAGCTCTCCTATTCCCTCTTCATTCTCCTCCTTGCAAGTGCTACTAATACTTTGTGATAATTGCAGAGGCATTGGCACGAAAATCACGCGGCGTACAATTCTTATACTTCTTAAAAACTCGATTAAAGTTTGATATATTACCAAAGCCACAATCATAGGCAATATCATTAATCGAGCGCGTAGTATCTATGAGTAGTCGTGCTGCGTTGCCAATTCTGATATCAGTGAGGTATGTTGAAAATGTGCGACTCGTGCGCCTCTTGAAAAAATGACTCACCGTAGATGTAGACATATTTGCAAGCTCTGCAATGTCGTTTAGAGTAATATCCTGTGCATAGTTTTCGTCAATATACTTACATATCCTCTCTATTCTTCTGCTTCTCGACTGACGCACTATTGACGAGGAATCAAACGATGAGCTTGTAAGTAGTTCTCTGCTGGTCTCAGGAGCAGATGCCAGTATGTTCAGTATCTCATAAAACTTTAGAACGCTTGTAAATCCCTTCGACTCACACAAATCATTGAGCTCTTTGGCGACCTCGCTTATAATCTCCCCTTTGAACCTAATACCACTGTTGGCGAGCGTAAGCATATTGTGAATTGGCTCAAAGACCTTTTTGGATTCGGTAAATGCATTAGAGAATTTTTCGTCGAATTGTACTGTAATTACTCTTGCCTTATCGTCGAATTTTGTGTCCGTTCTCCATGCGTGCGGGATGCGAGGTCCAATTAGCACTAGGTCGTTACCAGCAAATGGTTCAATCGAATCGCCAACAATTCTGTTTCCCGTAGCACTCATCACCAAGTTAAGTTCATAGTCCGAGTGGTAGTGAACAGGGTAATCAAACTTTGCTTCATTGTTATTGAGCAAAACAAAAAGTTCAGTGTTGCTTAGTGGAGTGATCTCGCAGTGGATCCTCGACGCATTTAATTCAGTTGTCATAGAACTACTAATAGTATAAGGGGTTTTCTCTTCTATTTCCGCTACAAAGGTACGACAAATTTGCAAAACAGCCCAAGTGAAGTTTCAAAATTTCATCAATTTTCGACAAAAAAAGGGTATTTATAGTGAATTTTACCCTCTAACTTTGCAAAAGAGAGGAGAAATATATATTAATTTTTTTTAATATATCTCTAAAAAGTTCAATTATTAAAATTAATAACAATGAAGAAAAAGTTTACTTTATTATTTGTGGTTTTTATAGCCTTGATGCAATCAGCGGTAGCACAACAGATTAGTGTTAGTGGTACAATTCGCGATGTAGATGGTATGGAAATCATTGGTGCATCTGTAATCATCAAAGGTACATATACCGGTGTAAGCTCAGATGTTAAGGGTTGGTACGAAATTGAAACCAACGTTGGAGATACACTGGTGTGTAGCTACCTTGGTTACAAAACGGTTGAAGCGGTGGTAAGTGGGGCGGTACTCGACTTCACGTTAGAGACACAGTACACCGAGATTGATGAGGTCATCGTAATTGGATACGGTACGGCAAAGAAAGGAGACATTACCGGTGCGGTTAGCTCAATTAAGATGGACGAGATGTCGGAGCTACCTGTCACAAACTCGATAATGAATTCTCTTCAGGGTCGTGTTGCAGGTCTTCAGATTGTTACCTCGGGACAGGGTCCGGGAGCATCCCCTACGATGATCATTCGTGGTGCGAGCTCTCTTCGAGGTACTCAACAACCACTTGTTGTGCTTAATGGTTTTCCACTTGGCGAGGGAGCAGACCTAAAGCAAATTCCTGCCGAGGATATCGAAGATATTGTGGTGCTCAAGGATGCGTCGTCTACCTCAATCTATGGTTCACGCGGTGCCAACGGTGTTATAATGGTAACGACGAAGAAGTCTCGTGCAGGTCAGCGTTCAATTACTGCCTCACATCAAACCACCATTGGACAGACCACCTCGGAGTATGACGTATGGAACGACGCAGTGCTAATGGCGCAACTCAACAACGAGAGCCGCATAAATGCTGGACAAACTCCTCTATACGTTGGTCGCTACGATTCAGGCATCTACTACCCATCAATCGCAGAGCTTATGTCCGGAGCATACCCAACTACGAACTGGGCAGACCAAGTTACCACCACGCCGATCACCAACAACACAACTGTTACACTTCGCGGCGCAAATGAAACAACAAACTACAACTTTTCGATCAACTATTTCGATCAAAAGGGTATATACATCGACGATGACTACAATAAGTTGTCGGCAAACCTCGACTTTGACTACAAGCTCTACGAAAAGTTTTCGATAAAGACCTCAGTTGCACTCAGTACCAATGAGCGCGATAATAACAACTATGGCGGTATTACTCGCAATATTCTCTATCCCGTTTACGGAGATGATGGTACATACTTCAAGGCCAACAACTCTGACTATTGGAACCCTGTTGCACTTCGCGACTTGGTGCTCGACAAGACCAAAGGTATGGATCTTATCTCGTCAGTTCTTTTCGACTGGGAGATCATCGATGGTCTGACGTGGAAGAATCAAGTGAACTATCGTTTTAGCTCAAGCATAACCGATCAGTACGATCCTACGGAGTACACCCAGGTTGGAGATATGAATGGTGGTCGTGCATATATTGGCAATTGGCAGGGGCAAGATCTTTTGTTCGAGTCTTATGCAAACTATACCAAGCAATTTGGCAAGCACAACCTTTCGGTTTTGGCAGGTTACTCGTATCAAAACTGGATGGAGCGCTCCTCGGCACTAACCAGCTATGACTTTCCTAACGAGGCACTTCAGAATGAAAATATGAGTGCAGGTAACCCAGAGCTTAATGCAGTAGGCAATGGTCTGATCGAGACAAAACTGATGTCATTCTACGGCAAGGTTAACTACGATTATGATGACAGATATCTATTCACCGGTACGTTCCGTGCGGACGGTTCCTCAAAGTTTGGAGCAAACAATCGTTGGGCATCGTTTCCATCTGCTGCAGTAGCGTGGAAGATTCACAACGAAGGATTTATGGAGAACGTAGATGTTATCAACGAGGCGAAACTCCGTGCAAGTTACGGTCTTTCGGGCAACCAAGGTATATCGCCCTATCAAACACTAAGTCGTTATGGTGGATCTAAGTACTTCATTGATGGTGGTTGGAGCACAGTGATTGGCCCTGGTTATCCAGATGGCGCATACGGTCCAGACTATCGTTTCACCTATTGGAGTGGTATCCCAAATGCTGACCTAAAGTGGGAAACCACAGCTCAGCTAAACATTGGTTTGGATCTCTCGATGTTAAAGAACAGACTGAGATTTACCTTTGACTGGTACGACAAACTAACCACCGATCTTCTGCGTCAACGCTACCTACCACTATCATCTGGCTATGACAAGATGATGGTAAATGACGGCGAAATTCGCAACACTGGATTTGAGATTACAGTAGATTACGGCATAATTTCAACCCCTGATCTCTACCTTGGTGCAACACTTATTTTCACAAAGAACACCAACGAGATTTTGAGTTTGGGCGACAACATCCAATCGGGATTACAGGTTGACCCCAACACTGGTATGATGTACGAATTTACCGGACACGCATTTTCGGACTACTCGCTTGCCGGGCAAGCAAACATTCTTGCCGTAGGTCAAGCAATGAATGCCTACTATGGTTATGTTGTCGACGGCATCATTCAGACCGAGGCCGAGGGAATAGCCGCAGGACTTAGCGGAGCGCTTGCAAAACCAGGCGAGTATAAGTATGTTGATATCAACGATGATGGTGTTATCAATGACGCTGACCGTACGATCATCGGTAATCCAAACCCCGATTTTGCGGCATCACTAAACCTTACGTTCAACTGGAAGGGTCTTGACGCTTCGGTTTTCATCAACGGTGTCTTTGGCAACGATGTGCTTAACCCACAGGCCTTCAACACAGCGTCGGTGCAGCCACTACGCTGGACTCCAGACAATCAAACGAATCTCTACCCATCGTTGCGTTCAACACGCGTTCCGATGGTCTCGGATTGGTTCATCGAGGATGGCTCGTATGTGAAGATTCAGGACATAAGCGTTGGTTATACATTTACTAATCCTATGAGTTTCGTCTCGAAAATCCGCCTCTATGCAACGGTAAACAATGTTTATACCTTTACCTCGTTCGATGGCTACGACCCCTCTGTTGGTCTTGATGGTATCTACTGGGCATCGTATCCTACGCTTCGCAACTACTCACTTGGTTTGAGCATTACATTCTAAGTTAGAGAGATATTAAAAAAAACATATAACATAACATAAAGAGATGAAAACAATTATCACAAAATATATACTTTTAGTATCTTTAGTCTTTGCCGCATCGTCTTGTAGTTTGGACGAGGAGCCCTATGGTTTCTACTCGGATGCTAATTTCTATCAGACCGACGCCGATGCTTATGCTGCAATGGATTATGCATATCGCGCTCTGACCTATCAGGAGAATGCCACAGGTATGTTCTACATCGGGGAGTGCTCCACAGAGACCACCCTACTCAAACCGGGTGAGGATACCTCAAACCCGGGTTCACAAGCTCTTGACGAGTGGACAGTACACCAAAGTCAGAGCAACACGACACTTGAGGTCTATTTCAAGTACTTGTACATTGCAATCAATCGTGCCAACACCGTTATTGCAAACGTTGAGAATAACACAGGACTCAGCGATGATGTTCGTATGGATATTACGGCTCAGGCATATTTTCTCAGAGCGTTTTGTCACTTCAATCTGGTTCGCACCTTTGGTCTTGTGCCTCTACGCGCCGAGATGATTACCACCGAGGGTCAGACTCAGGGTCCAAAGGCAGCAAATATGGATGAGATCTACGATCTTATCATTGCTGACCTTGAGAAAGCATCGTCAATCTTCCCAGATTATAGTATCAAGCCAGGTAGAGGCAACAAGGCTGCAGCAGAGGGTCTACTGGCAAAGGTATATTTGACAGCAGCATCATCAAAGGAGAGTGGAGTACCGCTTTACGGAGCAATGGTTGCATCGGCAGATGAGATGTATGCCGAGGCTGCAACGTGGGCAAAGAAGGTTCTTGATGCATCTATGTCGGCTACATTTGGACTTGCTCCGACACTTGAGGAGATCTATGATGTGAGCAGACAAGATGGAATGGAGCATCTGTTTTGCGTAAACTTCGATCGTACTGGTACCTCCAGTGGCGAGTACACCAACCTACTTATGTACTTTACTCCTAACAATGGAGGGTCGTCCTACTACTACAAGAGCGCAGATGGTACACTAAATTCGGCATATTATGGTTACGAGGTATTCCAAACCGAAACTGCATTCTACAACTCATTTGATGCGACAGATAAACGTAAAACAGAGTTGATGTCAAGCGAGATTTTCGATGCTGCTGGTACTTCGATTGCATATAGTCCGAGCTTCCCATTTACGCTTAAGTATATGGATCCGTTGCACGCCGGTGAGAAGACAAGTGCTCGCCCATACCTTCTTCGCTTTACTGACGTAGCGATGATCTATGCCGAGGCGATGGGCAACGATGCCGAGGGGTGGATCACTCAGATACGTGCACGTGCCGGTCTTGGCGCACTTACAGCGGCAGCTTCGGTGGCTGATTTCCGTGCACAGGTTGTAGCAGAGAGAGCCTTTGAGTTTGCCTTTGAAGGCAACAGACTCTATGACCTTCGTCGTACAAATACAGTATCGGTGTTTGTCGAGAATGCACAACTACAAAATCTAACTCCAGAGCAAGAGGCATTCTATCCGATACCTCAACGTGAATTGGATCTCAATCCAGGTGCACGCTAAGCTAAATAGTTTGACAAACACATAAATATAAAATATAATAGAACAATGAAAAAGATATTTTTAGTATGTATTCTTGCTGCAACCATAATAGGCTGTAAGAAAGATCCAATGAAGGAGATAAACTCGGGGGATTGGAATCACGAAAAACAACTAATTTCGCTGGCATTTACCAATCAAGCAGGTGATGCAGATATTGACCTAAGTGCAGAGGATATTGCAAAAGGTTCAGCCGTTGTAAACATAGTAGCAGTGGATTATAGCTCACCTATAATGATTACAGCGATGGAGATTTCATATGGTGCAACTGCATCTGTGAGTGCTGGAGAATCGTTGAGTTTCGATCCTGTAACGCACAGCGCAACAATTGATGTGACCTCGGCAGATGGATCAGTACGTACCTATACGGTTACTGCCATTGAACTCGTTGAGCCACTCCTTGGAACGTGGAATATAACAGGTATGGATGTCTATGGTGGTGCTGCCACAAAGTGGGGATGTTCTGCAATGATGAATATGCTAACCGATGGAGGAGTCTCTTGGGACGCTACTACTGGCCCTGCAGCTGAGCTCGACAATACTCTGACCTTTACCCTTGAGGGTGTTAACGAAAATGGCGAAACATACGGTACTTGCCTTCACGATGCAGGGGCTGATGGACTATACGCGGACTTTACGTGGCAAACTCCTCCAGATGGATATACACTTGTGGATGGCAATCCACACTTCCGCCAAATCCCAGCAGGAGAGAGCAACTGGGTGCACAACTTCTCGGCAGGTACAATTACCTTTGAAAAGGATGGTGTAACTACCACCGTTGTTGACTTTTTAGAGACTCCAGGCGATTATGATTTTGTTGGCGAAGAGGAGACACGTACACTCACAGTAACTGCATCTGCATTTGGCTTCGTTGGTATGGATTTTCTACCTTGGGATGATGGTATTCTATATAGCACCTACGGACGTATGATGTACTGGCCTATGGAGTTTTTCGTGCAAGTTGAGAAGCAGTAAATACCCCAACTTATATATAAAAAGTAATTAATCTGTTATGAAAGCAACAATTTCAATCATTTTTCTAATGCTGAGCATTAGTGTTATGAGTTGTAAGAACAGTGGCTCGGGGGGTGAAAACCCTGAGCCACAACCCTCCACCGATGCCGTTACGATAACCTCGACAGTTCTCGTAGATAACTTCATAGGCAACGGCCCACAGTGGGGCGGATACGATATCGTACCGCATTGGACCGGCGAGGAGACACTCAGCGATGCCGACTGGAACAAGATCTTCAAGCGCGTGGATTATATGCGTCCAAGCTTTATTCGTATAATGGTGTCGGCAGGTTGGAGCTATATGAATGGTACGACCTATGCTCCCGAAAAGAGCGAGGCAATACTCCAAAAGGTGCTCGATTACTGCCAGCAAAAGGGGATAACTGTTCAGTTCGGAGAGTGGGGACATCAGGAGGTAAGTGGTTCGATTGACCAAGATTGGTTGACCAATTGCGCCAACTTCCTAAAGTACCTTATCGACGATAAGGGTTACTCGTGTATAAAGTACTACACGATGGTCAATGAGCCTAATGGTGATTGGTCGTCAACCAATCAGAACTATACTCTGTGGTCAAGTATCGTCAAGCAATTCTATACTAAAATAGAGGCTCTTGGATTGACCTCAAAGGTAAAGATTATGGGCCCTGATGCCGCGGTTTGGGATACCGATGATATTGAGTGGATCACCACCACTGTCAGTCAGCTTGCCACCGAGGTCAGCGCTTATGACATTCACGCATACCCCAACGAGAAGGATGTTCGCGAGACAGGACTCAGCACAATGCTTGTAAACTATCTTGCTGCAAGCGACAAGTCTAAGCCATTTGTGTTGGGCGAACTGGGGCTGAAGTACAGTCCGGGTGGAGTGTTGGGAAGAGAAAACGCAGCAAGAATTGCAGCCGATAAGTATGCCTCTGACGACTCCCAAATGTTTGTCTATGATGCATTCTATGGTATTGACGTTGCCGATGCAACGATTCAAACGATGCGTTCAGGCTATGCCGGCTCGATTGTATGGATGCTTGACGATGCAATGTACAACTCCAATGGAGCATCAGATGGATCAGCAGAGAGCAAGGAGTTAAAGAGGTGGGGATTTTGGAATATACTCGGCGAGGAGGTTTTTGAGAGTGCCGAGGATGAGAATATTCGTCCGTGGTTCTATCCTATGTCTTTGATGTGTCGCTACTTTCCAGAGGGAACAACAATCTATGATGTTACAATGCCATCGCCTGTTAAGAGTGGTCTTCGAGTTACTGCAGGGGTGAAGGGTGGAAAATATACCATCGCCATTGCAAACAATAGTGATGCAGAGCATAAGTTTACGCTTAAAGCACCAAGCGGCACTACACTCAGTGGAGTTAGCGAATATCGCTATATATCTGGCAGTGGGGCTGAATATACAGGAACTGTCGACGGTGATGGATTCCCAACGCCACTAAGCACAGGAAATAATCTCGACCTCGCATCAGGGATGGAGTACACCATTCAACCAAAGTCATTTGTGCTGTTAACCAATATGCAGATATGAGGCACGTAGTTTTTATTGTTGCAGTAGCGGTACTATCGCTGGGTTTGGCAAATGGTCAAACCCTGCGATTTGCTAATGCTTTTTCGGATGGAGCTGTTCTACAACACAGCGATACGATTAAGATATGGGGCTTTGATGTTCCAAGTCGCAGCGTGTCGATAAAGTGCTCGTGGATCGATACAACCATAGCAGTGCAGACGGAATATCCTACTGGAAGGTGGCTTGTTGAGGTTCCAACCCCGGCGGCTGGCTTTGCAAAGCACACCATTACGGCTACTTCCGCTACACAGATAACCAGGCTAAAGAACATTGTCTTTGGCGATGTGTGGTTCTGCTCAGGGCAGAGCAATATGGAGATGCCAATGTCTCGTAGTGAGCAGTGGGATCTTGACATCGAGGGGCTTGAAGAGGCAGTTGCTACGGCAAACTATCCATATGTTAGATACTTGAATGTGCATCGCGATGAGAGCTTTACCAAGAAGATCGATAATTCGACTGCAGGTTGGAGCGAGGTTTCACCTCAGAGCGTGGAGTGGTTATCAGCAGTTGCGTTTTTCTTTGCGCGAGAGTTGTTCAACAGCGAGAACATCCCCATAGGGTTGATTGTCAATGCCTATGGTGGTTCGAGCATCGAATCGTGGATACCTCGTGCTGTCGCAACGGATAGCATATATGAGAGCTACAAACAGAGCCTCAATGAGCAGTATGCCTCAGGAGCTGAAAAGCCACAGTACCAATCCTTGAGTGCACTCTACAATGGTCTCATAAACCCTTATGTGGATTATGGTATACGTGGATTTTTGTGGTACCAGGGCGAAGCAAACGTTGGTCGACACGACACCTATCCGCAGATGATGCAAGACCTTGTAGGTACGTGGCGTAGTGCTTGGGGGGATCAGACCCTGCCGTTCTACTTCGTGCAGATTGCACCGTGGAATTATAGCCAAGCCGATGACTTCAAGGCTGGAAAGTGGAGCGCATTTGCAATCTCTCAACGAGAAGAGGTAGCAAACAATATTGAGTATTGCGAGATTGTGGAGACAACCGACCTTGGAATGGCAGACAATATTCACCCACCAAAGAAGTATGAGATTGGCGAGCGTTTGAGCCGCATTGCTCTAAATCTGGTATATGGACACAGCGATAAGAAGTGGCAGTCGCCACGCGCAATCTCGGCATCGCAGAGCGGACGGAAGTTAAAAATAGAGTTTTCGCACGCCGAACAAGGATTAACTCTCGACAATGATGCAGCCTCAATGTTTGAGGTTTCGGCCGACGGCACAAACTATACCAAGGTTGAGCGCACAACTGCCAAAGGAGCAGTAGTAACACTACAACTAAACTCGGCAGAGCCTATAAAATTTGTGCGCTACTGTCACGATGATACAAGCCACTCCAATCTCTTCAATTCCGAAGGGTTGTCGGTTGGCCCATTCCAACTAAACGTTGATAAATTATAGATAGAAGACATTAAAGATGAAAAATAGATTACTAATATTCGGTTCGGCACTGCTACTCACAGGAGCGTCATTGTCGTGCCAGACAGAGACAGATGGACAGATCGTGCTTACAGAGAGGGTCATCGTGGAGAACTACATAGGTAATGGTGCTCAGTGGGATCCCTACGATGAGGTTCCAGCCTGGGGAGCAAAGATGACAGATGCACACTGGGATAAACTCCTCACTCGTGTAGATTTTATGAAGATGGGGTTTGTACGCTGCCTTATCAACTGCCAGTACACGTACTTCGATCCCGCAACAGGCAAATATGACAAGACTCGAAACAATGAGTCTATTTTGCGACTGCTGGACTACTGCACAAAGAACAACATCACGGTTCTCTTTGGCGAGTACAACCCTCCGACATCACCCGGTGGAGAGTTGTGGGATATGTACCAGAGCCAAGAGTGGGTTGAAATGGCGGTGAACTACCTAAATTACCTTGTGGTGGAGAATGGTTTTACTTGCATCAAGTACTACAATTTTTTT
Source organism: uncultured Rikenellaceae bacterium (assembly GCA_964371475.1). GTDB lineage: Bacteria > Bacteroidota > Bacteroidia > Bacteroidales > Rikenellaceae > Mucinivorans. Next base: position 4,030 of record CAYJMA010000031.1, on the reverse strand, counting down.
AACGAACCTGATGGTAATTGGGCGTCAACAAATGGCGACTATGACAAGTGGTTCGATATGTTCACACGTTTTCATACCGAGATGACAGAGAAGTACCCCGAGCTTGCCAAGCAGGTACAGATGGCAGGTCCCGATGTTGTTGCAAACTACCACAACGAAGCCTCGCAGTATGATGCTCTTGGTTGGATCGAGCAGACCGTACTTCGAGGCGATTCGATAGTCGGACTCTATGACATTCACGCCTATCCAAGTCAAACGCAGATTCGCAGTGGCGAGCTTCGCCCACTATATGATGCGTATCGTGCGGCAGTGCCAAAGGATAAACCTATCGTCTTTGGTGAGGCAGGCTACAAGTATCACACCGACCCTCGCGACTCGTCCCTTATGAACGAATACCTGCGCCGTGCAACCAACCATCCATTCACCAAAGGTTCGGACTGCAATATGCTTGTCTACGACTACTTCTACGGTCTTGATATGCCACTACTTGCAATGAACATTGCAAACCTTGGATACTCAGGAATGGCAGTGTGGATGATGGACGATGCAATGCATTCGAACTGGGATTCGGGAAAAATCGAGGACATCAAGGTGTGGGGATTTTGGAATACGATGGGAACGGATGTCTTTAATGATCCAAGCCAGGAGGAGATTCGCCCGTGGTTCTACTCCACATCGCTTATGACTCGCTACTTCCCATCGGGATGCTCCACAATGGAGCTCACACTACCTCAACTTGAGGGAGTCTACGCTGCTGCAAACCTCAACGGCGACAAGAAAACTGTGGCTATGGTAAATTATAGTAATAATGACTATACACTGACGCTTACAAACTTCAATATGACAAATGCCAAGGAGTATCTCTACCAAGAGAACAACCTAAAGGTAGATGGTAATGGATTGCCGTTGCCTCAAAGCGAGAACCTTGAGATTGGCAACAATCACCAAGTTCAACTTCCAGCCCAGAGCTTTATTTTGATAACAAACAATAACTACTAAAGAACAATGAAACTTCAAAAATTTGAACTTAACCCCATTCTATCTCCAAATAGTGCAAATAGTTGGGAAGACCTCGTGGTGTGTAATCCAGGAGCGTGGTATGAAGACGGCAAATTCTATATGTTGTACCGCGCGGCGGGCGATGACAAAGAGCACGTCATTCGTTTTGGGCTTGCAGTGAGTAGCGATGGATATAATTTCGAGAGGGTAAGCAATCAGCCTGCCTTTGGTCCCTCCATTGATGGCGAGGATTCGGGGTGTATCGAAGATCCACGAATTGTAAAGTATGATGACTATTTTTATGTAACGTATGCCTTTCGCCCCACAGCACCGGGTCGTTACTGGGAGTTCGGTCACGATGAAGTCGTAACGCAATACTACGGAGATAGTGCACCTAAGTTTCTCAACAAGAATATGGCAAATACTGCACTTGCCGTAACCAAAGATTTTCAGACGTGGAGTCGGCTTGGGCGTATCACAGACTCGAACCTCGATGATCGAGATGTTATACTCTTTCCAGAGAAGGTCAACGGTAAGTTTGCTATGTTGCACCGCCCCAAGGAGTGGATTGGCGAGGAGTATGGGCCCAAGCGTCCTGCAATTTGGCTAAGATTCTCAGACGATATGCTCGTTTGGAATGAGCCCAGCAACTTGCTTATGAGTGGCATTGAGGGAACCTGGGAGGAGAAGATCGGTGGCAGTACACCGCCTATCAAAACCGATAAAGGGTGGTTTATGCTCTATCACGGTGTGGAAAATGGCGGGCAAGGATACTACCGAGTAGGAGCAGTGATGCTCGATCTCGATGACCCAACAAAGATAATCGCACGCACCAAAGACCATATTATGGAGCCTGAGTTTGACTATGAAATCGATGGTTTCTACAAAGGATGCGTATTCCCAACAGGCAATGTTGTGGTCGATGGCACTCTATATGTTTACTACGGAGGTGCTGACAAGTATGTCGGCGTGGCAACTGCCAACTTCGATGAGCTTGTAGACTACGTTCTTGCACAAAAAGTATAGCAGATTATGACTCTAAGTGTAATAGATATTGTAATCATATTTGCATACTTTGCCTTTATTGTATATGTAGGCTTTAAGTATAGCAAGAGCTCGAATACGGAGAGCTATTTTCTGGCAGGTCGTTCGATGCGTTGGCCAGTGATTGGCTTTTCGATGTTTGCGGCAAGTATTTCAAGCTCCACCCTTATCGGTCAGGCAGGAGATGCCTATTCTACGGGTATTGCGGTCTTTAACTATAATCTGATACCGATGATTGTAATGGTGTTTTTCGTGTGGTTTCTGCTACCGTTCTACATCAAAAGCAAGGTCTATACCGTTCCTGAGTTCTTGGGCAGACGTTATGGTCAAGGCTCTCGGTACTATTTCTCGGCAGTAACAATAATTGTTAACATCTTTCTCGATGCAGCAGGAGCACTCTATGCAGCAGCTCTGGTTATGCAGTTAATCTTTCCGGAGTTGTCGATATTGCAGCTGGCTCTGATTTTTGCAGTCATTGTTGCTCTGTACACAATCCCAGGGGGATTAAGCTCTGCCATACGTGTTGACTTGATACAGGGCATACTGCTCTTTGCAGGAACTATCGTTCTTACAGTTATTCTTGCATATAAAGGCGGCACAGACTATATTATGGAGCAGATCGCAAATAGCGACATTATGATGAGTTTGATTCGCACCAATGATGATGCGTCGGTGCCGTGGCTCGGACTAATTACAGGTATTCCAATCCTTGGTTTCTTCTTCTGGTGCAACAACCAACAGCTTGTACAGCGTGCACTAACCGCAAAGAGTGTTAATGAAGCTCGCAAGGGTGTAATACTTCTTGGTTTTTTGACCCTTTTGACACTTTTCGTAATTGTCATACCTGGAGTTATGGCGCAACACTTCAACCCAGATCTCGCCAAACCAGATATGGTATACCCGATGCTAATTCTTGAGATGATGCCTGTGGGTCTTGTAGGGCTTATGATAGCTGTAATGGTTGCGGCACTTACCTCCTCGCTCAGCGGACTACTCAATTCAGTGGCTACGCTATTTACCATTGACTTCTACTCGAAGATGGCACCAAGTGCCTCGGGAAAGAATAAAGTAATGGTTGGTCGTATAGCGTCTGGAGTAACACTCATCATAGCCGTGTTGTGGGCACCTCAGATTGGCGAACAGTTTGGCTCACTTCTTAAGTACTATCAAGAGATGCTCTCTATCTTTGCACCGCCTATTGTTGGCGCATTCCTACTTGGATTGTTCTACAAGCGTGTTAATAAATATGGAGCATTTTGGGGATTACTGGCAGGTGCTGCAATAGCAATTGTGAACTTTGTCTATAAGGTAAACACAGGGGTTACGATATTTGGCGATATTCACTTCTTGCTTACAGTTCCCTACTATCTATTTATCAGTATGGCAGTGATGATTCTTGTTAGTTATTTAACTCCCAAACCAATCTATGAGGATATAAAGCCATATGTGTGGACCAAGGAGTACTTTGCCGAAGATAGCCGTGAGTTGAGAGGCACTCCGTGGTATTCGAACTATAGATTTTGGTCAATATGCCTACTTGTTTCGTGTGTTTTATTATTGATACTCTTTAGGTAGAGTGAGTTCTTTGTCATTATGCATCGAGTAGGTGAGGGGCATCCGATAACAGCGGATGCCCCTCGTTTTATTTCATAGTTGATAGCGGTTAATACTCTTTTAATCCTATGGAATGTGCAGGATGTCTTTTGTTGCATCACATAGAAAAGAAAGTCGGCAGAGGTCCGCACTGCGCATCCTCGACTTAGATATCATATTCTAACAAGAATGGTTCTTGGTGTGGATTACGGGTGAGGAATTTATTCAAAGTTGAACAGTTCCCCTCCCCAATTGTCAACAGTAGTGGAGTCTGCAACTTACGTTGCTTATCTGACCGCCCTCCGTCGTTCGACTGCAAGACATTTAGAGCAAACTACCAATTGCGGACGGTCGCCACTTTTTTGGCTGTTTTTTTATCACTGATTTTAGGACA
>CAYJMA010000030.1:12219-17126 GCA_964371475.1 uncultured Rikenellaceae bacterium | reverse complement strand
ATTACTTGTGTCGCATTTACAACTTTAATCTGCGGAAAAAGTGAAATCAAAACTTCTGATCACCTACTATAATATTATTGTAACATTGAAGCTCGTAAATCAAAATTTATGAGACACATTGTTATCCGCAGGACTTGCCCGTTTTGCATCGCACTGCTGGTTCTATACAATATAGGCAAAAGGCAATATACCACATCGCCGAACAAAAATAAAGAGGGTTCGCATAGATTGCAAACCCTCTTTGAAGTATTAAAAAGTAAATCGCCTTACTTTTTGTTCTCCATATGTTTTCTGTATCGGCTGTTGAACTTATCCACACGTCCTGCGGTATCAACTAACTTCTGCTTACCTGTATAGAACGGGTGAGAGGTGTTAGAGATTTCCATTTTGTAGACCGGGTAGGTTTCGCCATCCACTTCGATAGTTTCCTTCGACTGTACAGCGGACCGACACAAAAACACGTTGTCGTTTGACATATCCTTGAATGCCACAACTCTGTACCCCTCTGGGTGAATTCCTTCTTTCATAGTGTTTTTTGTGTTATTTTGGTTTAATTAGTGGGCAAAGTTACAAAAAAAATATCAATCACCAAATTTTTACTTAACTTAAAGTATATGTTTTAGTGGCGTTTTTAGCCGAGCTGCCCAATCTCGTTCGGTGTGTGCTGTTGATGGAAATATTCTTGAACAGTAGTCAGGTGAGGTGAATCCTTGTTGCTCGATTGCGTTCTCAAGCATAGAGTGATATTCAACGTATGTTGAATCGAGAGTTTGATCTCCTCGGTCGATGTAGATTTTGTGATTTTTGACCTCGGGCAGCGAATTCTCTATGTACTTAATAAATGCTTGTGCAAAGATATCTGTTTGCTCCTTTTGCAGAGGATAGTTTGTCAAAATTGGGGTGTGAATGGACAGTGAGGCAGATGCCCCAAAGACGTTGGGGTATTCGCACAGCGCGTAGAGAGAGATAAGCCCTCCCATACTTGAGCCCATAATTGAGGTATGAGCACGATCTGTATATACCGAGTACGCACTATCTATATATGGCTTTACGATCTCAACAATATATCTTAGGTAGTTATCCGAGTTGAGCTCAAAGTCAATGGGGGAGTTATACCCCTCGGGCAGGTATTTCACAAGTTTTTGTGGTAGATAGTCGCTATTTCGCAGCTCGGCAACATTCTCTATTGCAACGACAATGAATGGTCGAACCTCACCTTTGGCAATCAAACCAGATGCAACTTCGTCTACACGCCACTCTTGTTTGTTCCACGTCGTGGTGCTATCAAAGAGCATTTGCCCGTCGTGCATATAGAGTACGTCATATTTCGTCTCTGTGGAGTATCCATCAGGTTTCCACACCACGATGTTTCGATCTGCGACAAGCTCTGAGTGGAGTGTCGATATTGTGTCGAACGAGGCGATATCACTTTTCAGCCCCTGATTCTTGCAACCAGTAAGAGTTATTACTATTAGTGCAAAAGTATAAAAAACAGTTTTCATAAGTAACTTAAGAGATAGTTTTAATTAGGTGAGCAATACGAGCAACTGTCTCGCTTTTGCCCAGAAGCTCAATGATTGTAAAGATAGATGCACCGCCACTACCGCCAACAATGGCGAGTCGCAGGGTGTTCATCACCTGCCCCATAGGGAGTTGATTTTCGGTGATATAGTTTTTAATTGCGTTCTCTGTGGTAGCTTCCAAAGAGTCGGGGCATTGCTCCAGAATCTCGCCAATTTTTGCCAAGTGCATAGGATTATCTCCTTTATAGAACTTTTCCACCACCTTCTGGTCATACTCCACAGGTGCTACAAAGTAGAAGTGTGCGACTTCCCAAATTTGAGAAAGTAGTGTAAGTCTCTCTTTGATAAGCGAGCACACACTCTCCATTTTGCTACTACTTGCCTCAATGCCTCTACTTAGGAGTTCTTCTTGGAGGTATGGCATTAGAGTTTTGTTGTCGCTATGGCGGATATACTCTGCGTTAAACCAGAGTGCTTTGGCTGGATCAAATCTTGCTCCACTTTTGCCGATTTTTTCTATCGAGAAGGCCTCTATCATCTCATCAATGGTCATAACCTCGCGATCTTCACCTGGGCTCCATCCCAGCAGTGCCAACATATTGATGAAGGCCTCTGGCAAGTACCCATCCTCTCTAAAACCTCTTGCACTATCTCCATCTTTGGGTGTCCACTCAAGGGGAAACACTGCAAAACCGAGCTTATCGCCATCTCGTTTACTGAGTTTTCCTTTGCCATCTGGCTTTAGAATCAGTGGCAGGTGAGCAAACTCTGGCCGCTGCCACTCAAAAGCGCGGTAGAGCATAAAGTGTAGTGGTAGTGAGGGCAACCACTCCTCGCCACGGATAACGTGAGAGATTTCCATAAGGTGGTCATCTACAATATTTGCGAGGTGGTAGGTAGGTAGCTTGTCGTGTGATTTGTATAGCACTTTATCGTCGAGAGTGGAGCTGTCTACTCGTACCTCGCCTCGAACCATATCGTGCATCACTATCTCCTCGCCCACTGGCATCTTAAAGCGAATGACATATTGACTACCACCATCTATCATCTCTTTGACCTCCTCTTTTGAGAGCCTCAGCGAGGTCTTAAGCTCCTCCCTCACGCTATAATTATAGGCAAATGCTCCTCCCATCGACTCTTTCTCTGTGCGTATTTGTGCAAGTTCCTCTGCGGTATCAAAGGCGTAGTACGCCCAACCCTTTTCGACCAACTCCAGTGCATACTTTAGGTACAGTTCCTTTCGTTCGCTTTGTCTATACGGTGCGTGAGCTCCTCCAACCGACACACCCTCATCGATCTCAATACCGCACCACTGCAAAGATTCTATGATATACTGCTCGGCACCCTCGACAAATCTTGCCGAGTCGGTGTCTTCTATGCGCAGTAGCATTTTCCCTCCGTGCTTACGCGCAAAGAGGTAGTTATAAAGTGCAGTGCGCACTCCTCCAATGTGTAGTGCCCCGGTGGGCGATGGTGCAAATCTTACTCTTACCATTTTTGTTTTTCTATCTATAGTTTTTAAGAACAGGTTTGAGCTTTTCACAGCTCATTATCTTTTCGTTGTATCTTAGGCACAGTGGGTGGAAAATATTGCCTAAAATATGTGTCCAGGGTATGGGGTATCCCTCGTTATTGCCATACGCATTTCCAGGGTTTTGCTTTAGTGCTTCGCTGAAATAGTCCATACGTCGTAGTAACTCTGCATACCACATTGTAGTAAAGGGGCTACGTGGTCTACATATATATGCACCATTACCAATGAGATACCTCCAGTGGCGTTTCATATCCTTCTCAATTACACCCCCTGCTGGCGCAACTCCACGCGCACTTAACTCAGGGTAACCATATACATAGCACTCCGTGGCATTGAGCTCTGCAAATAAATCCTTCCACGAGTGCGTCTGTTGTTTGATGTCGGTATAGCCTCCACCATAGTGGTGCATAAAGTAGCATCGAAGATAGTCCGACTTGTGAACACTCGACAGGTAGGGATATGCCTCGTGAAGCGGATGGTCAGCAAGTATGTACTGAGCAAGGTTTTCGGGTGTCACAAAAACAAACTCAACACCGATGTTTTGACGTATGACCTCCAAACTCTCAAGTCGATTAGGTGTAATTTCGTTGCTATCGCCCCAAAAACCATATACTATTTCTTGCGCATCGTTCAACACTGAGCAACCACTATCATCTGCGCACGGCTCTGATAGAAACGTACCGTTGTAGCGCCCACAATCAAACTGATAGGGTTTTATGCGAGATAGATACTTATTACACGTAGTTTGAATTTTGTATTTCAGTGCTCTTGTCCCCATTTTGGCTACTTTTGCTCGATAAGTTTGGTGATTTTCTTTGTAATCTCCGTATTGTCCATCGTACCGCTAAACTCCTCTGCACCCGCACCAATAGCGTAGATTGGGACATTTACAGTTGTGTGTCCATCTGTGCTCCACGTGCCATTGCCGCTCTTGTCAAATGACAAACCTCCAGTTTCGTGGTCGGCAGTTACGATAATTAGCGTATTGTCGGGATTCTCCTTATAAAACTCCATAGCCTCTTGCACGGCATCCACCAAACCATTTACCTCGCCTCTGGCTCGCGGAAGGTCGTTGTCGTGAGATGCCCAGTCAATCAACCCGCCCTCTACCATTACAAAGAAGCTACCGCCTCGCTCTTCAAAAAACTCTATAACCTCTTCGGTCATATCGCTTAGCTCCATCTGATTCTCAACACTATCGAATACGTATGGTATATTCTCTACCTTTTGACCAGACTGCTGTATCCATACCACTTTGTCTGCTTCGAGATCGGCATCTTTGCCCCTAAAGATTGTGTAGCCCGCCTGCTCAAACTTTCTGAAGTTGTCTCTTGGGTCGCGAAATCCGCTACCTGCATAGAGGTCTAACCCTCCTTCGATAACATCTCCCGAAATCTCATAATAATTCTCCCTACTTGCGTTATGAGCATAGAACCCAGCAGGAGTAGCGTGGTCGATGCTTACGCTTGTGGCAACTCCCGTGCCCCACCCATTGCTCTTTGCCACGTCCATAATGGTTTTATACTCGGTGGTGTGCGTTGAGTCCATACCGATAGTTCCATTTTTCGTCTTATTACCCGTTGCAAGTGCGGTGCCAGCAGCTGCTGAATCTGTTGCGCCATCGCTGAGAGAATTGGTAATAACGTAGCCCTTTACGGGGAATTGTACAAAGTTGGCTTCGGTGTCAGCCAGCAGCACGTGATTCTCGCCCATACCATCGCCTATGAAAAGAAAGATGTGCCTCTCACTCTTCGTGCAACCACCAAGTAAAAGTACTGAAAGAGATAGTAGTGTAATAAAGCGTGTCATATTTGTGTGTGTGTTATTTAATATAAAAAATTGTTGAATGG
>CAYJMA010000030.1:0-12209 GCA_964371475.1 uncultured Rikenellaceae bacterium | reverse complement strand
TATATCGCTGCGCAGTTTCTCGATATTGGTGCGTTTCGCAGCTGAGATAAATATTGATGGTTGCTCCTTGCCGATCCACATACGTTGCAGATCTTCAAGCGATAGATTCTCTACGGTAGGTTCACTCAAGTCGTCATCATCGAGTGGAGTGTACTTGTATGCGTCTATTTTGTTGAAAACCAAGTACGTAGGCTTGTTCTCTGCGCCAATCTCCTTTAGGGTTTGTGTCACAACATTTAGATGATCCTCGAACTGAGGGTGGCTAATATCTACAACGTGTAGAAGGACATCTGCTTCTCTAACTTCGTCGAGCGTCGATTTGAAACTCTCGATAAGTTGGTGGGGCAGTTTTCTAATAAACCCCACGGTGTCTGATAGTAGAAAAGGCAGATTTTCGAGCACCACCTTACGCACCGTTGTATCCAACGTCGCAAATAGTTTGTTTTCTGCCAACACTTCGCTCTTGGCAAGCATATTTAGAATCGTTGATTTTCCGACGTTCGTATATCCCACAAGTGCAACTCGCACAATCGAACCTCTGCCCGAGCGTTGTGTAGCCATCTGTCGGTCGATCTTTTTCAGTTGTTCCTTGAGTCGAGAGATTTTATCCCGAATAATTCGTCTATCTGTTTCAATTTCAGTCTCACCCGGCCCACGCATACCAATACCCCCTCTTTGCCTTTCGAGGTGCGTCCACATTCCGGTAAGTCTTGGCAACAGATATTGCATCTGAGCAAGTTCGACCTGCGTTTTGGCATATGCCGTTGTGGCTCGTTGTGCAAAGATGTCGAGAATTAGGTTTGTTCTGTCCAGAACTTTAAGTTTCATTTCTCGTTCAATATTGCGTAGCTGTGAGGGTGATAGTTCGTCGTCAAAGATTACGGTATCCACGTCATTTTCTTCGCAGTATTCCTTAATTTCTGTAAGTTTACCCTCTCCGACAAATGTTCTACGGTGTGGGTTTGACATCTTTTGGGTGAAGTGTCTGACGGTATGTGCTCCGGCTGTTTGTGCCAGAAATTCGAGTTCGTCGAGGTATTCGCCTGCCGTACGTTCTCCCACTTCGGGAGTGATGACAGCAACTAAAACGCATCTTTCGGCGGATTTGTCGTAAAAATTCCCTTTTTCCATTCTCTAAATTAAAAGAGGGCACAATAAAATCGTACCCTCTCTTTGTTTCTATTTCACAAAAGTCTCTATTGTTGTAGAATAAAGTCAATATACATTACATAGGTAAAACGTACTGGTTTACCGCGGTTTTCACCGGCTTGCCACTTTGGAGAAGCTCTTACGACTGCAAGTGCAGCTTCGTCTACTGATTTGTCTACGCCGCGCAGAACTTTCAGGTTTGAAACCGAGCCGTCTCGTTCAACAACGAACGATAGTGTAACCCTACCTTGGATGCCATTTTCTTGTGCAATTACAGGATACTCCAAGTTTGTGCTACACCAAGCGCGGAAAGCATCAATGCCCTTTCCTTGGAAGGTTGGTAGTTTTTCGGCGTGCATCACAGGTACGTCCTCATCCACTACTTCCTCCTTTTTGGTAAAGGTTTTAACTTCGAGGTCTCCAAGATCTGCTCCATCGAAGTCATCAAGGAATGTCAAGTCTTGCGTAATTTTGGAGTCATCGGTTACGATCTTCATAACATCTGAGAAGAAGGCTGGTTGAGGTTTAACTTCTTGTGGTGGTTCCTCCTCTTGAACAGTTATATCGACGATATCTTGTTCGATGAGTTCGGTTTCAAACTCAACTTGCTCGATGACTTTTTCGCTCTGACTCCAGCTAAACAGTCCAATGACAATTAGCATAGAGAGTGAAATGCCAACAAGCAAAAAGATAGAGCGCTTGTTCTGCAGGTCTGCTTTTGGTGATTTTTTAACTTCCATATTTTATACTTAACTTAAATAATTGATTTTCGTGCCTTCTCAATGCTACCCTTATGAGGCATCTCATATTATACCCCACAAAATTACAAAGGTTTTTTTTATTTTCCTAACTTTTCTAATTTTTTTTTACTTTTTGTACTTTGTGGAGGTAGTTGTGATATCCTCGGGAGAGTTTATTTTTAGTTGTATCTTGTCATCATAGATAGCAACGATGGCTTCTATTTGGAGGATTCCAAGCGGCGTGGCATCTCCTGCAAATATTGAGTATGGCGAGGTGTATAGGTAGATTGTCTGCGGTGAGTTCATTTGAGATAGTTCTCTCTCGCCGCTATATGTCCCATATTGATTGGTAAAGTATGCATCTCGAAGCACAACGCGTCGTCCAACAAGCGAGGGTCTAAGCTCTTCGATGGTTAGCTCTATGGGATCGATGTCAACTCGTTTGCCTTGTTTGTGGATAATCTCTGAGGCGATGTAGGGGGTTGGAATTGGCTCGGGAATCGTTTGCCAAGCATCATTGCTTTTGTAGCCAGCGCAGAGCATACCATCTTGAGAGCCTACGACAAGGCCACTTAGATCTATTGCAAGAGGTTGACCTACGGCATAGAGCGAAAATAGCTCATAGAAGTTGAAGGTTAATCGCAGTGAGGAAGGTGCAGTCGTATCGCTCTGAGCTATGATTATCTCTTTGTAGAAGTTGCCAGCCGAGTCGCTACTTTGGACAACTCCCTCAACAATCACTCCATCTGCTATGGGCATCAGCGATGGTTGTAGTTCATCGATTGTGTGGGTGGCTATCCACGGCTCACTGTCATCATGAGGTGTCGCGCCACTGTCATCAAAGTCATTGTAACTACAACTACAAAAAAGCACAAGTGTGGCGAGGATTTGTAACAGTCTTTGTTGCATCGAGGTTGAGAGTGCCTAAATTGACCAATCGGTGCCGTCAGCTCTATCTTTGAGTGTGATGCCAGCTTCGTTGAGTCGATCTCTAATTTTGTCCGAGGTGGCAAAATCTTTAGTTTTTTTGGCTTCACTACGAATCTCGATAAGGAGCTCCATAGCTGCACTGAGTTGTTCGCTGTTGTCACTCATATTCACTGCGGGGGTTAGCCCGAGATAGTCCATAATGACCGTGTCGAAGGTGAGTCTTAGATCGTGAATCTCACTCTGGCTTAGCTTTTCTTTGCCATCGACAAGGCTGTTGACAAGTCGAGTGGCATCAAAGAGGTGTGCCATTGCAATTGGCGTGTTCATATCATCGCATAGCGCCTCCATACACTTCTTGTACAGCTCTCCAGTTGGTTCTCCACCGCTTTGAGTGTCTAATTTATGTAGCGTGCTTTGAGCTTGAGCAAGTCGTGTAAAACCCTTTTCGGCAGCAATTAGAGCTTCGTTGCTAAAGTCCAGAGTGCTGCGATAGTGCGCCGTGAGAATAAAGAAACGTATGACCATTGGGCTATATGCACGCTCCAGCAGTGGGTGATCACCGCCAAAGAACTGTGAGAGTGAAATGGCATTACCCAGAGACTTCCCCATCTTCTTCCCAGCCAAGGTAATCATATTGTTATGGAGCCAGTACTTTGCTGGATTTTTGCCAAAGGCTACCGTTGATTGTGCAATTTCGCATTCGTGGTGAGGAAACATAAGGTCGATGCCACCTCCGTGAATGTCGAATCTATCGCCGAGGTACTTTCGACTCATTGCCGAGCACTCGGCGTGCCACCCCGGGAAGCCAACGCCCCACGGAGATTTCCATCGCATAATGTGCGTCGGCGAAGCGGCTTTCCATAGTGCAAAGTCAGCCGAAAAGTCCTTTTCTCCTTGCCCATCCAAAGATCGTGTACCCTCGACAATATCATCTAAGTTACGCCCCGATAGCTCGCCGTAGTGGTTACTTGTGGCATACTTTCTCACATCAAAATATATCGACCCCTCTCGCTCATAGGCAAATCCTTTTTGGAGAATCTCCTCGCAGAGTTCGATCTGTTCGGGGATGTGCCCCGATGCTTGCGGCTCGATAGAGGGTGGCAGACAGCCGAGCTGTGCCATCTGCGTTTTATATGAGTTGGTATAGTGCCCTGCAACCTCCATTGGTTCGAGTTTCTCGATCCTTGCTTGTTTGGCGAGTTTATCTTCGCCGCAGTCCGAGTCGTTTTCAAGGTGCCCAACGTCCGTAATATTGCGAACGTAGCGAACCTTATATCCTCCACCACGAAGCAATCTAAAGAGTGTGTCGAAGGTTATTGCGGAGCGAGCGTGCCCGAGGTGCCCATCGCCATAGACCGTTGGCCCACATACATACATACCGACGGTATCGGGGTGCAACGGTTCGAAAATTTCCTTCTGCCGAGAGAGCGTGTTGTATAAAAAAATATCGTGTTTCATAGAAAAAAAATGCTTACTTTTGTCGACAAAGATAGTAAAAATATTATGTATAAAAACTTAGCACACTATATTAAAAGTCTTAAAAGTAGCGATAATTTAATCACCGTCTTAGCTCAAGTTGACCCCGAGCTGGAGATAACCGAGATTGTCGATAGATTGAGCAAAGAACCTGGAGGAGGCGGAGCTATACTTTTTGAAAACACCGCAACTGACTTTCCTGTGCTATGTAATATGATGGGCAGTGAACGTAGAATGGCGATGGCACTTGGTGTGGAGAGCCTTGAGGAGCTCCCTGCAAGGGTCGACGAGCTTCTTTCGATACTGAAGACCCCGCGCAAAACACTCCGTGATAAACTCTCACTGCTTCCCGTCTTAGGTCGAGCGAGTAGATGGTTTCCACGCCATAGTCGTCGTCGGGGAGAGTGTCAAGAGGTGATTTTCAGAGGCGAGGAGGTAGATCTCGGGATGTTGCCCATATTGCGAACGTGGGTGCACGACGGTGGGAGATTTATCACTCTGCCACTTGTCCATACCGAGGACAGAGATAGCAAGGTGCGCAACGTGGGGATGTATCGTATGCAGGTGCTCGGTAGCAGGAGTACGGCTATGCACTGGCACATTCATAAGACGGGGGAGAGGCACTATCAAAGCTATAAAAGAGCAGGTGAGCGTATGCCAGTAGCGGTGTGTCTTGGTGGCGATCCTGCCTATACCTATGCAGCCACAGCGCCACTACCCGAAGGGATAGATGAGTATATACTTGCTGGTTTTTTGCGCAAAAAACCAGTAAAGCTCGTGAAGTGCATAACCAATGATTTGGAGGTGCCAGCGGACTGTGATATAGTAATTGAGGGCTATGTGGATCCTGCCGAGGATAAGGTTGTGGAGGGTCCCTTTGGCGACCATACGGGGTTCTACTCTCTGCCGGATCTCTATCCAGTATTTCACGTTACGGCTATCACCCACCGCAGGGGAGCTATCTATCCTGCAACGATAGTTGGAGTGCCACCAATGGAGGATAGGTACATTGCTCGCGCCAGTGAGTTGATATTTGCCGAGCCTATCAAGGCGGTGATTGCCCCTGAGATTCGATCACTTACTATGCCGTGGCAAGGTGTTGCGCATAATGTTGCTATGGTGGAGATCGAGAAGAGTTACAGTGGGCAAGCTATGAAGGTTGCGCAAGCACTGTGGGGGGCTGGTCAGATGAGTTTCTGTAAGGTTATATGGATTGATGGAGAGGAGCATAGTGATCGCGATCTAAAGGGGTGGCTTGTGGGCGGAGTGCCGTTTAGTGCAGAGTTGCACTTTAGTAGTGGGGTGGCAGATGTCCTGGAGCACGCAAGCGATAGAGTGGGAGTTGGCTCGAAGCTATGCGTTGATATGACAAGTGATGGGGCTCGGAGGTGGAGCGTGGAGACGCAGTTCGATAGCGAGGTTGAGGCGTTAAATGATGACGAAAAGCTGTGGCTGTTGCTTGCAAACATTGACCCGAAAAGAGACATAGTGCTTGATGCTGAGCACGGAGTGATAAGAATTGATGCACGTAGTAAGGAGCTCAAGGAGAGAGACTTTCCGAATGTAGTGACCGCAGATATAGCAACCATAGAGCTTGTCGATGGTCGTTGGCAGGAGTATGGCATTGGGGAGTTTATAGCTTCGCCCTCTCGCAGGTATTTAAGTTTAATAAGAAATAATGGAGCAAAGCAATAGATATAGTTATCGCCGTCGAGCGACAACTGCGGTTCGAGTTGGTGGGTTTACCATTGGAGGTGGTGCTCCGGTATCGGTGCAGAGTATGACGACGGTTCCTACCTCCGATACGCATCGGGTGGTGGAGCAGATTGTTCGTATAGCCGAAGCTGGAGCGGAGATAGTTCGCTTGGCGGTCACCTCGATTGATGAGGCAGAGAATCTAAGGAATATAAAGCAAGAGTTGATAGATAGGGGGTGCACAGTGCCAATAGTTGCCGATGTTCATTTCAATGCTGATATTGCACTTATCTCTGCGCTTTATGTCGATAAGGTGCGGATAAATCCGGGGAATTGGGCAACGATAGATAAGTTTGTTGAGCTGATCGAGATTTGCAGGAATCGAGGAGTGGCAATAAGAGTTGGGGTGAACCACGGCTCGCTGTCAAAGGAGGTGGTCGAGAGGTATGGTGATACGGTTGAGGGTATGGTGCATAGTGCGATGGAGTTTTTGCGCATAGCGGCATCTCATAGCTTTGATCAGGTAGTTGTTTCGTTCAAGTCGAGCAATACTCGTACAATGGTGGCGGCATACCGAGCGGGTGTTGAGGCAATGGCAGAAGAGGGACTCTGTGCACCACTACATCTCGGGGTGACCGAAGCTGGCGAAGGTATCGAAGGTCGTATAAAGTCGGCAGTTGGCATAGGCGCGTTGCTTTTGGATGGCATAGGCGATACGATTCGAGTGTCGCTGACCGAGGATCCAGAAAGTGAGATACCGGCTGCATTTGAAATTCTACAAGCCAGTCGTGCGCGTATCTCCAAGAGCGAGATTGTGTCGTGCCCTGGTTGCGGTCGAACGCTTTTTGATCTGCAGGGCACAACAAAATTGGTAAAAGAGCGTTTTGGGGATATAAAGGGTCTGAAAATTGCGGTAATGGGGTGCATTGTAAACGGGCCGGGAGAGATGGGAGATGCCGATTATGGGTATGTTGGTGCTGGCAGTGGAAAGGTTACACTCTATCGAAGCGGTGAGGTGGTTGAGCGTGGGATTGATCAACGAGAGGCATTGGATAGACTTGAACAAATTATTAAAAACGACGAACAATGATTAAGATTCTTTGGGTAGACGACGAAATAGAGCTTCTAAAGCCACACATTCTATTTCTCAAGGAGAAGGGCTATGATGTGCTCACGGCAAACAACGGACACGATGCTATTGATATAGCCTCGGAGGAGAATCTCGATCTTATCATCTTGGATGAGATGATGCCGGGCTTAACAGGTCTTGAGACATTGCCGCGACTCAAGGAAGTCTCTCCCATAGTGCCCGTTGTGATGGTCACAAAGAGCGAGGAGGAGGATATTATGAACCGAGCAGTAGGTAGTCGCATTGCGGACTATATTCTAAAACCGGTTAATCCGCTTCAGGTTCTACTCTCCATTAAGAAGAATGTTCACCGCGAGCAGTTAGTAGCCGAGCAGTCTACACAAGACTATCGAGCTGAGTTTGGTAGTATATCTTCGTCAATTTCTATGGCCACGGAGTTTGAGCACTGGGTTGGCATCTACAAGAAGTTGGTGGGTTGGGATATGGAGCTTTCGCAGAGCAGTGATAAGGGAGTGGCTGAGATTTTGCAGTATCAGAAAAATGAAGCAGATAATGAATTTGCGAAGTACATAAAGAAGAGCTATGAGAGGTGGTTTGACGAGAATGAAGAAACAAAGCCGCTCTTTTCGCACAACCTTATGAGAAGCAAGGTCTTTGCTGAGCTTGATGGTGGTCAAAAGACACTGTTCTTGCTTATCGATAATTTTCGTTACGATCAGTGGCTGATGGTTCGAGATATGATTGCGATGCACTATAATATCGAGCATGAGGATTTCTATTGTGCAATTTTGCCCACGGCAACGGCCTATGCTCGCAATGCTATCTTTGCTGGTCTTACTCCACTCTCTATCAGTAAGCTATATCCCGAGCAGTGGCTCAATGATAATCAGGATGGGGGTAAGAACTTGCACGAGGAGGATTTTTTGAGGAAGTTGATGGGTAAGAGTGGTCGTTCGGAGAAGTTGTATTTTGAGAAGCTGGTTCGTCCCGAAGCGGGGCGGAAGTTGATGGAGAATCTCGATAAGGTTTACAACGCAGATTTTTCGGTCTTGGTGTACAATTTTCTTGACATTCTCTCTCACGCGCGAACCGAGACGGACATCATACGCGAGATAGCCGATGACGAGGCCGCTTTTCGTTCGCTCACTCGTTCGTGGTTCGAGCATAGTGAATTGTTGGAGATCATCCGTCGTGTTTCGGAGCGAGGCATTCGGCTGATAATTACCTCGGATCACGGTACTCGCAAGGTTGACAGTCCGGTTCGAGTTGTTGGAGATAGGGAGACGTCCACAAATCTTAGATACAAGAGTGGTAGAAATCTTAGTTATGATGACAAGAATCTCTTTACGGTAAAAAATCCTGCTAAGATCGGGCTTCCTGCCAGCAATCTCACCTCGGAGTATATCTTTGCAACGGGGAGTGATTTTTTGGTCTACCCCAATAA
The DNA here is from genome assembly GCA_964371475.1 of uncultured Rikenellaceae bacterium. Taxonomy (GTDB): domain Bacteria; phylum Bacteroidota; class Bacteroidia; order Bacteroidales; family Rikenellaceae; genus Mucinivorans. Next base: position 3,685 of record CAYJMA010000030.1, on the reverse strand, counting down.
CTACAACCACTATGTGCGGTACTACAAGAGCACTTTTCAACACGGAGGGGTTTCGATGGAGGAGATGTTGGTACCCTATATCTCGTTATCTGCTCGATAGTTTGATGTAGATTATTGAGTTATGATTGCGGTGCAGGAGATATCATCACGGGGATAGTAGTTGTCGTTTTCGACTGCTTTGTCTACCACTCGTGCGGCAAGCTCCTGGGCGTTAAACCCAGTGCTCTTTCCTCTTTTTTGCACAACACCCTCTACAAATCGAGCAAGATTTGCACTTCGCCACCCACGAGGCATAGACTCAAAACCGAGACCACTTTGTGTGACCCCGTCGCTGCATACCACAATTATATCTTTTGGCTTAGACTCAAAGCGTGCGCTAAGGATACTCTTGCTTTGCCCACCGTAGTCGATATCTGACACCTGCCACTCCGCAATAAGGGGTTCCCCCTTGCGAAGTAGAACGGTTGGCGGGTTGTCGTACTCCACTATGTTAATAATACGCGTATTGTGTTCAATGTCAATAAGAGTGAATGTAGAGTAGCCAATGCCACGAATAGGGCATATGGGCAACGACTCAGAGATTGCCTCCACCAGTTTGTGGATCGATTCGATGCCTGTCCAGTTGTCGAGCAAAATTTGGCAAGCCGCAGTTGACAGTTCGTGGGCTTTAGTTCCGTGCCCAAGCCCATCGCAGTGTGCAATTATGGTGTGTCCGTCAACCTCCTTGCTTTGGAAATTGTCGCCACAGAGCGTCTCGCCACAGCAGTTCACCGACTCGAAATGTATGTCATATTTCATTGCACTTTGAATCTCTACTGTTCGTATCCCAAGCTCTTTAGCTTGCCTTTGTTATCTCGCCAGTTCTCCTCAACCTTTACAAATACCTCCAAGAAGACTCGCTTGCCTAAGAACTTCTCTAATTCTTTGCGAGCATCTGTGCTAACTTTTTTGAGCATAGCACCTCCCTTTCCAATGATGATTCCCTTTTGGCTTTGTCGCATAACGAGAATAACTGCCGATAGTCTATCGAGTGTTGGACTCTCCTCATACTTTTCGATAATAACCTCGGTGCAGTATGGGATCTCTTTGTCGTAGTGCAGTAGGATCTTTTCTCGTATTATTTCACTTGCGAAGTATCGCAGGGAGCGGTCCGTGAGTGTGTCCTTTTCGAAGTATGGTTCCCCCTCGGGGAGTATTTCTTTTATTCGGTTCAGTAGCACATCAACTCCGAAACCTACCTTTGCGCTGATTGGTAGTATTTGAGCATTGGGTAGTAGTTCCTCCCACTTGGCAACAAGTGTTTCAAGCAGATCGGGTGTAGAGAGATCTATTTTGTTAATGACCAAAATCGTGGGCACGCCACTGAGCCTTACTTTTTCGATAAAGGTGAGGTTTTTGTCAATCTTTTCAAAAGTATCTGTTATATATAGTAGTATATCGGCATCTCCGACAGCTCCCTCACTATAGCTTAGCATCGACTCTTGTAGTTTGTACGATGGTTTTATCACCCCCGGGGTGTCTGAGTATACTATCTGGAAGTCCTCACCAGAGACTATTCCCATAATGCGATGACGCGTGGTTTGCGACTTACTGGTGATGATACTAAGGCGTTCCCCCACCAAAGAGTTCATTAAAGTGCTCTTGCCTACGTTGGGATTTCCAACAATATTTACGAATCCTGACCTATGCATTTTTAATTTTTTTATTAAATATATAACACAAAGATAATAAAAATGTAAAATAAGTTTGCCGTGTTACATTTTTATTTAACTTTGCCCGTGCCAAAGGAGAGATTTTAATAAAACAAATGTTAATGTTCATCACTAAATTTTAACCACTATGAAGAAGATTTTTACTAATTTCTTGTTGATTCTTGCAGCTGTAACCTTTGCAGTTAGTTGCACCAAGCCATTAGAACCCGGTACAGATCCAGAAACTGCAAAGACTATATATCTGCAAGTAGATTCCGTAGGAACAGAGACTGTTGTAATTGATGTTAACCCAGGAAGTGCTGTTACTTCTTTCTATGTAGGTTACGTAACAGTTGAGGATTTCGCCGATATGTACAACTCAGATATTGATAGCGCAGTTGATGGTTTTATTACTGCCAACAACCCAACTCCAATCACTGAGAGGACAACCATAGATCTCGCTACGTACTTTGGCGCACTTGAGGCAGGTACAAATTACATTATATTTGCAGCCAATACTGGTGTAACCCCATATGAGGTTAGTACAGTAGAGCTGTCAACTGATCCATTGAGAATTACAGCAACTGCTGACTCTATTGGTATTCAAGCACTCAAACTTACATACAAGCCTAACGTAGAGCGTGAAATTTTGTATGCCATTGGTAATTTCACTCAAACTGATATAGATATGATTGGTGGAGGAGACAGACTTGAGGCAATGTCACAATGGATAATGTACTTAGACATTAATGGTCATTTGGAGAATTTTCTTTTAGATTCAACTCAAACTGTAACCTTTACGGCCTTGGATGCTAATACTGAGTACTTCCAAATGTCGATTGAAGTAGATACAATAAATAGTCAATTTCTATCGGAACTATTCGTAGATTCGGTGTACACAAAAAAGAACATCTCAACTACACCCGTAGATGGTGATATTACACTTAAAGTTGACCAGGAGTCTATTACAGCAGGTAATGCAACTGTTTCTACTGAAAATGCTGGAAGACATACACACTCAACGTTATCAGTATCGCAGCTTGGAATGACCTTGAGACAATAGACGCTGCGGTGGCTTATTGCCAACGCACACTTGAGAGTAACGAATTTGACCTTACAGCAGCAGATGGAACGCTCGTGTTTGATGCAGACGTAGCTGCTAAGAACAACCCTTGGGGTGTGACACCAACTGAGAAGAATATGGTTCTTGTATATGGCTTGACTGCTGAGGGGCGAAGTTGACGATAGCGTTGAACCATCAGCTATATTTGTTGATATGGCAGCCTATGAGACTGATGCATCTGCTACGGTTGACATAAGCTTTGATCCAAGCACAAATGTATTAACATTTGAGCCATCTAATCTTAACACCCCTTACAGATACGTTGTGTTAGGATCGGTGAATGCAGGTGCTGGTGATGATCTTATTATTAGCAATATGAATGGTAACCCTGATTGGGCTGGGAATTTTGCAGTTGACACAATAGGGGTTAGATACACACTTGATGCAGGTGATTATTTTGCAGCTATAGGATTATGCGACGCTACTTCACTATTAGTTCCAGAGGGCACAGTGCTTATTCGACACAACTTCACTGCAGGGAGTACAGGTGTTGCTCCACTACCACAGTATCTAAGAGGTAACGACACTTCAGTTATGATACCATATGCAGCAGACAATTCTGCAAAGATGACCAAACTTCCAGTAAGTAAAGTTGTAGAGCCACTTACTAAGGAGCAGGCATTGCAAAATGTATTTGACAGAACATTTGGTAGATAGTTGTAATATCTATTAGAGATGTAAGGAGGAGGGTCTACAAAGGTGTAGACTCTCTTTTTTTTTGGTGTTGTTGTGTCGGGAGGTTTTTTTATCACAGAGCAGGTTTTGGGGCTATATGGTAAATAACTAAGGATGTAATCCAATATTAGAGTAGGTGATCAAAAGTTTTTGATTTCACTTTTTTCAAAAAGTGAAGCCGCCGGCAGGCAGTGCG
>CAYJMA010000029.1:0-17500 GCA_964371475.1 uncultured Rikenellaceae bacterium | reverse complement strand
AATATTAAGTATATAATATATATGCGCTTAGAGAATGAAGCAGAGGAGATGATTTGGTATCGTGATATTTCTCCTCTCTATCATTTGGAGGTGACTGGACGAAATAGACTTCTAAAGTTATTTCCAGAACCTTATGTCGCTAAACAAGGCGAAGTTGATGAGGCAAAAATTTATGAGTATGTGCATAAATACCTGGGTGCTCTAAAGATAGTATTTGAAGAACCAGATTTTCAGAAATTACTGTACGACCCTGAGTACTGGATACACGAGAGTCCATATAAGTAAGCATTAACTTACACAAAAGATGCTACACTACAATGATATCTAACCAGCCACATATCCGCCCTACGCACCGTAGCAACACCCATCGAGGCAGTGTTGCTGGGGGGCGATATGCCGAGGGGTTGGCAGTATGGTTATGTCTTTTTGTCGAGGGCTTCGGATTTAGAGCGCTTGGTGGCTCACGAGCTGGGGCACGGTATTTTTACGTTGCATCACACCTTTGATGAGAATTACGGCGGTTCTTCCTCGATTGCCACTACCGACAACCTAATGGACTACGCCGGTGGGAAGCACCTCGCGGCATTTCAGTGGAACACCCTTGCAAACCCCGCCCCCATCACCGACCTCGACTCAAATTCTTCTACTTAAAAGTAGGTGAAGAATCAAAAGTAGTGCATTTCATAATATACAAAAACGCAGTGAGATTTAGACTGAAAAAAACATATATATATAGCTCTTAAATTTTATTACTACGTCCTAATAAAAATCTGTAACCTACCCTGACAGCTTGAAAAGATCAGCTCACGCCATATAACTCTCATCGAACATACTGCAAAACACAATTCTTTTGTCCTCAAAAAATCAGTGCTGATTATTAAGGGAATATCAGTCAATATAATGCTTTGTGTAGTATCGCCATCTTCACAATAATAGAGAAGAGACATCAGTTTTTACTGAAATCTCTCCTTTGCTCTATTTCCTATACTTGTATTAGTCTTTCTATCCGCCAATGCTCGTGTATTGATACTCCGCCACAAGCCAACTATTTATCGATAATGAAATCTTTTGAGCATCCATCTTAAGGTTAAGATCTATGCTTATCGGGAACTCTGAGTATGGGTCGATATCAAAGAGTGACGGAGAGATAACTACTGGCTCACCTACGGCATACCCTCGTAGCAATACATAAAGCTGAACATTTTGAACATCTGTAAAGCGCGGAAGTTTTAACTGTGCGGCTGGGGTACTTGTTGGTAGCCAATCGCTGATCTCGTACGTTATTCCACGACCAACCCATTCACCCATATAGTTCACCTTCGACGGGGCGTTTCTAAACTGAATTGAAAAATCATCCATATCTCGCCAAAAATCATAACCTCCTTCTGTCTCAATATTAACATTCAGACTATAAAAGGTCTCGCGCTTGGGTATCTTGTAAACCTCTTGTTCACCCCAGTTTGCCTCAATCGTGTCGTGCGCAAAGTACAAAGTGTCGTTCTGAGGTAACTTTTCATCTTCTGTTCCTAACGTAAGAAGTAGATCATAGATTGTTGATGCGCCAATTGGCATATAGTACGGAAGATAGTCTTGAGAGTTATAGAACGCTACAATCGTATAAGCTCCCTGCGGTATGCTATCGAGTAGCAACAACGAGTCGTTTGCAGCCTCTAAACCTGTCAGCTCGACAATCTGAATAAGGGTATCCTTCTTGTTAAAGACGAAAACCAGTGTACTATCGGAGGTGTTCAAGTCAACCTCGGCGTGAGGTCTCCTAAGATCAAGTATCTCCTCTGTCTCATAAATTGTACAGCTACCCAATAGTAGTGCCAATAGCAGTGTTATAATATATTGTCTTTTCATTTCTAATATTGATTAGGAGATTGGAATGTATTGAAATCGATGATATCGGTGATCTCGGGGTCAAGCCTACCACGATACTCAAGCGTTGGGTCAAGGATACAAGCATTAGTAAAGTATTCTATACCATCCTTTTTCTTACCAAGTCGTGAGCACACAATAGCTTTTAGATACTCTACTTCTGAGGTAGGTTCAAGCTCAAGTAATATTTCGAAGGCGGAACGGTTAAGTCCTAAAGAAATCAATGCCAATGCACTGTTTTGATCTCGTGCTTCGTATAGTATTTCGTTAGCTTCTTCATATTGTCTTGCTTTGAGAAGTTCTACACCTCGCATATAAACTGTATCAAGCTCAGTGGTGTGAATTGTATCCTGTATCATACCAACGCGACGCATATCATACTTAAAGTTAACGGCACGTAGAAGTGGGTAAACATTACTTCTGATAAACTGATAATCGGTTGGATAATCACGCCTAATGGAGGCCTCTAATCTGTCTTTGTCACCACCCTTTGTTATTATTTTCATAATTTTGTCATAGTTCGCTATCTTATCTTTGAATTGAGCCATAACTCTCGCAAATTCGTCCCAATCTTCTCCGATCCATCTAACCTTTAGGATAGTATCGAGCTCTGGAAAGTCAAACTCTTTACGTAGATAGTCAGCCATAGCGTGTGCACGCTCTTCTGCAAGTCGGTTGTTAGTTGCCAACGAACCATCGGGCGAAGAAACTGCTGTAAGAACGATACTGTCCACTACAAACTCGTTTTGGAACAGTACTCCATACATAAATGATCTAACCCTTTCAATTTGCTCTGCATTATCACCAAGTGTGTCAATAACGTTGGCTCTACCGGTCTTAAAGTTAATATAGTTTCTATCTTGTACATAAGCATATTTACTTACGATCTTAAGTAGATATCTTTCAGAGTTATCCACAAAAGCAAGCATCGTTGAGAGGTTGAATTGCAAAGTGTCATCAACAGGTAGATCGTAGACACTGCCATCAAGTGCTTTGACATTACCCCCTACCATAATTTGCATACGTTTTGCATCTGCTTCAACCTTCACGTTCTCACGGTAGTGGTACGTCACCATCTGCTGCCCTTTACTAATAGAGTCAAGGCGCGTATGGTCAAGATATGGATAGCGGACATACTCCTCAAATACGCTTATGAGTTTAGCACTATCCTTGGCACTCATTGGACCGTAATTATACTTTCTCTCCAACTCAGACTTATACTTTGTATATCTCCAATAGTTGCGTTCCTGGAGCTTTGAAAATAGACCGCCACGTATTTGGAGAGGTTCTAAATCTCTGTCTCCATTTGCTGAAAGAAGTCGTGGTGTTATAGTTAAACTCTGAGTCTCTCCCTGCAGCGTAGCAGGAAGCATTATCAAGAAGTCAATTTCAACCATTCCGTTTCTTTCTGGCAGTGTACGACTACGCGCAGTTACAGAAATCGCGGCAATATCAATCTTTACCATCTCTTCGCCGTCCTCACCCACAACGGTATTGGTACTATCACCAAAGACCATCTGATCTTCGTCCGAAAGAGAATCAGTAATTGCCATCTCCTGTCTAATTTTGCGTTCCTCTTCCAACTTTACCTTATCTCTGAGAGTTTTGGAAGTGTGGGAGATAGAAGGACTTGCAACTTTATGCTCAAGACGCTGTGCAACTGTACAGCTGGATGCAAAAACCACTGCCAGCACGTACAAAAACAAGGTGTAACTATTATTTTTTATCTGCATATTCTTAAATATTTTTATTTCGGAAATTTTCTAAGGTTTAGAATATATATATAAACGACAGTGACATTTTCGTAGGCATCAGAGCAACTCTCCTAAAGCGTCTTATGTATGCATCTTGCCCGAAGTGAGGGTTTCTATCACTTTTGGTTTCATCCATATACATTATACTTCCGCCAATCTCGACGCCGACATTCCAACGTTTGCTCAGCAGCCACACGTGACCGTAGCTTGCACCTACACCAGCTGTCCAGCCTTTATGCATATAGTTTGCATCACCTATATTGTACAATGCTTCTGTAAAGTGAAATCCGAAGAAACTACCGGCATTGTTCTCAAGTAGCCAAAAGCGCATACCTTGTTGCGCCATAATATGCTGAGTTGAGAAGTGTTCATTAGAGAGGAAGTTGCCCATAAACTCAAAATCGAAGGAGGTTTTATGGTTAGCTGCGATCTCAATACCAAAGTTAGGTGAGGCTGTTAACCATCCTAACGTGTTTGTTCTTACGGAGTAAAACTGAGCATTGGCTGATTCTGCAAAAAGCAGTGATATTCCAATGCAGATGATTATCTTTTTAATTAATTTCATATCCTTTACTTTTATTTACCACCTACATTGATTTTAAGGTCATTGCCATCAATATTAAGGTCGGTTATGACCATCCCATCTAACTGACTTGCATAACTCTGCATAGGGGGGGCAGGAGGACGCGGAGAGACCGTCGTAAACCCATTGAGACCCTCTATGGTTACTTGCACATTGTAGATATGGTTACGCTTAAGAGCTTTTGCTATACTGGGATCGTTGCCTCCTAAAATTGGAAGATCAAAATACATTGTAGTAAATGCTCTATCGTCGGCTTTGTCAGTAAAGTATTTAAGTTCAATACGTAATTTAACTGAGTTATTAGTAGCATCTTGGTATGGATATGAAACAGCACCTCTCTCTAACGTTGGGAACAAGTAGTAGGCATAGATTGCGTTATATCCGCTACTATGATTTCCATTTAGCTGAACAAGTGTGTCTTGAATAGTATGTGGTGCTTCATAGCTATCCACAGATAGATCACCGAAGAGATTTGCCTCACGATTTCCTCTATATATCCTGCTATATGTGATTGATATAGAGTCATTATGAAATGCTGTATTGTAGTCATCAAAGAGTGCTCTGTCTGTATTTACTGTAACCATAACTCTTGCAACTGTGCGGTTTACAGCAATATTTAGGCTATCGATATGGCTTTGCCCCAGAGCCTCGCCACTCATAACAAAGGTTTCGATATCACCGTTCTTGACAAAATTATAGTCTACGCGGTTATAGCGACTCCTTATGTTGATGTCCTTGATACTTAGCAGATCACCCTTGCTTATATTAGGGTAATCTTGATTTGTAATATCTTCATCCAAAGAGTTGACAATTAGGTAGTAGTCAAAGAGCTCGGTGATTGTCTCTTCGTTGGCTACTGGAATCGTTGCCACACCACTGGTAATCTCTTCGGCTGAAAGCACATACTTCAGCTTTGGATAGCTTTCCAACTCTGCTCCTTGAGGGAAAACAAAGAGTACTGCGGACTCTACATTTTTCTCATTTGCATACGTTGTATCGGTATTACTGAAGTTTGGTTCGGCAAAGCTAAAACGTAGTGCTACGCTGTCTTTGGACATTTGATCATCTATGCCATCTTCGTGCTGGGGGTGTGGAGATTTAGAACACCCCACAACTATCAGTACAAGACCAATAATCAAGATGCTCAGAAATCTATACTTGGTAATTTTTGACATGGTTTTATTTTACGCTGTTTATAATTTATCGAAATATTGTTTAAACTTGTCGTGTGGCACAGAGACACATATTCTCGCATATTTGCTTGCTTTCTCTTTTTGGCTCTTGGTGAAAAACGATAGTGAAACGCTACCAATTTGTTTTTCAAGCAGCTCTTCTTCCGTACGGTTCACCACCACAAAAATTCCTTTGGGTGTTGGTCCACTATAATACTCCTCGGCAAGCAGACCTCTGTTCTTTAGATACTCGATATTTAGGGCAATATGCTCTGCTGTGACATCCTTAAATCTTTGCGATGCTCTCTCGCCTTCGGGCGTTGTGAGAAGTCTAAGCACGAGTTGTTGTGCAAATGCGTTAATGCCGTTTGTGCAGTACATCAGGCGAATTTCGAGTTCACGATTTAGTTCATCGTTTGTTGAGTGAACAAATCCAAGCCGTTGACCACTTAGCCCCACTGACTTGCTAAAGCTCTCAGTTATTACCACATTGGGGAGTTCCATCAAGCGGGTGTAGTATGTGTCGGTGTTGTCAAAAAAGATTCGACGATATGGTGAATCAAAGAATACTATGACACCTGCATCACTTAGTGTTTTTATGAGATTATATTGTTCTTCATCATCATATTTTTCTCCAAGCGGGTTGCCCGGATCGCAGATCAGAACGGCATTACCTTTCAACTCTTCTATTCTATCGAGCAGCTCACTTTGAGCGTGGTATTCAGCGTTTCCTACGCCACGCACTTGCAGCATTTGGAAATAGCACCCCCAGTAGTAAACCGGTAGAAACAGTTTTTCGATCTTAACTGTTTGAATGATAAGATCCAAAGCATTCATACCACCTGCGGTAATCAATATATTATCTCTCTTTGATTTCCCTCCAAAGTACTCATTATTTATAGCATCTTTGAGCAGAGGAAATCCTGCGGCTGGCGGGTAAACCTGAATTTCATTAGAGTTAAAGTTCATATCTGCCACCACTTCACTCAGATCAATAAGTTCTACAGAGTTAACTCCACGGTTTAGCGGAAGGTACTCCATTCCATTTTGAGCGGTGAGAGTCTTTAGTTTTTCACCGATTTGCACAATCTTACTGAGTGTTGCTCCTGATTTATTGATTTCCATTTTTTATCTTTAACTTACTTGTTTTTCCATTTTATTGCTCTAAGCCTTATTCTGCCTTACCCTTTTTGATCCTTTGGCTGACCATTAAAAGCTCCAACCTACAATTACTCTAAATGTTGATGTGTATGCTGTTCTACTTGTGTCAAAAACATCAAAAAAACCTCGCGAATATGATGCCGAGAGGTCGAGACCGAAGCGGAAGCTATATCCCACACCGGCAACAATACCGACATCCCAGTAATTTATATTATTTAGGTCGTATCTATCTCCCTGGTGATTGGTTCCAGTTGCATTTATCAGGTATGAGACCTCTGGGCCGGCAAAAACTCTAAACCCGCTAAAGAGTTGGTATTTGGCGAGCATCTGCGTATTTATATAATCAAATCTATAGTCAATTTTGTTACCCACTACACTCTGTTCGGTCACCTCAAATGATCCTTGTTCGGAGTAGTACACTCCGAGTTCGAATCCCAGTCTTGATATTGTATAATCAGCAAAGACTCCCCCGTAGTAGCCAAACCGAGCATTACCTGTCGAACCGGTAAAGTCCGAAATGTTCAATCCGGTTTTAGCTCCAAAGCTAAAACCGCCACCGTTCTGAGCCACTGCCGAGCTACAGAAAAGCGCTATTATTATTAATAAAACAACTCTCTTCATCTATCATATATCCACTTTTCGATAGCAAAGATACAAAAAAAAAAATTATCAACCGAATTTTTTTTTGATTATTTCTCTATGCACCTTCACTCTATTAAACAAAATGGAGAGGCTATTTACCTGCCTCTCCATTTTGTTTAACTCTATAATTTCAGCTCTATTTAGCTACTTTTTCAAGCCATTTGAGCATTAATAGCATAGTGAACATTGAGAGTAGACAAGCTACAACAAAGACACTCCAGGTTGCCCACTGCGGCATATACTCATAGCATAGCACTCCGATAAAGAGTAGTTGGTTACCCACTGCTGTTGCACCGAGCCACATACCCTGCATACGACCTTGAAGGTGTGGTGGAGCTACTTTCGATACAAATGAAATTCCAAGTGGCGAGATAAATAATTCTGCCATGGTAAGAATAAAGTACGTTCCGATTAGCACCCAAGGCGACGCAGGATTTGCAACGCCGTGTGCTTTCATCGATGCGTAATCTGGGAGGCTTAGAGAGCCCACAACCATTACAACAAATGCTACTGCGGCGATAAACATACCTATTGCAATTTTCTTAGGTGTTGAGGGTTCTTTGCCCTTTGCTCTAAGCCACCCAAAGACTCCGATAACGATCGGCGTTAGAAACACGACGCACAGAGGGTTGATACTTTGGAAGATCTCCGCACCTTTTATCTCTACTGCACCAAGGTTGATATATATCCAACTAAGGTCTACGTAGTCTTTAGCATAGAGGGTCATAGCTGCGCCATTTTGGTGGAACGAGAACCAGAAGAAGATCACCACTGCAAATACTGAGAAGAGGGCATATAGGCGTTGTTTAACCTCTTTAGCATCCATAGTAACAGCAGATGCTCCAGCCTCTTTAATTGCTGCAGCTTTTGCTGCTGGATCAGGTAGCGTACGACGGTTGGCTACCCATATCACCATAGAGACTATCATTGCAATGACTGCTGCACCAAAGGCATACTGGAAGCCTACGTTGAAGACATCAATATAGCTATATACAAAGTTTTTTACATTTCCATCAAATCCTCCTATCGACACGGCATTGGCATACTCTGTGAGGCGAGCCGTACCCTCAGATGTTATCGTACCGTCAATATATTGATGGCAAAGTTCAGGTAGTTTGGCTTCATAGAGGAAGTTGTATGACTTAAGCCATAGGTTACGAATTGCAATTGCAATAATGGGTGCGAACATTGCGCCGATATTGATAAACATATAGAAGATTTGGAATCCACTGTCTCGTTTATCACGATACTGGTCATTGTCATATAGCTGGCCAACTACTGCCTGTAAGTTTCCCTTAAAGAGACCGTTACCAAAGGCTATGACAAGTAGCCCGAGGCAGGTTATCCCAAGATAGATCGGAATGTTAGGAACTGGTGTTTGGGTTGGTATAGCGATAAAAGCATAACCGAGGGTCATTAAGACAAGCCCCATAAAAATCGTCCTCTTATACTTCTTTGTTCTATCGGCGATAATACCACCAACAAGGGCAAGTACATAGATTAGGGCATAGAAGATTGAGTAGATGACAGTTGCCAACGTGTCTCCTATTCCGAACTTACTGGTCAGAAACAGCATCAGAATAGCCATCATAATGTAGAAGCCGAAACGCTCGCCCATATTAGCGAGTGCTGCCCCTACAAGTCCTTTAGGGTGATTTTTTAACATAGATTTTAGAATGTTTGGTGATTAATACTCTCTTACAACTCTACAAAATTAAAAAAAAATCTTGGTTCTACAAATTTTCGACCATCGAAGTTTGGGTAACTATCGTGGCTTAGCGCAAATCTCGAATATACCTTTGGCGCAGCGGCGTGATGCTCCGACTTCGCCGAGTTTTTGACGCAACTCTTTGTAGTCCTCCAACATCGTTTCGCGTTTGACTCCTCCGCGAGTTAGCAAAGTCTGGAGTTCTCGGTATCCACTCTCTGCAGTAAAGACCTTATTGCCCAATAGCTCGGTGACCACTCCACGATTCATCACAATGTTCACAAGCGACACCCATCTAATGCGACCCTGCAACAGTAGTCTTGCTATTGCCATACTAATCGAAGGACCTCGATAGCACACCAACTGCGGAACATCGAAGAGTGCCGTTTCGAGTGTTGCCGTACCCGATGTCACAAGTGCCGCCTCGGCACGCTTCATAACCTCGTAGGTCTTGCCATACTCAACCCTAACGTTCAATGCACCCTGCAATACCTCTTCGTACATCTCCCTCGGGAGCCAATCAACTCCCGTAACAATGCCTGTATAGTCTGGCAATTGACCCATAACCTCGACCATCACCGGCAAATTATACTTTACCTCCAACGCACGACTACCCGCAACAAGTGCTATAACCTTCTCTCTCTTTGTTTCATTACTCTCAATAGAGTGTACCACCTCGTCCAGCAGTGGATTTCCAACATAGCTAACATCTACACCTCGCGAACCGAACCACTCCACCTCGAACGGAAATATTGCAAAGACCTTATCAACATACTTCCGTATGCTCTTTACCCTCCACTCACGCCACGCCCACACCTTTGGTGCTATATAATATAGAGTCCTAAAACCACTCCTCTTTGCCCACTTTGCGATCTTGAGGTTAAAGCCCGGGTAGTCTATAAAGACAACTGCATCGGGGTGCCACTCTGCAATATCTGCCTTGCATAGTCGCATAAACCCTTTAATGGTGCGCAGTTTCTTGAGCACCTCGGTAAATCCCATTATTGCAGTCTCTTTGTAGTGCTTCACTGGTGTGGTTTCAGAGGCTGCCGCCATCTTATCTCCCCCCCAGAAGCGAAACTCTGCGTCGGGATCCAACTTCTTTAGCTCCGTAATAAGGTTTGCTCCGTGCATATCGCCACTCGGCTCACCGGCTATGATATAGTATCTCATCTCAATAGATCTGGTCTTAGCTGTTTTGTACGTGCCGTGGCAGACTCTTCTTTCCACCGCTCAATATTTGCTGCGTGGCCACTGAGCAGCACCTCGGGTACTGCCATACCGCGAAACTCTGCCGGACGGGTATACACCGGTGGAGCAAGTAGTCCATCTTGAAACGAGTCGCTGAGCGCCGAACTCTCATCTCCAATAGCTCCAGGTAGTAGTCTCACCACACTGTCCGTTATCACAGCCGCGGCAAGCTCACCACCGCTCAGCACATAATCTCCAATGCTAATCTCAAGAGTGATCAAACTCTCTCGCACGCGGTGGTCAACCCCCTTATAGTGCCCACAAAGTATTATGATATTTTGAAGCGTGGAGAGTCTATTCGAATGAGCTTGATTGAGGGTAACTCCATCCGGAGAGGTGTATATAACCTCATCATAGTTTCTCTCACTCTGCAAAGCCTCGATGCATCGAAATATCGGTTCAACCTTCATAACCATTCCTGCCTCTCCGCCATAGGGGTAGTCATCCACCGTGCGACGAGCATCGGTGGTGTAGTCTCTGAGGTCGTGCAACGCAATATCCACACGACCGCTCTCTCGGGCACGTCTAACAATGCTTTCGCTCAGCGCGCCGTCCAGCAATCGAGGATGTATCGTTATTATATCTATTCGCATTGATGCCCAACGAGGTATTCCACAATAAACGGATTCTTGAGTCTCTCGGCACCTATGGTTGTTGAGGGGCCGTGCCCAGGGTAGACTATTGTGTTGTCGTCGAGTAGCAGAATTTTACCCACTATCGACTCCATCAACTCATCGTAGTTGCCCGTCGGGAGGTCCGTCCTTCCTATGCTACCCTGAAACAGAGTGTCGCCGGTGAGCAGCTCGCCGCTATCGGGCAAATAGATACATATCCCTCCCTTCGAGTGCCCCGGTGTGCTAATAAACTCCACCAAATCGCCATCAAGCTCTACATTATCACACGCGCACAGATCTAAATCTACCGCAGGGCACTCTCCAAACTCAAAGCCGAACATCTGTGCCGAGCTGCTTGCCAACTCAAGCACTGCCTTCTCTGCCTTGCACAACCCCCACGCAATGTCATACCTCTCCTTTAGCCACTGCACGCCACAAATATGATCTATGTGTGCGTGAGTGTTAAGAATAAAAGTCGGCGTGAGGTTATTACTCTCAACATAACTCTCAATGAGCTCCCTCTCCTTCTCGGAGTAAATACCAGGATCGACAAAGATAACGCTACCCTCGCTACCGATCAACAAATAAAGGTTCTCTGCGAATGGATTGACCTCAAATTTTTCTACTCGTATCATTTTGTTTTGTATTCTGCATTATAGTTTCCTCGTGTTAGTCCCTGTAATTTTGAGCGCAGCAGTTGTCTTCTGAGCGGTGCTACTCTATCGGTAAAGACCTTACCCTCTATGTGGTCATACTCGTGTTGGATGACCCTTGCCCACATCGTATCGAAGATCGAGGTGTGTTGCACAAAGTTTTCGTCAAAGTAGCGCAAAATAATATTAGTGGGGCGCATCACATTTTCATTAATGCCCGGAAGGCTCAAACACCCCTCAAGATATAGATCCTCGTCCTGGCTTCGGCCCACAATCTCGGGATTGATAAAGACCCTTCGGTATGGCTCCGTCTCTGCGCCTTGACCCACCTCGGCAAGATCTTCGGCATCGCTATAAAAGGTAGAAACATCACACACAAAGAGGCGAATATTAAGCCCTATTTGAGGGGCTGCCAGTCCAACTCCATTGGCTGCTGCCATTGTCTCGAACATATCCTCAATGAGGCTATCTAAACCCTCGTACGTATCATCTATCTCCTTGCACTCTTCACGTAGAATGTCATTGCCGTACACATAAATTGATCGTATCATAATTGCTCCTGTTTTTCTAAATATCTCTGTAAAATAATAGCCGCAGCTGTCCTATCGACAATCCCCTCTTTTTGCATACGCTTGCTTCTCTTAACCCCACCCTCGATCATTGCTCGTTGAGCCTCAACGCTACTGTACGCTTCGTCAACCTCCTCGATCTCAACCCCCGGTAGTGCTTTCTTTAGCCTCCCTATAAATGGTCTAATGTATCGTTGCGCATCGCTCCGCTCCCCACTATCCTGAATCGGCATACCAACTATCACCTTCGCTACACCAAACCTTGATACATAATCCACCAAAAAACTCAGAGCATCGCGCGCATTGACCGTCTGGAGCGGTTGTGCAATTATGCACAAAGGGTCAGTAACAGCCACTCCAACTCTTTTACTGCCGTAGTCAACGGCAAGAATCCTACTCATCACGCCTCATCGTCTATGGGTTATATATATCACTATATCGATAGGCCATTATGTTGTTTGCAAGCTCGATGTGTGTTTGTGCCACCTCCTTGTGCCTGCCACTTGTGCACCTCTGCCACTCGTTTATAGCACCACATATATCCCCCTCCCTATACAACTCCCTGCCTCTTTCAAGGTATATGCAATAGACCTTCTGCTTCTCGATATACTCTGCAACCTTGGGATTTAGCCCCTGATGCCACTTCTCACCCCTCCTAATCTCAGTGGAGCTTACATCAACAAATGGCTCTGAACCGCCACTATAACGAGGATACTCCACAAACTCTACCATTTGGTGTAGCTGATCACTTCGGTGCCACCTTCGACTCTGATTCTTCACATCCGTCCCACACACTATACTGAACTTGTACTCGGGGAATTTCTCGATGAGTCTCTCCACAGTATTTATCGTATAAAATGGTGGGGCGAGCTCCTGCTCAATGGTGCATAGTTCCACATTCTCAATATCTTCGATCGCAAGACGAACCATCGCCTCTCTATCTTTGTATGGAGCTGCCGTTGTAGGTTTCATAGGGTTCTGCGGAGATAACACCATCCACACCTCATCGCAAATATTGCTACCTAATGTCCACTGCGCAATGGTGGTATGCCCTATATGGATAGGGTCAAACGAACCAAACAGCAACCCTACACTTCTCATCGCTACAACACTCCTAATTCCTTACCAACCTTAGTAAACGCCTCTATACATCTATCCAGATCCTTAGTGGTATGCCCTGCCGAGACCTGTACTCGAATACGTGCCTGCTCCTTTGGCACTACGGGGTAGAAAAAACCTATGACATAGATACCTTCATCGAGCAGTCTCTCTGCCATCTTCTGTGCGAGTGGTGCATCGTAAAGCATCACAGCACAAATAGCCGAAGCGGTAGGTTTTATGTCAAATCCTGCTGTTGTCATACCTCCGACAAAGTGTTTAACATTTGCAGTCAATCTCTCGTGCAGCTCATTGCTACTCTCCAACATTGCGAACATCTCGATCGAAGCACCGACCACTGATGGCGGAATCGAATTTGAGAAGAGATATGGTCTTGACCGTTGGCGAAGGAGCTCAATTATCTCTTTCTTTCCCGTTGTAAAGCCACCGATGCCTCCACCCATAGCTTTCCCAAGCGTACCGGTAATGATCTCGACCTTACCTCGTAGATTGTAGAGCTCGGTAACTCCTCTGCCTGTATTTCCAACAACGCCTGCACTATGGCATTCGTCCACCATAACCATTGCATCGTACTTCTCTGCCAGTGCGCATATCTTGTCCATCGGGGCAACATTGCCATCCATCGAGAATACACCATCGGTAACGATAAGTCTAAAACGGTGTTTTTGTGCCTCTTGCAGTTGTTTTTCGAGATCCTCCATATCAGCATTAGCATAGCGGTAGCGCGCTGCCTTGCATAGACGTACGCCATCAATAATAGATGCGTGATTCAACGAGTCTGAAATTATAGCATCTTGGTCGTCAAGCAGTGGCTCGAAGACTCCGCCATTGGCATCAAAACAGGCTGCATAGAGAATAGTATCCTCGGTGCCGAAGTATGCCGAAATTGCGCGCTCCAACTCCTTGTGAATATCCTGCGTGCCACATATAAAGCGCACCGAACTCATACCAAAACCGCGACTATCCATTGCCTTTTTGGCAGCTTCGATGAGTCGAGCATTGGCAGATAGTCCAAGGTAGTTATTGGCACAAAAGTTAAGCACTTCTCGACCGCCTACCGAAATTGTCGCACTCTGCGAGCTTTCGATTACACGTTCGCTCTTGAAAAGTCCTGCTTCGGTTATGGATTTTAGTTCGTTTTTGAGGTGATTTTGAAATTTCCCGTACATTTTTATTACTTTTGTATTCTACTCTTGGCGCAAATTTAACAAAAAAATGTCGATACTTAACACAGATATTAAATTTTTACCATCGATCGGCGAGAAACGTGCCAAGTTGCTCGGTAGCGAACTATCGATCTTCACCTTTGAGGACCTTGCACTATATACTCCGTTTCGCTATATTGACCGCACGAAATTCCACACAATAAAGGAGCTGATGACAGAGGAGAGTGCCATAGATGTGCAAGTTCGCGGAGTGGTACAAGGCGTTCAGATTATGGGACGAGGTGCTGCATCGAGGCTAGTGGTTACCATATACGATGGAAGTGGTATAGCCGAGGTGGTGTGGTTTAGGTCTACTTCGTGGGTGTTGAAAAGCATTGAGAGTGGGAAGGAGTATATATTCTTTGGTAGACCATCGATGTTCAATGGGCACTTGTCGTTCGTACACCCCGAGTTCGAGCCCTATGGTGCATCAAGTGGAGCAGCGGGCAAGGCGCAGGGGGTCTATCGTACGACTGAGACTCTCAAAAAAAATATGTTAGGCTCTCGTACGATTGCCAAATTGCAGCGCATACTATGGGATAAGATCAAGGGACTGGTAGAGGAGAGTCTACCCCCTTGGTTGATTGCTCGATACAGCTTGATCGGTAGGCAAGAGGCCCTCTACCAGTTGCACTTTCCACAAAGTGCAACGATGCTCAACTCTGCACTCTATCGACTAAAGTTTGAGGAGTTGTTCTTCATACAGTTGAACTTGTTGCAAAGCAAGGGGGTTAGAACAGAAAGGTCGGTGGGATACGTCTTTGAAAGTGTTGGTAGATACTTCAATGATTTCTATAACAATGTATTGAGCTTTGAGCTTACCGATGCTCAGAAGCGGGTGCTCAGAGAGATACGCCTTAATACACAGTCGGGACACCAGATGAATAGGCTGTTGCAGGGTGATGTTGGGAGCGGCAAGACTATTGTGGCTCTACTCTCGGCACTACTGTGTGTGGACAACGGCGGGCAGTGTGCACTTATGGCACCAACCGAGATCCTCGCCTCGCAACACTTCGAGAGCATTGCACCGTTGTGCAAAAAAATCGGAGTTTCCATTGCTCTTCTTACGGGTAGCACCAAAAAAAAGGACAGAGACACCATTCACGCGATGTTAAGAAGCGGTGAGCTTGACATATTGATTGGCACTCACGCTCTAATCGAGGATCCCGTGCAGTTTCTATCTCTGAGGCTTGTAATAATTGATGAGCAACATAGATTTGGAGTTATGCAGCGTGCCAAGTTGCACACCAAAGGTGGAGAAATTGCGCCGCACATACTTGTAATGACTGCTACGCCTATACCTCGCACACTCTCTATGACCCTCTATGGTGATCTCGATGTTTCGGTTATTGATGAGTTGCCTCCGGGGCGTAAACCTATTAAGACGTTGCACTTGAAGGAGAGTCAGCGGTTGAGAATCATCGGCTTTATGAAGGAGCAGATCGCTTTGGGGAGGCAGTGTTATGTAGTCTATCCGCTAATTGACGAGAGTGAAAAGACCGATCTAATATCTATCGAGGAGGGAGCAGATATGATTTCGCAGAACTTTCCGTACGATAAGGGTTACAGTAACATTGTTGTTCACGGGAAGATGTCTCAGGAGTTAAAGGATTTTGGTATGGAGAAGTTCCGCAGCGGTGAGGTTGACATCTTGATTGCCACAACGGTCATTGAAGTGGGGGTAAATGTGCCTAATGCTACGGTTATGGTCATCGAGAATGCCGAACGGTTTGGACTATCTCAGTTACATCAGCTCAGGGGCAGAGTGGGTAGAGGTGGCGAGCAGTCTTGGTGTATTCTAATTACAGGAGATAGGCTCAGCTCGCAGAGTAAGGCTCGGATGGAGGTTATGGTAGAGACAACCGATGGTTTTGTAATAGCGCAGAGGGATATGGAGCTTCGAGGTGCTGGCGATATTGAGGGTACGAGGCAGAGTGGTGAGTCCATTGATATTCACTTTTCGGATCTTGCTAAGGACGGTAAAATTCTTGATGCGGCCCGAGATCTTGCAGTGGTTGTTCTTGAGCGTGATCCAATGTTGAGTGCAGAACCTAATAGGTTACTTAGGTTTGGGGTAGCAAAGTTAAGGACAAGGTATGGTGCTGAGTTATTGGATATAGATCTCTCGAAAATCAGTTGATAAGGTGGTTATTAGTACGGCATATTTTCCACCAGTGAGTTACATTGAGGCACTACGAGATGGTGCTATGGTGGAGGCTTGCGAGAATTTTCAGAAGCACTCGCCTCGTAATCGTGCACGGATTATGACAGCCAGTGGGGTGTTAACTCTAAGTGTACCACTTGTTGGTGGCAGGGGTGTGCGCGGGGGCATCAAAGAAATTCAAGTCGACAACAACGAAGCCTTTGCAAGAGAGCACCTAAAGAGTGTGGTTACGGCCTATAGGTCAGCTCCCTATTTTGAGCACTATATTGATGGCATAGAGAAGTTAATTAGTGAGAAATACAGATTTTTATTTGACAAAAATTGTGCTATTACGGAGTATTTTTTGCGGTTGTTTAAGTTGCCTTCGACGTTGAGCTTCACCACTGAATTTTGTGGAACTGTTGAGCCGAACTATGATCAAGGGGCATACTATCAGGTATTTAGTGATAGACAGCCTTTTGTCGAGAACTTATCGATTCTTGATTACTTGTTCTGTTGCGGAGCTCGTTTCCAGAGATAGCTTTTTCTATTTATTACAGGGTGCTTCGAGAGATTATGTAATTGATAGTAGTGTATGGCGCGTGTCGGTCATTTGATTTGCAGGGTAGTTTACCCTTCGATTTTAGAGCAAGCTAACCAAATGCGGCCGTACGACTCCGTACAAACTACCAAATTGCGGAAGGTCGCCACCTTTTTTAGCTGGTTTATTATCAATCATTTTAGGGCAACCAATCAAATGCGGCCGAACGACGCCCCTCGAGGGCGGCCGCAATCTCGCTTACGCTCTATTGCATCCACCCTCCGTCGTTCGACTCTGAGACTTTTAGAGCAACTACCCCAAGGCGGACGTACGACTCCCCGCAATTGTCAACAGTAGTGGAGTCCGCCAACTTCGTTGTCATCCTCCCTCAGTCGTACGTATGTGTGCACTTAACATTGCTCGCACTGCCTGCCGGCGGCTTCACTTTTGGCGCAGATTAAAGTTGTAAATGCGACACTTTGTTCTTTTGTTTGTTTATTAAGG
>CAYJMA010000028.1:0-17772 GCA_964371475.1 uncultured Rikenellaceae bacterium | reverse complement strand
AAAAAGTGAAATCAAAACTTTTGGCTACCTACTCTAATAGCACATCACCATAATATAGCAAAAAAAACCATATGCGGACGTTCGACTCCCTCGTGGGGAATGGAGCATTCGCATTTTATTGGGTTGCTCTATAATTGACTCATAACATAACCAAAATCAAACAGTGAATCAGACACCAACAGCTGCTTGGATACCACAGCTAATCACAATTAAACTAATTTTTTCTAACTTTGCAGAGTGAAAAACCATAAAAAATATAAAATCTATACCCTGGGGTGTAAACTAAACTATGCCGAAAGCTCCGCAATAGCCCGTTCGCTCGAAGCTCAAGGACTCACAAAAGCCACTCAAAGCGAAAATGCAAAAATGGTCATAGTCAACTCCTGCGCTGTTACTACACAAAGCGAACGAAAAACCAGAGAACTAATACGACGAGTGGCTCGCGAAAATAGTGGGTGTGAACTAATCGTAACAGGCTGTTATGCTAAACTACGACCCGAAGAGATACTTGCAATTAATGGCGTTACAGCAGTACAACCCACCAAAGATCTAACAGCATATAGCCTTGGAGAACGAACACGCTCTTTTCTCAAAATTCAAGACGGATGCGACTACCACTGCTCGTACTGTACAGTGTGGCAAGCACGTGGCAAATCACGTAATGCGCCAATAGCTCAAATCATAAAACAAGCACAAGAAATAGCCGACCAAGGGGTGCAAGAAATCGTGCTCACGGGAGTAAATACAGGTGATTTCGGACGCTCAACCGACGAATCGCTGCTCGACCTGCTCTCAGCACTCAACACAGTACAGGGAATAAACAGATATCGTATATCGTCCATTGAACCTAACTTGCTTACCAGTGAAATTATAGAATTTTGCGCCACAAACCCCAAATTTATGCCACACTATCACCTGCCTCTACAAAGCGGTGCTACTGAAATCCTACGCGCAATGGCAAGACGATACACCACAGATTTTTTCGCACAGAAGGTCGAGGAGATACGCAAGTCAACCCCAGATGTTTTTATAGGCATTGACGTAATAGTAGGCTTCCCGGGTGAAACAACAGCTCATTTTGAAGAGACCCTATCGTATTTGAACACCATACAGCCCTCATTTCTCCACGTCTTTCCATACTCTGCGCGGCCCAACACCCCCGCCGCTAAATTGCCAAATCAAGTCTCCCCCGAGATTAAAAAAATTCGCGCTCAATCCCTTACCACACTGAGCAACACCCTTCTTGAGAATTTCACCGCAGTACAACTCAAACAACCACACAGAATTCTTGTCGAGGGTAGAGATAGAAATGGCAAACTCTTTGGTCATACCGAAAACTATATCAGAGTAGAGTTTGATGGTGAAAATTCACTCATTGGAACAATAATTACGCTCTAAATTATTAGGCATAATTAACGACATATTTTTTATTACTAAATAAAAGTATTAACTTTGTGGCGATACGGCTATGGCAAGAGCCTAAGTATACAAGCACAACAGAAATTTTTTATACGCAATAACTATTTCAAGAACAATGAGCGCAAATATTCTTTACGTATGCTCTCAGGTAGACCCCTATACACCACAAAGTGCAATAGGTGCTATGTGTAGACACTTGCCACAACAAATTCAAGAGAGTGGAATGCAAGTTCGCATATTTATGCCACGCTATGGCACAATAAACGAACGCCGAGGTCAGCTACACGAAGTAATACGCCTTTCAGGTATGAACCTTATCATATCGCAGAGCGACCACCAACTCATTATCAAAGTAGCCTCCATCTCAGGCGCCCGCCTCCAAGTGTATTTTATAGACAATTGTGAGTTTTTCTCCCGCAAATCCCTCTTTGAAGACGAAGAAGGCAGACTGCTACCCGATAACGACCTTAGAGCTCTTTTCTTTTCGCGCGGAACAATCGAAACAGTAAAGAAACTGCGCTGGGCTCCCGATATAGTCCACACAAATGGCTGGATGGCAGCACTTACCCCACTTTGCCTGATGAAAGGATATAAGAATGACCCAATGTTTAGTCGTTCAAAAGTGGTTGTATCACTCTATGATGACCCCTTTGAAGGTGAGCTTGATTGTAGACTTGCCGAAAAGCTCAAACTCGAAAATAATAAATACACAGACCTTGAGATTCTTGAACGCCCAACGTATGAAAACCTTATGCGAATGGCTCTTGACAATGCAAGTGGTGTGGTGGTATGTGGTCAAAATGTTAGCGAGTCTCTGATTGAGTACGCCAAAGATAAAGAACTACCTATGATCTTTACAACGGATAACCCAGAAGATGATCTTGCTAAAATCTATAAACCCTTCTATGAAGAAATACTCTCAAAATAATTCCGTGATATATAGAAAATCAACATCAATTCGTAGCCTGCTTATAGGAATTCTTATTAGCATTGCACTGACTACTGGCTGCGTGGAATCTAACATAGATGCCGGCAACTCGTTTATCCCCCCAAGTCAAGAACTCAATACATTTATTGACTCGACGCTCACTGTCAAAACCTACCCGTTTGCTATCGACTCTATCCCTACAAGTGCGCTGGGAGGTATTTTTATTGGCGGCTATCAAAGCGCAGTCTTTGGCGCAACAACCTCAAGCGGATTTGGAACATACTTTCCACAAGGCTTTCAGAGCGATACCCTTTTTGGGCTTAACCCAACGCTCGACTCAATGAAAATATCTTTGCACTTTATAGGATATGTTGGAGATACAAGCTATAAACTTAAGATAACGGCTCACGAGATCACCGACTTAGAGATCAGACACGACAATGCCTACTACTCTAACTTAGACCCGACAGGACACTACGATCCTACACCACTTGCCACGTTCGAGTTCACGGGAGGAGATACCATTATCGATGCTTGGTTGCCCGAGAGCTTCTATTCAAAACTTTTGCTCAACGACGGTGCAGACGAGAATAACCCTTACTATAACGATACACTCTTTATCCAAAAATTTAAGGGTCTATACTTCAAAGCCGAAAACCAACCATCAATATCCCAAGAGGGTATCATCAGACAACTTAACCTCGGCACAAGCACAATGTTCCTCTACTACCATAATGAGGCCCACGGTGAGTTTATGGCAGATACAACCTACCAGCAATACTACTTTTTTACCTCAGATAGATTCTATGGCAATAACTTTTCTTGCATCACGCATAACTACTCTACTGCTGACCCTTCGGCGGGAGGAGTAGTTGAATCCGAAATAGGAAATAGCTCCATTAATAGTACACGCGCGCTTGTTCAAGGTATGGCAGGGCTTGGATCAAAGGTCGAAGTCGATACGCTCAGAGTAAATCAAATCAAAGCAGATGCCAAAGCAATGGGGTACTCTCACGTAGCTCTGCACAGCGCAAAAGTAATATGGGGACTTGAAGGACAAACCCTCTCCGAGGATGTAACATTAAATACCATTGAGGATGCAAGCAGCAGACTGGTAATGTTCCACAACATAAATACTATCGAGCCCGTCAAGGACTACGATCCATATACCGAAGCTGATGATTCGTATGACTATATAAGCCCTATTGGTGGAGACCTTAATCGCTCGACTCTCCGCTACGAACTAAACATTACCTCTACGATGCAAAACATCTTTAACAAACCCGATGGCGTGTACTACAATGACTCGGAAGATTATCGCACCGTTCTGGAGTTGGTCCCAAGCTGGGATAATCTACTTCATTATAATGAGACAGTTGTCGGGGGTGGAAGCTCTATGAACAATAAACCACAAGTGGTGTTGGTCTATACCTTAGTAAAGTAGCGAAATTTTTGGTCAAGCAAGATAAGAGTTTAAGTAAGCAATGAATAATTTAGTTATCGTTGAGTCGCCAGCAAAGGCCAAAACAATAGAGAAGATTTTAGGCGAGGATTTTACCGTTCTTTCGAGTTTCGGGCACATACGCGACCTGCCAAAAGGCAACGATGCGATAAACATAAAAAAAGGTTTTGAACCAACGTATGTTATTAGCGAAGATAAGACAAAGGTAGTCCGCGAGTTGAAGAGCGCCGCCAAGAAGGCAAGTATGGTTTGGCTTGCATCCGATGAAGACCGAGAAGGAGAGGCTATTGCTTGGCACCTTGCCGAGGCACTAAAGCTCGAACCAAACAAAACGAAACGTATTGTATTTCACGAGATTACTCCCACTGCAATCCGTTCTGCGGTAGAAAATCCACGCGTAATAGACAAAAATCTTGTAGATGCTCAACAAGCTCGTAGAGTACTTGACAGACTTGTCGGTTTTGAGCTATCGCCGCTGCTGTGGAAAAAAATTAAGCCGAGTTTATCGGCAGGTAGGGTTCAATCTGTTACCGTTAAGTTGATCGTGGAGCGTGAAAGAGAGATTTTGTCATTCTCTGCGCAACAGTACTGGAGAGTTGTAGGTGAGTTTGTGAGTGCAGATGGCAAGAGCTTTAAGGCAGAGTTAAAGAATAGGCTCCAAAACAGAGACGAAGCAATGAGCTTTGTTGAGGGGTTGCGTGGAGCTACCTTTAGTGTTGAGAATGTTAGTCATACACCCCTCAAACGATCGCCTGCTCCACCCTTTACAACATCAACACTGCAACAAGAAGCCTCGCGCAAACTATCGATGTCGGTTGCACAAACTATGAGCAACGCACAGAGACTATATGAAGCAGGGCTTATCACATATATGCGTACCGATTCGGTCAATCTATCTAATCTGGCTATTGGAGCAAGCAAACAGGAGATAGTATCCAACTTTGGAGAGAAGTATAGTAAGACTCGTAAATATACGACCAAAAGTAAGGGCGCACAAGAGGCGCACGAGGCAATTCGCCCTACATACTTTGATAGGCACTCTGCAGGAGCAACTCCTGCCGAAAAGAGACTATATGAGCTTATTTGGAAACGTGCCGTGGCATCACAGATGACAGATGCGGAGCTTGAAAAAACTACAATTGTGATCTCAATATCGAGTAGCAGTGAAAAGTTTGTTGCCACAGGCGAGGTAGTAACCTTTGATGGATTCTTGAAACTCTACCTTGAGGGTAATGACAATGAGGGCATAGATGGTGGTGATGATAATGAGTCGTTGTTACCAAAAGTTGTAGTAGGCGAGGATATAGAAGGTGTGAGCATTAGTGCCACGCAGAGATATACTCAATCGCCGTATAGGTACTCCGAGGCCTCGCTGGTTAAGAAGCTCGAAGAACTTGGCATAGGTCGCCCGTCTACCTACGCACCAACGATCACAACGGTTATCAATCGAGGATATATTGAAAAAGATAGTAGAGAGGGTACTCAACGCTCCTATGAGGTTATATCGTTGGACAAAAAGGGTGAGATCGCCTCTAAGGTAAACCAAGAGACCTTTGGAGCAGAGAACAAAAAGCTATTCCCTACTGACATCGGAATGGTCGTTACTGACTACCTTCAAGGTGCCTTTAGCAATATTTTGGACTATTCGTTTACCGCAACAGTTGAAAAGGACTTTGACTTGGTAGCCTCTGGTGAGGTTAAGTGGCAGGATATGATCGGTGAGTTTTATGAGCCCTTTCATAAAGGTATTGTGGAGGCAAGCGAGGATGAAAACTATGTAAGAACAGAGAGAGAAATTGGCGTAGACCCGGTGAGTGGTAAAAGAGTTATTGCACGCGTGGGGCGTTATGGTCCAATGGTGCAGCTTGGTGAGCCCGAGGATAAGAAATTCGCAAAGTTACAAAGCGGACAGCTAATAGAGACTATCACCATTGATGAAGCGCTAAAACTCTTTGCACTGCCTCGAACCGTCGGTGAATTTGAGAGCAGCGATGTAATTATTGGTGTTGGTCCCTTTGGCCCGTATGTCAAGCACGGCGGTAAGTTTACCTCCATCAAGAAGTCTGATGGCGATGACCCACTAACGATTTCATTGGAGCGAGCCGTAGAATTGATAGTTGCCAAGCGTGAGGCAGAGGCAAATAAGGTTATAGCACGATTTGAAGAGATTGGAGCTGAGATTTTGCGTGGCAGATTTGGGCCATATATTAGTATGGAGGGTAAGAACTATAAGATTGCTAAGAGTATTGATGCCGAAAAGATAGATCTTGCACAGTGCAAGGAGATCATAGCAAGCACTACTCCAACTGAGCCTCGACGTGGCTTTGGCCGCAAGGGGGTAGCCAAGAAATAGTAGGCATATCAGGGTTAGAGTCTAAGATAGAGATGACCTATATGGTCTTTCCGAACTCTCTCACTTTGTTGTTATTAATTATGGAATAGTTGAAAATTTGTTTGGGCAGGTCTTCCTCCCGAGCGATTTTCTGCTTTTTTTGATTTAAGATTTTAGAGTAAACTAATTAAATGTGGCAGAACGACTCCCCACGAGGGCGGCCGCAACTTTTTTGGCTATCATTAGAGCAACCTACCAAATGCGGCAGAACGACTCCCCACGAGGGCGGCCGCAACTTGCGTTGCTTATCTGACCGCCCTCCGTCGTTCGACTCCGTGCACATTGCACCTTTAGTGGTTCGTCTTTGCGTGCAAACTACCAACTTGTGGACGGTCGCCACCCCGAGCGACCTTCTTGACCTTTTTATTTTTTGACATTGATAACACTGCCTGCCGGCGGCTTCACTTTTGAAAAAGTGAAATCAAAACTTTTGGCTACCTACTCTAAATAGCACATCACCATAATAGAGCAAAAAAAACCATATGCGGACGTTCGACTCCCCAAGCAACCTTTTTGCTTTCTTTATTCTTGACAAAACTAACACTGCCTGCAGACGACTTCGCTTCACAAAAAAACGATATTTTTGAAGACTCACTCTAAGTAAGGCAATGAAAAATATAGAGACTCATCTCGATAATCTATACATTACGTTTCTAAGAATTTTTGTACCTTTGTCACTTAAATTAATAAAATTCTTATGATCGATTTTTCACAACTGCGCCCCACCAAAGGGAAAGTATATATAGAAACCTATGGTTGTCAGATGAATGTTGGAGATAGCGAAATTGTTGCCTCGATCCTCGAAGCAGAGAATTACCTTGTGCTAAGCTCCATCGATGATGCAGACATAGTTCTTCTAAATACGTGCGCAATACGAGACAATGCAGAGCAAAGAATCTATGGCAGATTGCAAGAATTTAGAAGCAGTAAACACAAGGGGCTAATAGTAGGCGTGATAGGGTGTATGGCAGAAAGGCTCGGTGAGGAACTATTCCAACGAGCAGACATTGTTGCAGGACCTGACGCATACAGAACATTACCACGCCTCATAGAGCAATCTCAAAGCGGAGTTAAAGGCCTTAACACGGAGCTCTCGATCAAGGAGACCTACGAGGATATTGCTCCGGTTAGACTGGGCAGCAATGGCATTTCGGCATATGTGAGCATTATGAGAGGGTGCAATAACTTTTGTTCATACTGTGTTGTACCCTATACCAGAGGGAGAGAACGCTCACGAAGTGTGGATACGATCATTGCCGAGGTCAAAGCACTTATTGATGGTGGTTATCGAGAGGTTACACTCCTTGGGCAGAATGTTAATTCGTATAATGATAATGGAGTGTCCTTTGCGGCATTGCTGGAAAAGGTAGCCAGACTCTCTTCAATGTTACGAGTTCGCTTTGCAACGTCTCACCCCAAGGATCTCAGCGATGAACTTATCGAGGTAATGTCTCGCAATGAGAATATAGCTCGCAGCATACACCTTCCGGTTCAGAGTGGTAGCGATAGGATGCTTCGTGCGATGAACAGAAAATATAACGTTGCGTGGTATCTCGGCAGAGTAGATGCAATATTGAAAGCTATGCCCGATTGCGCCCTTTCGACAGATATCATAGCTGGATTTTGCGCAGAGACAGAAGATGATCATCGCGCTACGCTCTCTCTAATGGAGCGTGTGGGTTATCACTACGCCTATATGTTTGCCTACTCTGATCGCC
This sequence comes from uncultured Rikenellaceae bacterium, assembly GCA_964371475.1. Lineage (GTDB taxonomy): Bacteria > Bacteroidota > Bacteroidia > Bacteroidales > Rikenellaceae > Mucinivorans. The sequence continues at coordinate 9,853 of CAYJMA010000028.1, read as the reverse complement.
CTGGCACACAGGCTCACAACGATATGAGAGATGATGTATCTGCCGCCGATAAGAACCGCCGTTTGAGTGAGATTATCGAGCTTCAAAACAGTCTATCGCTACGCCGAAACCAGCAAGACATAGGAGAGGTTTTCAGCGTCCTTGTCGAAGGTTTTTCAAAGCGTAGCGATAGTCAGTATGTTGGGAGAAACTCACAAAACAAGGTTGTGGTTTTTGATGTAGTTGAAGGAGTAGAGCCTGGGCACTACGTTGAGGTGAGGATAGAAAGCGCGAGCTCTGCTACTCTAAAGGGAGTGGTCGTTATGGAGACTAACTCCTCTGAAGCTCCTTGTACTTAGTCATTACCTTGGTTACGTACTGTTCGGTTTCGCTGTGCGTACCATTACGAGTAATGTAGTCTCTTAGCACTGACCACTTGTTATAGCTTGCGCCATCAGCGTGTGCGACCCTTCTTGCTTCGAGTACGTAGCCGACACCTGCATTGTATGATGCCAGAATTACGCTAAGTTTGTCATCGTGGCTCATCGACTCAGGAAAACGAAACGACTTCTCGATTCTATCGAGGAGTTCAAGTGCAATTGTAATGCTTTGAGTTGGGTCAGTGAGATCGGCATCGCCGTATCCGAGTCCGCGAGCTGTGTTAGGCATAATTTGCATAAGTCCGGTTGCACCGCGGTGTGATTTAACATCTGTGCGAAATCTCGATTCGGTGTATGCAATCGAAATTACGAATTTCCAGTCCCAGTCTGTGTCCTCGCACAGAGACCTACACAGCATATCATAGGGTGAAATTTTGTTGGGGTTTTCCACTGGAATTGTGCCTGCCAGTGAGGGGCGTGGGGGGGTGATTAAGATTTCAAATAGTGAGAGAAAAAGTAGTACTACTAAAAATTTTTTAGAAAATAACATTGATTAATAATTTGGTAAAACATACGTGGTGCCCAAAACGTCCTTAATCATAGAACGACCACGAGAATTTGAATTTGAGCATTAGAGGGTTTTGAGGGTAGTGTGCCACCATAAAGTAGTCTCTACCGCCAAATAGTCCAATATTCCAGTTCTGGAGCTTGACAAGTATTCTGAGTCTCTTCCACTTTGCCGAGACAAACGCATCGAGATACGGGAAACCGCCTAATTCGACTTCATTCTGGTTATAAAATACGCCAAGAGCAGGGTTATACCCAAAGCCATAGTATTTAGTCTGATATCTGCCATCTACGCCGAACTCCAGATCCAGCACATTTTTCACCACGACCAGATGGTAGTAGTAGCTAAGGTATGCCGAGGCAAGAGGAACTGGTGCAACAAAATCATTTGAGCTAAGTTGCAGAAGGACACGATGGTTGAGATGAAACCCACCAAATGTAAAGTCCTTTTGGAGGTAGACGCCCAGCATATTTAGCGGATCGTCTGACTGCGCAACTTGCATCAGTGAGTCATAGTACACTTTGTTCTGACTAAGCTCATAGTTGGCTCCGAGGTGAAGACCGATATGGTCGATCGAAAACTTTAGATCAAAGCGTGTTGCGATCTCCTTATCGAAGTTATTGGTCCATATAAAGTGGTTCGAGATATAGTTCTCCTCCCAAAAGTCTGGCTCCTCAATTCTGAAACTTGCACCTGCGGTAAGCGATATAGGGTTCTGCTTCTTTGTAAATGCATTGAGCTTTATCTTTCCTCCAACATCGAGATCTCCCGATCTATATCCCAAAAGGTTGAATCTTGCCGTGGCATCCCACTCAACAAAGCGGCTGATCTTACCATTTATATCTCCATATACGTACAGAGAGTTCCTCTCCATACGACCGCCAAAACCATACGTCTCACGATACTCCCCTGGCACGTTTTGATAGTAGGCCGAAAACTCACCGCCGAGACCCGCCGATATCAAACCAACCACTCCATCGCGGTCATAGGGCTGGATCTGCACAAAAAAGCGAGTGTCAACCACCTGCTGTGCAATAGAGTCGAAGCTATTAACGGGGTCAAAGTTCCAGGTCTTGTAGAGCGACGTATCGCCAACAGCCTTATACGTCTTTGTAAAGAGTGAGTAGTTGAGCGAGCTGCCGACAAAAATCGACGGCACTGATCGAATAGTCAAATCATCTTCGGCTGGTTCGGCAAGGGGAATTGCATAGCTTGCCGTAGTCCATACAGTATGGCCTCGATACTTGTTTCGAGCATCTTGCAACACTACATCTATTTGATTTGGTGCTGCAATAATCGTGTCGGTTATCAATCGGTCATCTATAATACCTCCATTTTCTTCAATATCCCCTGCATTATATATATATCCTCCGTGAATAGCCCACCTTCTTCCTGTGTGTGAGGCAGAGACGCTAAGGTTCGCAACCAACGTATTTTGATTAATGTATAGACCCTTCGTACCATCACCATTGTAGTTCACATTAACACTTGTCGAGGGGTTGATGTTATGGGACAAAACTATATTAAAGAGATTCTCTTCGACATCCACAGCTCCCGACATTGAGTATGTTAGTCGAGAATAGGGCAGTCGCATATTGTAGAATAGCACTCGCTCGGGGGTCATCAAAAAACTCTTCCACGAATTTACAAACGAGAAGTTTCGGGGCGTTGATCGAGAAAAGTAGCTAAGCGGTATGGTCGCACCGCCAATATTGCCAAGATATGCCGAGCCTATTCCTCCGTCAATTGCCATAAAGGGGTAGTCTACCTGATACTGACCATTGAGCAGTGTGTCAATAGGTGTTAACTCGACCGTATTATAGAGTGTATTGACCTTCCAGGCGAAGAACTTGTTTGCCAAGCGAGTTGAATCATCAAAGTAGAATGAGAGTAGCGGACGCAGGGGTTTTGCCTCAACCGTGTCGCTCAGTGCAGCTTCCTCAGCAGCAGCTTCATCGGCAAGCCTTTCCTCTTCGGTACGGTAGTCTTTTGGTTCACCCAGAGGGTCGATAATCTCGCCCGTTACTGGGTCATACTGAGGTATCTGACCATACGCCTTTGGCGAATAAAGACTCAAGAGTGCGACTCCCAGTAGTATGTAAAAAACTCTGATAATCATCGTTTTAGAGCAAGCTATGCTCTTGCAAACAGCGTGCAAAGTTACAAAAAAAAATTAATAACCGCTAATTTTGGCTCTATTTTTTACCCACTATGGCACTCATAAGCGACAGCACGACGTACAGCGCTATGATCAGACCAACTCCGAGATATACTCCAAAAAGTAGCAGAATGATAACGCTAAGAATTAGAAAAACGTATCTAATATAGTTATCTTTAATTGAAAAATTTTTGAACTTCAGTGCAAACATCGGCACTTTAGAGACCATAATCACCGCCAGGGCAGACACCACGCACAAAGCCCCCACTATGCTCATAGTACTATGTGGTAGTTTTGGCACAACAACAGCCGTTAGCGACACGACAAGGAGTGCCATTGCCGGAGTCGGCAGACCTCGAAAGCCGTAGCTCTGTTGCGTATCAACATTAAACATAGCAAGGCGATAGGCTGCAAATGGCGCAAGAATCAACGCTCCATACGCCCACACCCCAGCTATGGGCTGAAGTCCAAGGGTTAGAATAACGGCTGGAGCAACCCCAAAACTCACCACATCACACAGTGAATCAAGCTGCAAACCCACCTCAGATTGTGCTCTGAGCAGGCGAGCAACAAAACCATCAAAGAAATCAAAAACACCTGCTGCAACTATCGCCCAAAAGCCATAGATAACCTCTCCACTAAAAGCAAAGAATATTGCCACCACTCCACACACTATGTTGCACAGAGTAAGAAGGTTTGGGATGAAAGATACTATTTTTTTCATTCTTTTTTTGTTGTAAATTTGGTCAATAATCGTAAATTTGTTATCATAACCAATTGCAAATTTATAAAAAAAACAGATTACTAAAAAATGTTACACCTATCTCACACCGCAAATGCCTTGCCACCATCCCCAATCCGTAAACTTGTGCCATACTCGATAGCTGCAAAGACTCGTGGTATCAAGGTCTTCCATCTCAACATCGGTCAGCCCGATATTGAATCTCCGGTTGAGGCTCTCGAAGCTCTGAGGAACTACTCCGACAAGGTGCTCGAATATACGCACTCGGCAGGCATTGAGAGTTACCGTAGAGGACTTGCAGAGTTTTACTCAGAGCGTGGGCTGAGGGTCGGCATCGACGATGTGTTGATAACGACCGGCGGCAGCGAAGCACTCTTCTTCTCAATGCTTGCTATTTGCAACCCAGGAGATGAGATCATCATTCCCGAACCCTTCTATGCCAACTACAATAGCTTTGCACTTGAGGCAGGAGTGAAAATTGTCCCCATAACTGCAACCATCGACAGTGGTTTTGCACTGCCACGAGCCGAAGCATTCGAGGCAGTCATATCTCCTCGAACCAAAGCAATCCTTATCTGCAATCCGAACAACCCGACAGGGTATCTATATAGTAAGGAAGAGATACTTGCACTTCGAGCATTGGTGTTGAAGTATAATCTCTATCTCATCAGTGATGAGGTCTACTCAGACTTTTGTTATCAGGGCAAGGAGCACTTCTCGGTTATGGAGCTTGAGGGCGTGGAGCGCAACGTTATAATGTGCGATTCGGTCTCAAAGCGTTACTCAATGTGCGGTGTTCGAGTTGGAGCATTGGTGACTCGCAACCGTGAGATTATGGACGCTGCTCTTCGTATGGGTCAGGCTCGACTCTGTGCACCACTTCTTGGTCAGGTGGTTGCCGAGGCTGCTCTTCGTGCTCCGAAGAGTTACTTCGAGGAGGTAAAGGCAGAGTATGTTGCAAGGCGTGATTTTGTTATTGGAGCACTAGGGGAGATGGAGGGAGTGGTGGCTCCTTGCCCTCAGGGAGCATTCTATGTCATTGCGGCTCTTCCGATTGATAGCGCAGAGAGGTTTGCACAGTGGTTGCTCGAAGAGTTTAGCCACAACGGCACAACTGTTATGGTCTCTCCGGCGCAGGGCTTTTATAGCAACTCGAAGGAGTGCCCGCAGAACGAAATTAGAATAGCCTATGTTCTCGAAATAGAGGAACTTAAAGGGGCAATGGAGGCTCTAAGTGCAGCACTCAAGGCTTATCCACATAGAGTGTAGTGTGAACACAAGTTGTTAACAACTTTTAGGGCGAGTGGTATAAAAAATGAGGTGGTGTTAGTAACTTTGTCGAACTTTTTTTAGTGACAAAAAACAACCCTAAATTATATTGCAAAGTAATGGAAAACCGTAAAGAGTACGCCTATGACGAGGCAGTGGCAGTAGCACGTGAATACTTTAAGGGCGATGAATTAGCAGCCACGGTGTGGGTCAGCAAGTATGCTCTGAAGGATTCCTGGGGTAAGATTTTTGAGTGCTCCCCCCAACAGATGCACGAACGTATAGCATCTGAAATTGCACGCATCGAGAAGAAATATCCAGAGGCGATGACAATGGAGGAGATAATGGAACTACTCAGTGATTTTCGTTATGTGATTCCGCAGGGAGGGCCAATGACTGGAGTGGGTAATGAGTTGCAGATTGCATCGCTGTCGAATTGCTTTGTTATTGGTCACGAAAAAGCAGCTGACTCATATGGCGGGATTATTCGTATTGACGAGGAGCAGGTTCAGTTGATGAAGCGACGTGGAGGGGTTGGTCACGACCTGTCGCATATCCGCCCAACAGGTAGTCCGGTGCTAAACTCTGCACTTACCTCAACGGGGATTGTGCCATTTATGGAGAGGTACTCTAACTCCACGCGCGAGGTTGCTCAAGATGGCAGACGAGGCGCGCTGATGCTCTCACTCTCGATAAAACACCCCGATGCAGAAAGGTTTATTGACGCTAAGATGGAGAGCGGTAAAGTTACGGGAGCCAATGTGTCGATAAAGATCGATGACGACTTTATGCGTGCTGTTGAGGGTAGTAAGAAGTATGTTCAGCAGTTTCCCATAGATAGCGATAAACCTACGTCACAAAATAAGATAGATGCCAAAACGCTGTGGAATAAGATAATTCACAATGCGTGGAAGAGTGCAGAGCCGGGGATTTTGTTTTGGGATACGATTATAAGAGAGAGTGTAGCAGATTGTTATTCCGATCTTGGCTTTACCACAGTGTCGACAAACCCTTGTGGTGAGATACCACTGTGCCCGTACGACTCGTGCCGACTCGTGGCAATGAACCTCTACTCGTATGTCAATGATCCATTTACAGCAAAGGCTCGCTTCGACTTCGATAAGTTCAAAAATCACGTGCGCAAAGCTATGCGCATTATGGACGATATCATAGACCTTGAGATTGAAAAGATTGATATGATTATCGACAAAATAGCGCGAGATCCAGAAGCTGACGATATTCGCAGAGTCGAGAAACAACTTTGGGAGAAGATCAAGGATAAGGCTCTCAAGGGTCGCAGATGTGGGTTGGGAATTACAGCCGAAGGGGATATGCTTGCCGCTCTTGGGCTTGTATATGGGTCGGACAAAGCAATTGATTTTGCCGTTGACGTTCAAAAGACCTTGGCAGTAGAGTCCTATCGCAGCTCCGTTGAGATGGCATCTCAGCGTGGTGCATTTACAATCTACGACACACAACGAGAAGAGGGTAACCCTATGATTGCCCGCATTGCAGAGGCAGACTCCGAACTCTACAAAGAGATGCAAAGGGTGGGTCGCAGAAATATCTCTATGCTTACCATCGCACCTACCGGAACGACATCGCTTATGACACAAACAACAAGCGGAATTGAGCCGGTCTTCTTGCCAGTCTATAAGAGAAGGCGGAAGGTGAATCCCAACGACAAATCAACAAATGTTACATTTATAGACGATGTTGGGGATAGCTGGGAGGAGTACAATGTTTTCCATCACCATTTTCTGACGTACCTTTCAACAATAGGTATTACCAAAGGTGATGTACTAAAGATGAGCGATGAACAGATAGAGACGCTTATCCAGAAGTCGCCATACTATAAGGCGACATCAGCCGATACTTCGTGGGTCTCTAAGGTAAAGATGCAGGGGGCAATTCAGAAGTGGGTGGATCACTCTATTTCGGTGACGGTGAACCTTCCTGAAGATGCCACCGAGCAGCTCGTAGCAGAGGTTTACAAAACAGCTTGGCAGGTTGGCTGCAAGGGTGTTACGGTTTATCGAGAGGGTTCACGTGCGGGGGTTTTGGTGAAAAAGGGGAGCGGAGACAACAAAGATGCTAAGACAGGTAGTTTGCCTGCGAAAAGGCCTATTTCTCTTGATGCAGAGGTGGTTCGTTTTAGGAATGGTAGCGAGGAGTGGATTGCATTTGTTGGTCTATACAACGATGTACCATATGAAATCTTTACGGGTAAAATCGAGGAGGATGCAATGTATATTCCTAAACGTATAGAAAAGGGGGAGATTATTAAGATCAAGGAGGATGAAAACGGCACGCGTTATGATTTTCAGTACGAGGATAAGTATGGGTATCGTAATACTGTTGGGGGTATATCTCGTCTTTTTGATCAGAGTTTTTGGAACTATGCAAAGTTAATTTCCGGCGTACTTCGCAACGAGATGCCCATTGTGGATGTTGTCTCTTTGGTGTCTTCTCTTCAGTTAGATAATGAGACGATTAATACTTGGAAGAATGGTGTTGCACGGGCACTATACAAATATATTCCCAATGGTACTCAGGCCAAGGGTGGCACAGTGTGTCCAGAGTGCGGTCAGGAGTCACTGCACTATCAGGAGGGTTGTTTGGTGTGCAAGTCTTGTGGTCACTCTAAGTGTGGGGGTTAATGTTTAGATCTATTTGCAATTGAATTAGTTTGTACCCAATGAGCCAAGCGGTTTGTCGTTGTGCGTCCACGCTGGGGTAGTTTGTTCTAAAGTTTTATAACAGTGTGGGTTTTTGTCCCTATGTTAAGGTAGGTAGCCAAGAGTTTTGATTTCACTTTTTCAAAAGTGAAGCCGCCGGCAGGCAGTGTTAGTAATGTTATGTACTCAGAGTCGAACGACGGAGGGTGGCCAGATAAGCAACGCAAGTTGCGGCCGCCACCACTGTCGACAATTGGGGGGAGTAGTACGTCCGCCTTGGGGTTAGTTTGTTCTAAAATCATTGGTAAGAAAAAGCAAAAAGGTAGCTCGGAGTCGTATCCTTTTGACTGTTGGAGTGTTAACCGAAAAAAATGGCATCTGGTGTAGATTCCCGAGGAGGTATGCATTGAGTTAGTTCGCACTAAAATATCTGATGAGAATATCGAAAATCGCTATCTGCTAACTCAAATCAACTTATTCACAATTATGCAAAACGGCGATGATTGTAACATACCCCCCCTAATTATATATAGTTGACACAATGAGCTATGGTGAGAAATTATGCTCTATAAATTGCTGCTAATAACCAAAACAATATGGTAAATAATAGATAAATATCACTATATTTGTGCTGAAATGAAAGCGAAAATAGGTATATTCGGACGTGTGAATAGTGGCAAAAGCACTCTACTCAATCGACTAACCTCTCAAAGTATTGCCATAGTATCTGCACAGAGAGGAACTACTACAGATCCAGTAAGAAGAGCCTATGAACTGTTGGACTATGGTGCAATAACCTTTATAGATACTGCAGGTTTTGATGACAACTCACCCTTAGGTGAGCAGAGAGTTGCAAAAACAAATGCTGTTCTTAGCGAAGTAGATGCTGCAATATTTATTACAGACAAGGAGGTTGGATTTGATGCTCAAGAAGAGGCATTTATAGATCGTATGGATGCGCCAACGATAGTAGTACGGTGGGGGTATGACACTGAAAAAGTGCTTGACGAGTTGCGCTCTATGCTCAAACTAAAGGTGAAAGTGTTGCCTCCATTCTATGGAGATAGATTGAAAAATGGAGATACAGTCATTTTGGTATGCCCCATTGATAGCGAGGCCCCGAACGGCAGATTAATACTGCCACAAGTAATGGCTATCAGAGCTGCTCTTGATATCAACGCTATGGCAATAGTTGTTCAACCATCGGAGCTTTCGATGACCATTGATAGAATCAATGCAGATCTTGTAGTTACTGATTCACAGGCATTTAGCGAGGTTCTGGAGGTAGTGCCAAGTGGAGTGGAGGTAACCTCGTTTAGTATTCTGCTTGCTCACCAGCGTGGAGATGCCAAACTCTATGAGTCAGGTCTTAGTGCCATTAAGAGCTTTACGAAAGGGCAAAAACTTCTTCTAATCGAGCACTGTTCGCACGGAGTGAGTTGCGATGATATTGGTAGGGTTAAGATTCCAGCTATGTTGTCCAAGAAGCTTGGTTTTGACATAGAGTTCGATATGGTAAGCGGTAGAGAACCACTGCCAGCCGATTTAGATTCCTATGGCTTGGCTGTTCAGTGTGGTGGGTGTATGGTTGGTTCTGTGCCGATTATGCACAGGGCGAGGGTTGCTAAAGAGCGAGGGTTGCCAATAACCAACTATGGTATGTTGCTGAGGTATTTGAATGAGCAGTAGTATCTCGCTATTATCAGAGTAGTATATTACGGTGATTCGAAGTTTCGGTTACTATCTACTTAAGAGATAAGATACCTTGAAATGGTTTCATATAGCAAAAGCTATATAGATGCAAATGGGAAGATTGCTTTCTCCTTATGTAGTGTGGTCTATCTGCGTGTTTAGTCTTTATGGTATATGTTTTATAAGAAATTTCAGAGCAAACTAACCATATGCGGGCGTACGACTCCCCACAATTGTCGACAGTGTTGGAGTCCGCCAACTTGCGTTGCCTCTTTGGACTCCCTCAGTCGTACGTCTTTTGCGTACAAACTACCCAAATGCGGGTGTCCGATGCCCCACGAGGACACCTGCAACTTCGCTTACGCTCCTTTGCCTGTGCCCTCCGTC
>CAYJMA010000027.1:0-17865 GCA_964371475.1 uncultured Rikenellaceae bacterium | reverse complement strand
TGCCGGCGGCTTCACTTTTGAAAAAGTGAAATCAAAACTTTTGGACACCTACTCTAATAACACCCCTGTCTGTATTGAAACACATCAAATATCTCGGCGATCCTCTTCCTCCCTATGCGAAACAACAACCTTGATTGCCTTTTCAACGATCTCAAATGTGCAGGAAACAACACCCACCATCTCTCCGTCAAGCTCCACTGGAATGTCCTGATTGTCGGCTCTGATTTCGATTTTCCTCCCCCTGTAAAACTGCACTCCCTTCACGTTGTAGATATTGTCCGTATAGAGCGCTCGAATTCTTGAAAAAAGCCTGACTCTGCTCATCTTTGGCACAACTGTCATATCAAAGAGCCCGTCATCTGCCACTGCAAAGGGTATTTGAGCAAGTCCTCCTCCGTTGTACTTGCCAATACCAATGGTTGCAGATAGTAGTTTCCTGTCAAATACAATCTTGCCGTCGCAAGTAATCTCCACCGTGCGACTTTTATACCTTGTGATCTCAACAAATGCCGATCGTAGATACCTCCACTTTCTCTTAATTCCTTTCGATTTTAGTCTATTTCTACCTCTACACACCGCCGCATCGAGTCCAACCCCTCCGACATTGCTCAAGTAGCGAACCTGCTGCACGCGACTCTGATGATAGGTCACCTTGCCGACATCTTGCAAAAAGGTGCGCCTGCGAACCAATGCATCTACCGACTCCTTGTATGTTTTAGGCAGTCCGTACATTCTAACCCAGTCGTTGCTAACGCCCACTGCTACCACAGCGAGTGTTACCTCAGTCGACGCCACAAAGCTCTGTATCATCACTCCATAGACAACCTCGTGTAGTGTTCCATCCCCCCCAATCACAATGATTTGTCTGTAATTTCTCTTAATGGCATCAAAGGCAAGTTCCGTGGCGTGGAACTTTCGCTGCGTGAAGTGCACATCGAATTCAACGCCGGCATTACGTAGCAGGGCGTTGATCTCTGGCCAATCTACCAGCCCTCGTCCATTACCCGAGGTGGGGTTTACAATTGCGTACCAACGTGAGCTCATATCGAGTAGCTGTTTTGGTGAAAAAAATCTGTAAAATCCCACAAAACTACATTTTTTTTTGTACTTTTACGCTCTAACTATAAAATTTACAACGCTATGGGAAAGATAGTAGCACTGGCCAACCAAAAGGGAGGTGTTGGCAAAACTACAACCTCGATGAACCTTGCCGCTTCGCTCGCAGCACTTGAGAAAAGAGTACTGCTCGTGGACGCAGATCCGCAGGCAAATGCTACCTCTGGTCTTGGTTTCGAGCAAGGGGTAAACAACATATACAGTGTGCTGCTTGGTCAGTGCACTGCCCAAGATGCGATATTTGTAAGTAGTCAATTGCCATATCTCTCGGTAATGCCGTCGTCGATCAACCTTGTGGGGGCAGAGGCAGAGTTGCCACAGATCGAAAATGGTCAGTTTCGTATGCGTGATGCACTGCAGAGCATAAAGAGTAATTATGACTTTATATTCATAGATTGCCAACCATCCCTTGGGCTTATCACTCTCAATGCACTTACGGCAGCCGATAGCGTGCTTATTCCTGTGCAGACCGAATACTTTGCACTTGAGGGTTTGGGCAAGCTGCTCGAAACAATCAAGATGGTTAAGAATAAGTTGAACCCTGAGCTTGATATAGAAGGATTTTTATTTACGATGTATGACAGCCGTTTGAAGCTCGCCAATCACGTCGTAATGGACGTTAAGGCTCACTTCGGCAACAAGGTCTTTGATACCATCATAGCGCGTAATACTCGTTTGAGTGAGGCTCCAAGTTTTGGTAAGCCTGTGGTTCTCTACGATGCGGCATCGAGTGGTAGTATGAACTACATCAATCTTGCTCAAGAATTTATAAAGAGAAACATATGAGATACTTAGTAACCTCTGCACTTCCATATGCAAATGGGGGTGTGCATATTGGGCACCTTGCTGGGGTGTATATTCCCTCTGATATTTACACTCGATATTTGCGTGGCAGGGGGCACGATGTGCTACATATCTGTGGGTCTGACGAACACGGCGTGCCTATCACCATCAAGGCCAAGAGCGAGGGCGTGTCTCCACAAGACATTGTGGATAGGTATCATAGGATTATAAAGGAATCATTTAAGGAGTTTGGTATTAGTTTCGATATATATTCTCGTACGTCGAGCTGTATGCATAGGGAGACGGCAAGTGATTTTTTTAGGGAGTTGTATGACAAGGGGGAGTTTATTGAGCAGGTGTCGGAGCAGTATTATGATCCCGAGGCGGAGCAATTTTTGGCAGATAGGTATATCACAGGGGAGTGTCCGAAGTGTGGCAACGATAGTGCGTATGGAGATCAGTGTGAGAGGTGCGGTTCGACGCTTTCGCCCACGGAGCTTAAGAATCCACGATCTGCTATATCTGGTGCAACGCCGATTCTCAAGGAGACGAAGCATTGGTATCTGCCGCTTGACAAGCACGAGGAGTTTCTCAGGGAGTGGATCTTGGAGGGACACAAGGAGTGGAAGTCGAACGTATATGGTCAGTGTAAGAGTTGGCTCGATGGAGGGTTGCAGCCCAGAGCGGTGAGCAGAGATTTGAGTTGGGGTATACCAGTGCCGGTTGAGGGAGCAGAGGGCAAGGTGCTCTATGTTTGGTTCGACGCTCCGATTGGTTATATATCTGCCACCAAGGAGTTGACCGATAGGTGGGAGGAGTATTGGAAAGACTCCGATACGCAGTTGATACACTTTATCGGTAAAGACAATATTGTATTTCACTGTATTGTATTTCCAGCAATGTTGCGAGCTCACGGAGGTTACAACTTACCGCAGAATGTTCCTGCCAATGAGTTTTTGAACCTTGAGGGAGATAAGATCTCTACATCGAGAGGTTGGGCAGTGTGGCTTGATGAGTATTTGAAGGAGTTTTCGGGTAAGCAGGACGTGCTTCGCTATGTGCTAACTGCAACAGCTCCCGAGACCAAGGATAACGACTTTACGTGGAAGGATTTTCAGATGCGTAATAATTCGGAGTTGGTAGCAATATTAGGCAATTTTGTGAACCGAGCGTTGGTGCTATGTGATAAGTACTATGGTGGGGAGGTTCCTCAGCGAGGGGAGTTAAACAGTGTTGATGTGGAGGTGCTTGGCGAGATTAAGACTCTACGAACGAAGATTGAGAAGGCAGTGGAGACGTACCACTTTCGCGAGGCTCTCTTTGAGTTGATGAACATTGCTCGACTCGGTAATAAATACTTGGCAGATGCTGAGCCTTGGAAGACGATTAAGAGCGATCCGTTGAGAACATCCACGGTGTTAAACATCGCGGTGCATATTGTGGCTTCACTTTCGATTGCTATGGATCCCTTTTTGCCCTTTTCCACAGTGAAGTTGTCAGAGATGCTTGGTTTGGAGCCTGGGGGGGCTATGTCTTGGGAGCGATTGGGCGAAGAGGAGCTATTGGAGCAGGGGCATAGGCTTGGCAAGGCTGAGTTGCTTTTTGAGAAGATCGAGGATGATATTATCGAGGCTCAGATATCGAAGCTCGCTGCCATAAAGGCGAGTCGAGAGGAGGTTCAAGAAGAGCAGCAGGTATCGGTTATATCTCCACAGAAGGAGACTATTTCGTATGAGGATTTTGCGAAGCTCGACCTTCGAGTAGGACGGGTTGTTGAGGCAGAGCGGGTGCCCAAGACCGATAAGTTGATGAAACTACGAGTTGATACGGGTTTGGATGTTCGTACGATTGTATCAGGCATTGCGGAGCATTTTTCGGCAGAGGATCTCGTGGGCAAAGAAGTGACGGTGCTAATAAACCTTGCGCCGCGTAAGATGCGAGGCATTGAGAGTGAGGGTATGTTGTTGTTTGCCTCGGACGGTCTTAGTGGTAGCCTTATTAACGTTGCACCTCACTCTTCACAGGAGGTTGAGGCAGGAAGCAAGATAGAGTAATGAGATTTAAGTATCGTGTAAAGCTCATCTTTGTAATCATCGGTGCGTTGATTGGTATATTATCGTTGTTATATTCCAATTACATTGCGGGTGAGTTGGCACAGAAGGAGAAGCACGAGATTGCACTGTGGGCACGCGCCATTTCGCTAAAGAATCGTACAGACACTCGTTCGCAGATCGAGAGTCAGGTGATACTGGGCATTACAAATACATCGACCTCGATACCAGCTATTGTTACGGATCCCTACCTTAAGGTTGTTGACTATCAGAGTATAGACACTACCATTATCTCTAACCCTAAGCGATTGCGCGCTATGTTGGAGGAGATGAGTAGTGGTGGGAGGACTCCTATCGAGATACGAATTCCTGGTGGGCAGGTCTACACTGTTTTTTATGATGATTCAACTCTTCTTCAGGGTATATATTTCTTTCCGTATCTTCAGATCTCTGTCATAGCGGTATTTATTCTCTTTGCATATATAGCCATTACTTCGTCTAAGGGTAACGAGCAGAATAGAGTATGGATAGGTCTTGCCAAGGAGACAGCCCATCAGCTTGGTACGCCGACGAGCTCTCTGTTGGGTTGGGTCGAGTATTTGCGTACTCAGCCCATTGCGCCCGAGGTTGTCGAGGACATTTCTCGTGATGTTACTCGCCTTACGAAGGTCGTTGATAGGTTTTCGAAGATTGGGTCAACGACCTCGCTCTCACCGCGAAATGTCTATGATGTGGTATATGCCACGGTGGATTACTTTCAGAGTCGTATTCCACGAGGAGTGAAACTGTCGCTGTGTAGGGACTGCGATCAATCGTACGTTGCGCTTATCAATGAGTCTCTCTTTGGGTGGGTGCTTGAGAACTTGCTAAAGAACTCGCTCGATGCGCTTAATGGTCGTGGTGAGATTTCGGTTGAGATATCTGCCAGCGACAAGAAGATACGAATCGATGTTAAGGATAGTGGCAAGGGGATATCGTTGATGAATCAGCGCACAATTTTCAATGCCGGCTATACTACCAAGACCCGTGGTTGGGGTCTTGGGCTATCTCTCTCGAAGAGAATAATAGAGGAGTATCATAAGGGTAAGATATTTGTTCACAACAGCGAGATCGATGTTGGTACAACAATAAGAATTGTAATCAATCGAGTATAGGGGTGTATATTGCTTTATGTTAGTGAGGAGCTTTGGTGTGCAATGCTCTCAACGTGTATAGCTCCGAGTACTGCGAGCACAAACTCTTGGCTGAGTTTAAGATCCTCGCACCGTGCAATTATTCTCTCGGTGAGGGCTCTCCACCGTTCGTCTTGAACAATGGCTACGTTGTTCTCTTTTTTGAGCTCTCCGATAGATTTTGATACCTCCATACGCCGTGCCAGCAGCTCAAAGAGTTCGCTATCGTACTGATCGATTTGCGCACGTAGGAGCTTTAACTTTTCGGCAAACTTATCGTTGAGACTTTGAGTTTCACGCCAGTTAAGATTTTGGAGCGTAGCGTTTAGCTCCATAGGTGTTAGTTGCTGTTCGGCATCGCTCATCGCACTATTTGGATCTGAGTGCGCTTCGACCATTAGCCCATCATAGCCAAGTTCTGCTGCTACTTGTGCCACACCGCCTACAAGGTCTCGACGACCTGCAATATGCGATGGATCGCACAACATAGGAAGAGCTGCGAATTGTCTGCGCATCTCAAGGGCGACGTGCCACATTGGTGCATTTCGATATGGTTGAGAGTTGTAGAGGCTAAACCCCCTGTGAATAAGCCACACGTAGCACTCATCCTTGAGGCTATGGCATATCCTCTCGACCGCACCTGCCCACAGCGCAATGTCGCAACTCATAGGATTTTTGATCATAACTTGCAGTTTTGTGCCGTGAAGGGCCTCTGCAATTTCCTGCACAGCGAATGGGTTGGAGACCGTTCGCGCACCGAGCCACACCATATCTATCCCCTCCTTGAGCGCACTCTCCACGTGCTTGGCAAGTCCCACCTCTGTTGCAACCCTTAGGTTGAACTCCTCTCCAGCCTCTCTTAACCACTGAAGCCCTACCTCACCCACGCCTTCAAAGCCTCCGGGTCGTGTCCTTGGTTTCCACACCCCTGCACGCAACACATCAACACCACCTCCTCCTTGAGACAATTCACGAGCCGTAGAGAATAGCTGTTCCCTACTCTCAGCACTACACGGCCCAGCAATGATCACCGGTCTATTACCTCGTCTTATGGTTGTCATTCTTCTCTTTCAGCGTCTTATATCTCAGAATATGAATTGTCACTCCAACAGCAACTGCCGCAAGCATTAGCCTTATCCACAGAGCCTCCACAAAGAGTATCGCACAAAGGGTCATCGATACCCACATAGTGGAGAGCACAATAATCTTTACGTGCAGTGGTATACCTCTATTGGTCTGGAAGTTGAGCACTATTTTAGCAAAGATTCTGTGTCTCATCAACCACTCCATAGACTTCGGAGAGCTTTTAACAAATAGCCAAGCAGCAAGCAGTATAAATGGTACAGTTGGTAGTATGGGCACAAATGCTCCGACTACTCCGAGCCCAACGCACAGGTATCCTGCTACTGTAAGCAGTAACTTCAACACTCTACTCATAAGTTACCTCTTGTGTCCTCTCTTTTCATACTATTACGCTCTGCGCAGATACTGCCAATCACTTTTTTCCTCGCACCTAACTCTCTCCCTTTACACCTAACGCCCTCCCGTCACACCTACCCCCCCTCTAAAAACTTCTACCGCCCCCTCCGCCAAAGCTGCCGCCACCGCCGAATCCGCCAAATCCACCACCGCCACTACTACTGCGCCCGCCACCGAAGCCACCACCTCCCCATAGTATTGGACCACCGCCACTACCTCCACTGCTGTTGTTAGACCCTCCTCCTCGACCCTTTTTCCCTCTGCCAAACAAGATAACAATAAAAATAAGTACAATGGTTATTGCCCAAATACTATATCCACCCTCCTCTTCATACTTATCTGCGGAAAACTCCCCACGCACAATACCTCTAAGCTCTGCGGTACCCTTTAGTGCGGCGGTATAAAAATCCCCATCTTTTAAGCTCTCGAGCATCACAGCATCGATGAGCCTGCCTGCCTTTGCATCATTTAGCACCCCTTCGAGCCCAGAGCCAACTGCAATATAGACCTCTCCTTTGGTGTCATTGCGAGGCTTCAGAAGCACCACAATACCGTTATCCTTGCCCTCTCGACCAACTCCCCACTTCTCGATAATACTCGTTGCCATCTCATTAGGGGTATATCCCGAGAGATCGTCGAGCGTGACCACAGCAATCTGAGTCGAGGTCGCTCTATCGAAGCTCACCAAGCTATCCTCAAGTGTTTTTAGTTGCTCTGCGCTAAAGAGCCTCGCAAAGTCATTTACGAGTCTTGCCGGTCGCATAGGCTCTGGCACCTGCGCACTGCTGCCTACAACTCCTATAAGCAACAGTACGAGTCCCAATAATAAGCGTCGTTTCATTCCCAGATCACCTTGTCTCTAAAATTCTACGCTCGGTGCATTTTCAGTTCCTTGCCCTGCCTCGAAATAGGCCTTTGGCTCAAAACCAAAGAAGCCGGCGAGCATATTGGATGGAAACTTTTTGATATATGCATTATACCCCTTTACCTCGTCGTTGAAGTCCGTACGAGCCTTTGTGACTCTGTTCTCTGTTCCTGCGAGTTCGTCTTGTAGCGCAACAAAGTTTGTCGAGGCCTTTAGATCTGGATAACTCTCACCTATGGCAAGCAGTCGTCCAAGTCCCTGTGATAGCTCCTCTTGAGCCGCTTGGAACTTTTCAAGATTTTCTTCGGTCAGCTCATCGACGTTCAGTGTCATTTGCGTGCTATTGGCGCGCTGCTCGACCACTCCGATAAGTGTCTGCTGTTCGTGATCGGCATATCCCTTGACCGTCGCCACAAGGTTCTTTATAAGGTCTGCTCGACGCTGGTACTGAGCCTCTACGTTTGCCCACTTACCATCGATAGCAACCTCGCGCTCAACCATTGTGTTGTACCTCCCGACAAAGAAGTTAACGATAAGGAAAACCACAAGAGCGATTATCCCCCACTTAATGTACTTACTTTTTTTACTCTTAGCCATTGTATTTCATTTTTATGTACGTATGGTGTGCTCCGAAACGTTCGAAGGCAGCCCTATCAAGTTCTTCTCTATGCTCTGGTGCAGCCACCGAGATCATAAGCCGTGCACGCTCCTGAAGGGTTTTACCGTATAGGTTCACCGCCCCAAACTCCGTGACAAAGTAGTGCATATGTGCACGAGTGGTCACAACTCCAGCACCTGAGTTCAACACCGGTGCAATCTTCGACAGCCCTTTGTTGGTCACAGCCGGCATTGCAATTATTGCCTTTCCGCCCTTGCTCATCGACGCACCATAGATAAAGTCTACCTGACCACCAACACCCGAGTAGTGCTTCGTGCCGAGCGAATCGGCACACACCTGCCCTGTAATGTCAACCTGCAGAGCCGAGTTTATTGCCGTAACCTTATCATTTTTAGCAATATTGTGTGGGCAGTTTGTGTACGCTACGTCCATCATCCTAACCATTGGATTGTCGTCAATAAAGTCATAAACTCTTTGCGATCCCATAAGGAACGTAGATACCATTTTGCCTTTATCAATACCTTTATTTGCGCCATTTATGACACCTGCCTCAACGAGTGGGAGTACACCATCGGCAAACATCTCGGTGTGTATTCCAAGGTTTTTGTGCCCTCCAAGTTGTGCAAGGACGGCATTAGGTATTGCTCCAATACCCATCTGAAGGCACGCACCATCTTCGATCAGTGCTGCGCAGTGCTTGCCTATCTCTATTTCCACAGGTGATGGTGTAGAGAAGTGTGCCTCTTCGAGCGGTTCGTGGTGTTCGCACCAGATGTCAATCATCGAGCTCGGTATCATCGCATCGCCAAATGCACGAGGTACATACTTATTGATAACAGCGATTGTAGTATCTGCATTTTCGATGGCTGCCAGCGTAGCATCTACAGATGTTCCCAGCGACACATAGCCGTGTTTGTCTGGAGGCGAGACCTGAATCATAGCCACATTAATGGGCAGTACACCACTGCGATAGAGCTTCTGTGTTTCGCTCAAAAAGACTGGGATGTAGTCCGCAAATCCTGCTTGAGTAGCCTTACGCAAATTCCCACCTACGAAAAACTGATCTGCGCAAAAAATACCAGCATACTCCTCATCACCGTACGGGGCTGGACCCTCGGTGTGAAGGTGATGGATATGAACGTCCTTTAGCTCTCCGCTCTTGCCACGCTCAAGAAGAGCCTCGATTAGAGGAGCTGGAGCAGCTGCAACGCTCGAAAAATGTAGGTGATCTCCCGATTTTACCACCTTTACTGCCTCGTGGGCACTTACAACTTTAATCTCTTTCATTGTTTCTTTTCTTCTACTTTTATTTATCTAATTTTTCTGAAATTCTTTGTGCCAAATATCTGTAATGAGCAGTGGTTGTAGCACTATTCGACTTGCTACTCTTCATCTTGCTCTCGATGCCCCTTAACTGCGACACGATCACTGCCAGTGCATCGCCATTTACCGCCGTGGTATGAACCTCCTCCGGCTCGGGTACCATACTCAGAAGTATATTTACGTATGCCTTCTGTTTAACTCTGTCCACTGCCGTTGGGTTCGAGTTAAAGACATAGCGGTTCAAATCGGCAAAGTACTCGGTAATGGTATATGCCTTACTTCCCAGCGCATCTTCGGCTGCAATAAGGTTGTTCATCACTCGATAGTTAACGAGTCTGCGTCCCAGTCCGCTATTATAGAGCTGCATTGCAACATCTATTGAGTTAGCCCCCGTGCTTTGAAAAATATTGCTACTCATCAACCACTGCGGAGTCTTAAAGAAGTGAGCATTGAGCCACCTCATTGCTTCTTGCTGTTTGGCTTTGCTTACGTAGCTATACACTTCGCTGCCTTGTTCAACGCTCATAGGGTTTTCGTATATACCGCCCACCCACTTAGCCACGTGCCCCACGTAGCGAAGATACTGAGTAAGAACCTCATCGTACATCTCTCCGAGATTTGCATACCCTTCGTTTTCGACCTTGGTCCACTCGGGGAGTGCATCGATAACACGTTTAAGATTTTTTATTCCCAGTTCGTTAGCCTCCATTTGGTTGTCGCCGAGATCCTCGGACTGCGAACGTGGATCATCGGGGTTCATCTCGTGTCCAAACCACAGGCGAGGATCTTTCTGCTTCTCGATAATCCACTCATTGAGTTTCGCCTTTTCGCCATCCGCGCTAAGCTCAGGGAATCTCGTATATCCCCACTCAATTGCCCAGATGTCGTAGTCTTCGATGCGTGGGAAGAGTAGCTCGGGGTCGATATTATCCTCTGGCTGTACCACATAGTTAAAGCGTGAGTAGTCCATAATAGAGGGCGTATGTCCATTTTCTTTAAGGTAAGACGCACTGCGCAAACTATCGACAGGTACCATTGCCGTAGAGCCGAAGTTGTGCCTAAGTCCGAGAGTGTGCCCAACCTCGTGCGAGCTTACAAATCGTATGAGCTGTCCCATAAGTTCATCGGGGAAGGTCATCTGCTGTGCACGCTGGTCATTGGGCCCCACCTGCAACATATACCAGTTGCGAAGCAGTAGCATTACATTGTGGTACCAATTAATATGGCTTTCGAGTATTTGACCACTACGAGGGTCATTTACGTGCGGACCGCTTGCGTTAGGGATAGTCGAGGGTTTATACACGATTGCCGAGTGGCGAGCATCATTGAGACTCCACGTGCTGTCGCCCACCGGAGCACGCTCCCCTCGTATGGCATTCTTAAATCCAGCTTTGCGAAAGACCGGCTCCCAATCATTGACCCCTTGAATCAAGTAATCTACCCACTTCTCAGGAGTCGTCGGATCGATATAGAAGACAATCGGCTCCTTTGGCTCTACCAACTCGCCACGCATATAGGCCTCCATATCCTCCTCCTTTGGTTCCAATCTCCAGCGAGTTATCATCGCCATAGTTTTAATTCCTTGTGGGTTCTTATCGAAGTCCACGTACCTTTCTGTAAAGTACCCGACTCTGCTATCAGCATATCGAGGTTGCATAGGCACCTTGGGCAGCTCAATAATCGAGGTATTAAGCTCGAAGCTCACCGGGGTTTGAGGCAGTGGCTTACCTCCCCACGTTCCTTTAGGGCTGTGCAAGTATGTCTTGACGGTCTTTATCTCGGTGTTTATCGGAAAAGACTCCACGCCAACTACATAGGCTCTATCCTTTTGGAACTGAGACAGATCCAGCGCACGCTTAGTCCACTCGCTAAACGATGTCAACTCGTTATCACCGGTCAAAAACTCGGTAGCTTCGATAAGGAGCGTATCGCCAGACTTATTCTTACCCTCAACCTTAAAGGCTTGGGCAAGTGGCTGAAAGTTACTACGCATTACATTCTCGTACATATCCCCTGTGCTATCTCTTGGAAGCTCCGAGGTCGACACGCTTTGTATAAAAACACTGGTCGAATCGGGGGAGATCATAAAGCGAAACATATCCTCCGTTACGGGATCTCCGGCATAGCCCGTAAATCCTGCACGAAGTCCAGCCGAAGCCTTGCTTATGCGAGTAACAAGCAGGAAGTCTCTGCCGAGCGTCTCGGTGGGCAACAAGAAGTAGTACTTGCCCTTCTGCTCGACAACATTAAATAGCCCATCATAGTGCTTAGCATCGCTTGTCAGCACAGCCTCGATCGAGCCTTTTGGTGCTTCGGCTTTCTTGGCAACTTCTTCAGTCTTGTCGCCTTTTTTCTTCTTCTTGTTGGGTTTTGCTCCCGAAGCACTATCGATACTGATAATCGCAGCACAGAGTAGCAATAGGTAGGTTCGTTTCATTGTCTTTATATTTTTTAATCTTTTAGCCTTAAAGATTTATAATTAATATCACAAATATAGCTATTTCATCTGAGCACTCCAAGGCTCAACACCAAAAGAGTTGATTACACTAAAATAGCTTTATAATATCATTGCCATTTGCAAGTATCACAACTCCAATGATTATGATAAAACCAACGAGTTGTGCCCCCTCCATAAACTTCTGAGATGGAGCGCGACCGGTTATCATCTCATAGAGTATGAATACGAGGTGCCCACCGTCGAGTGCCGGAATAGGCATAATGTTGAGCACGCCGATCATAATCGACAGTAGTGCTGTTATGTTCCAGAAGAACATCCAGTTCCACTGCTCGGGGAAGATCTTACCCATTGTAATAAAGCCTCCAACGCCTTTATACGCTTCGGTCTCGGGCGAGAAGATTAGTCCAAGTTGGTCGAAGTATCCTGCAATTTGCTCTACTCCACGATTCAACCCATAGGGCACAGCCTCGAAGAACGAGTAGCTTCGCTCCGTAACGGGATATATATTGATAGGCTGAGTATAGAAACCTAAACTACCCTCACCACTTACCTTTGCTCGTCCCTGCATCACCTCTCCGCCTCGCATAAAGCTAAGGGTTACACTATCGCCCTTATGCTTTTGGAGTTCGGCACGAAATTCATCCGAAAAGCGCATATTTACTCCATTTATCGCCATTAGTGAGTCCCCGACCTTGAGCAGCTCACTGTTGTCGCTTGTCGAGAGCTCGCCCACCACCAGTGGCGTACGAGGCACTACAAAGTCGCCCTCCTTGAGTAACTCCCCCACTTGGCTATCGCTAATGGTAATTACCACCTCCTTACCTCCACGCTCTACTACAACGTTACGCTGCTCGCCAAGTAGAATTGCTTGTGCAAGCATCGCACTGTTGTCAATCTCTTGACCATCGACGGTGAGTATCTTGTCGCCATCCTCAAAACCGATGGTTTGCGCCGTTTGGCTAAACTGATATCCGCTATGAACATCCTTGTTGCTGATATAACTCTCTCCATAGGTCCACGCAAGGGCTATATAGATAACCGCTGCGAGTACAAAGTTCATCAACACCCCTCCTACAATTATCAATAGTCGTTGCCACGCAGGCTTGGAGCGAAACTCCCACGGCTTTTTATCCTCGGCAAGTTGCTTTTTGTCCATCGACTCGTCTACCATACCAGCTATCTTGACGTAGCCCCCAAGCGGAATCCAACCTATACCATAGGTAGTCTCTCCGAACTTGTGCTTAAGCAGAGAAAACTTCCAGTCAAAGAAGAGGTAAAACTTCTCTACTCGACACTTAAATATCTTAGCAAAGATGAAGTGTCCAAATTCGTGTACTACAATAATGAGCGATAGGCTGAGTAGAAACTGTAAAATCTTAATTATCATTGTTCTTTTTATATTAGTGTTCTTGTATAGATACGTGCTTCGGCATCGGTTTCGTATATATCCTCTAAATTTTTGAGTGGTTGATTTCTCCACGTGCACAGCACTTGATCGATAATCTCAGAGATGTTTGTAAACTTTATCTCGCCACTAAGGAAAGCCTCTACGGCTACTTCCCCAGCTGCGTTGAGCACCGTTGGCAAGACGCCTCCTTGTTTGAGTGCGTGGTATGCGAGTTGTAGACAGGGGTATCGTTGCGGGTCTGGTTTGTCGAAGCTAAGCCTTGATACTATAAACGGATCGAAGCTCTGCAACCTTTTGACCTCCATACGCTCGGGATATGTCAGCGCGTATTGAATGGCGAGTCTCATATCGGGGTAAGACATCTGTGCTTTGATCGCACGGTCGCTAAATTCGACTGCCGAGTGGATAATGCCCTCGGGGTGAATCACCACCTGAATCTCCTCACCACGAACACGAAACAGATGAGCAGCCTCTATTACCTCAAACCCTTTGTTGAGCATCGTTGCCGAATCGACCGTAATTCTCGCTCCCATATTCCACACCGGGTGGCACAGCACCTGCTCGGCACTTACATCTCTGAGCTTGGACATAGGCACAGTTCGCACAGAGCCGCCCGATGCCGTAAGAATTATTCTCCTTGGAGGGTTCAACTCCCCGACAAGACACTGAAATATGGCTGAATGTTCCGAGTCGATAGGCATAATATCCACACTGTTTTGAGCAGCCAGAGGCATAATAATATCTCCGCCTACCACCAGACTCTCTTTGTTGGCAAGTGCCACTCGTTTCTGCGCCTTGATAGCGGCAATTGTAGGGGCGAGACCGGCAAAGCCAACAACGGCAACTACGACTACCTCTACTTCACTGATTTTGACTACATTTTCGAGTTCGTCGATTCCACACAGAACCTTGGTGTTTGTGCCTTGTAGCTCACGACACAGCTTGCCATAGTGTACCTCTTGGGCGATTACCACCACACTGGGCATAAACTCCTTGGCTTGAGCAGCGAGCAGTTCCCAGTTATCTCCACCAGTAAGCACCTCTACTCTAAAGAGCGAGGGATAGCTACGCACAACTTCGAGTGTTTGTGTGCCAATAGAGCCTGTCGAGCCAAGTATAGCGATGTTTGTTTTCAGTATAACGAACTTTTTGGTGTTATGATCCTACGTAACTTAAAAATACGTACGCAAAGATAAGGTTTTTTTAATCATTAAAAAATACCTACCTTTGTGGTCTATATTTTTTTTAATGATAGCAAACTTTGAGGAATTACAATGTCAAAACTTGAAGACCTATATAGAGCGGTTCTCGGCGAGCTTGGAGAGGATCCCTCGCGCGAGGGGCTGCTAAAAACTCCTGAGCGAGTGGCAAGAGCTATGCAATTCTTTACCAGCGGTTATGCCCAAGATCCTATTGCGATACTCAACTCAGCTCGTTTTGTGGAGGAGTATCGTCAGATGGTCGTGGTAAAGGATATTGAGCTCTATTCGCTGTGTGAGCACCATCTTCTCCCCTTTTACGGTAAGGCTCACGTGGCGTACATTCCCAATGGATATATTACGGGATTATCCAAAGTTGCACGTGTTGTTGAGTGTTTTGCGAGGCGATTGCAGGTTCAGGAACGTATGACCGTTCAGATTCGGGATTCCATTCAAGAGGCGCTGGAGCCACTTGGAGTTGCAGTGGTAGTGGAGGCAAACCATATGTGTATGCAGATGCGAGGCGTTCAGAAGCAAAACTCGGCGACTACAACTTCGGCATTTACTGGATTATTTCTTCGCGAGCAGAAGACTCGCGAGGAGTTTATGCAACTTATTTCAAATAGACTGAGATAACTTTTTTTATTTAACTTGAAAAATTAAGAATAGTATGAGTGGTTTTTTTGGTTGTGTTTCTCGTGGGAGTGCCGTGGGCGACGTTTTTTATGGTACGGACTACCATTCACACCTCGGGACAAAGCGTGCCGGTATGGCATTCTATGATGGGCAGAAGATAGTTCGTACTATTCACAGTCTGGAGAATGGTTACTTTCGCAATAAGTTTGAGGATGATTTACCGCGGTTTGGCGAGTCGAGAATAGGTGTGGGCATTATCTCGGACAATGAGAGTCAGCCGGTAACGGTCACCTCGCATCTTGGTCGATTTGCGGTGGTTACCGTGGCAAAGATAGACAATCTGGAGGAGATCACCCGCGAGTTGCTTGACCAAAAGGTGCACTTTGCCGAGCTTTCCGGTTCGGAGATTAACCCCACCGAGGTTGTGGCAATACTCATCTCACACGGCAATACATTTAAGGAGGGTATAGAGATCGTGCAGCAAAGGATCAAGGGATCGTGTTCGATGTTGGTGCTCACCGAGAATGGCATCTATGCTGCAAGGGATAGATATGGTCGTACGCCAATTATTCTTGCAAAGAATGATAAGGGTTATGTTGTGGCGAGTGAGAGTTCGAGTTTTTCGAACCTTGGATATACGCACATCAAGGATCTTGGTCCTGCCGAGATCTCCTTTATCAGCTCCGATGGAGTTAGCGAGGTTAAGGCGGCGGAGAGTCGCAAGCAGATATGTTCATTTCTGTGGGTGTACTACGGTTATCCTTCGGCGTTTTACGAGGGAATTAATGTCGAAAATGCTCGTTATCGTTGCGGTGCGGCACTTGCCAGAAGGGACAAAGAGGATGGTTATTCGTTCGATTTTGTGGGAGCAATTCCCGATTCGGGCATCGGGCACGCAATCGGTTTTAGC
The DNA here is from genome assembly GCA_964371475.1 of uncultured Rikenellaceae bacterium. GTDB lineage: Bacteria > Bacteroidota > Bacteroidia > Bacteroidales > Rikenellaceae > Mucinivorans. The sequence continues at coordinate 1,846 of CAYJMA010000027.1, read as the reverse complement.
AACGAATTTGGACTCCCATACAAACGACCATTTGTGAAATATACTCCAACGTGGCCTCGTAGTTTTATGCCCCAGAACCAAGCAATGAGGGATCTTGTGGCAAAGATGAAGCTATTGCCCAACAGAGAATTTACTGAGGATCAGAGGATGGTTTTGCTCGACGATTCAATTGTTCGAGGTACGCAGCTCAAGGACAATGTTGTAAAGCTACTTGAGGCAGGAGCCAAGGAGGTGCATATGAGAATTGCTTGTCCGCCTCTTATTTTCCCGTGTGGATTTCTAAATTTTTCGACCTCTCGCTCCACCTTTGATCTCTTTACTCGTCGAGTTATTCGTGACATTGAGGGTACTGACAAACTCACCGATGAGATACTAAAGCAGTATATCGATCACAATGGTGAGAAGTATAAGGAGATGGTCTCAACAATGGCACGGCACTTGCAGTTAACGTCTCTAAAGTTTCAGCACCTTGATGACATTGTCGAGGCGATTGGACTACCCAAAGAGGAGCTATGTACGCACTGTTGGGATAATTCGTCGTACTAATCTGATCAGAGGAAATAATGTAATGAGAAAGATCTTTTTAAGTTTACTTATAGTGGTTGCGGTGAGTGGCTGTTCGAGCACGTCCAATACGCTCAAAAATTTAGAGATTGCAACTCTCAATGAGTTTAATTCGGCAGAGATGTATCAGAGGTTTGCCGAGCAAGCAGTCAGTGATTCACTTCCTGAGGTAGCGGCACTGTTTACTGCGATGAGTCGCGCAGATGCAATGCTTGCTATGAGTTTTCTCAAGGAGATGCGGGCATTGGGTAGTGATGTAGATGTTGTGTTGGATACAATAGCCATAAAGTCTACTTTGGAGAATCTGTACCGCTCGAAGGTTTTGGAAGAGTATAACTGCGAGGTGTTGTACCCCGATATGCTTATTATGGCACAGCAGGAGGAGTGCGATGGGGCTTCTAACTGTTTCTCTAAGGCAGTAGAGGTAGGGGCTACAAATTCAGATGCTTTTGTTGAGGCTATTGCAAATTTTTAGTCATATATGTGAGGTTGGTTTTCTGGTCTTAGATTAAGAAGAATAGAGTATGGGAAGTTGACAGAGCGTTGAGTTTTGTCAACTTTTTTTGTCGACAAGATAACGTATCGCAACCCAAATTGTGGAGGGGGTCGCCACCTTTTTGACTGATTTTAGAACAACCAACCCAATGCGGCCGAACGACGCCCCACGAGGGCGGCCGCAACTTGCGTTGCTTTTTTGGCCACCCTCCGTCGTTCGACTCCGTGCACATTGCACCTTTGGTGGTTCGTCTTTGCGTGCAAACTACCAGATTGCGGACGGTCGCCACCCCGAGCGACCTCCGCAAAGTCGCTATTCGCTCATTTTGCGTAGTTCACTGGCGACCGTCTTGCTATTGTTTTATCACTAATTTTAGAGCAACCAACCCAAGGCGGACGTACGACTGTGCAACAAACCATATTGCGGACGGTCGCCACCCCAAGCGACCTTTTTGCTTTTTTATTACGAGACAATCAGCTCGCACTGCCTGCCGGCGGCTTCACTTTTTGAAAAAAGTGAAATCAAAACTTTTGGACACCTAATCTATTAAAAATAATGGCAAAATATAACTTCACCATCTAACGTATCTACTTAGAAGTGCAACCATATAATAAAAAAAATGTTGCTATGTAATAGTTTGTTATAAATTTTTTCTATCTTTGCCACTTAATATGTACAGCAAATTTTATTAATTATTATACTACACATTTTAACACTCTAAGAAGATATGCAAAGTAAAGGTGCTATCAAATTTTTAGCCATAATGCTCGCCATAGCGTGCGCATT
>CAYJMA010000026.1:0-18389 GCA_964371475.1 uncultured Rikenellaceae bacterium | reverse complement strand
ATGAGCAGCGATGTGACTATCGAGCTATCTGTGCCAACTATCCAGTAGATGCCCTCTACCAAAAGATAGAGTAAGGCTATGAGCGCCAGATATCGTAGCGTTACCTTCACCGCCTGACTTGTGCGCCTTCTGCTGTATAGCTCAAACCCTACGCAGCTAACAAAGACGAGGAGGACAAGCGCGCCGGGAGTTAGGAAAAAAGTGAGCACAGAGACGAGCGTAAGGTATAGGCTGACAAGGTAGATAGATGCTCCGAAACCCTCTCGAAAAAGCACAATAAAAAATGCACTAAAGATTAGAGCTGATCCGGTATCGTTTTGTAATAGGATCAGAAAAATCGGAACAAAAATAATAGATCCTACATATACAAGCATCTTACGCTCCCCTATGTTAAAGTGCGAGGAGCTCATAAATCGTGCAAGTGCAAGTGCTGTTGCAATTTTCATAAACTCAACTGGTTGGATGCCGATAGGACCAATACCGATCCACGACCGTGCTCCATTAACCTCCCTGCCGAAGAGCATAACTCCGACCATTAGCAGTATACATATGATATAGCTATGGTATGCAAAGATATGAAAGTACCGTGTGTCTACGAGAATAATCAGCACGCATAGCATAAGGCTTACTCCAATCCACACAAGTTGCATACCGTACCTCTGTGATAGGTCAAACACCGAGCTATTGTCGCCATCGTGCACAGCAGAGTAGATGCTCAACCATCCAATAGCTACCAGTACGAGGTAAAGTAGCACTGTGATAAAGTCTATCTTTATGTTCAGTCTATGCATCTCTGTTTTTTCAATTCTTGTGCTCTGTTCTTCCTATAGAGTTTCTTTGTCGACGATCACTCCACCATTGAGTTTTAGCACACCTCCCGAGTGGTGCTGAATGAGGGTTTTTAGTGTAGAATGGTCCGAGGTGTAGACCTCTGCACCATCAACTGCTATGTTTTGTAGTGTGGAGTGGAGCAGTACCACTCGCTCGACGCCTTCGCTTCCAGCTCTGCTAATTACCTCTGCTATTTGGAGTTGTTGCCCCGCGGGGTTCACAGCCACAATTATCCACACACTACCACCACTGCGAACAACATCTTGAACTCTGTCAACGCCACTGTTATCTATCATCGGAAGTGCGCCAATGGTTGCATCACTACCCTCGACCATAACCTCATTTCTTGTCTCTACATACTCCCACTTTGATTCATCTGTCCACTCTCTATCGTCGAGCGAAAATTCTTGCTCCTCCCCATTTTCGATGTTACGATATACTAAAACAGTGTTATACTCTCCCTCTGTGCCATCGTTCATAGCCTCCCATATGTTGGTGCCAATCTTGTAGGGTGTGGCATCAATGAGTGGAAGGTTATTGTAGCTATATAGCGGAAGAAGTCCGCACGCCATTGCAGCCACAACAACTGTGCGCCAACTATTACGGCTCTTGCCCCCTCTACCCATAAATACTATGATGGTGGGAACCATAAATGCTAAGTTTTTGTAGAAAGTAGCCCAGTTAGATATGATTAGTATATCTCCAAAGCAGCCGCAGTCTTTGACAGGGTTGAAAAGAGCAATCCATAGGGTTAGCCCCGTGAAGAACACCATAAAGAGCGCAACTACCCACGCCGTTATCTTGCGATAGAGCCCGAGTATGAGCATCACTCCCAGTAGCGTCTCGACCGTAGGTAGCAGAACAGCGCATAGTGGTGCTACGGGGTGGAGGAAGTCGAGACCAAAGGCCGAGAAGTAGTCTGAGAACTGTACCGAGAGTCCAAATGGATTAATTCCCTTTGCAAAACCTGAGAAGATGAATAGTGCTCCAATAAAGTATTTTGAAATTTTGTACAACATATTTTTCATCTATTTTTTATCAATTAAATTAATAATGCTATTATGTATTGTATCGATTGGTAGCATCTCCCCAGTAGAGTTATGATCCGAGCACTCCAAAACATAGTAATTCTCCTCTCGATGGCGTAGATAGACCTCTCTTACGCGCTCCTGAAACGACAGTGAGCTCTCGTGTATATCCACCTCACCTCTGAGGTAATCTCTATCACTACCACTTCGTTGTTCGCTAAGTTTTTCCTTGGTGAATCGAAACGGCACGTCCAGAAATATAGTAACGTCGGGGCGAGGGATTCTATTTTGATTGTACTCCAGATTCACGATCCACTCCTTCAGCTCTTCGGTATCCCCTTTGAGTTTTGCGCACTGATAAGCCACATTACTGAGCAGGTATCTATCACACACCACAACATACCCATCTGCAAGCCATCCTTCGATAATCTTCTTTGCGTCGGCTCTGTCGCCAGCATAGAGCAGAGCCACGAGTTGGGGGTGTACCTCATCGAGCTTGCCGAATTCACCACGCAAAAACTTTGCAATCAACTCTCCATAGACTGGGGCATCAAAGCGTGGGAAGTGAAGAAATTTCACCTGCTTGCCTTGAGATTCGACCCACTGGGTGAGTTTTGCAACTTGTGTCGATTTTCCTGCGCCATCAAGGCCTTCAATAACTATAAACATTGCTATAATACATATATTTTTTATCGTCTTAACATCTTCACGGCACTCTCTATTGCTTGTAGAGCTTGGTCATTGTCGCCATAGTTGTTGTATATTGCCCACGATGCTCGCGTCATAGTCTCTACGCCGTAATGCTCCATAATGGGTTGCGTGCAGAGTTGTCCGCTGCGCATTGCCACACCATACTTGTCTATTATCGAGGCGAGGTCGTAGCTCGAAACCCCTTCGATCGTAAAACTACATATCGGTGCCTTATGAGTGGCGCGACCATATACTCTCACGCCCTCAATAGTGTGTGTTAATCTCTTCTCAAAGTCATTGTAGAGCAATTTTTCGTGTTCGATGATATCACCCCTGTCGAACTCTCCTATATATTCAATTGCTTTGCCAAGTGCGATAGCTCCGATATAGTTTGGCGTACCTGCCTCGAACTTAAGGGGTAGAGGTGCCCAAGTGGAACCCTCACGGATTGACACCGAGGATATCATCTCTCCACCGCCAAATAGCGGAGGCATCTTTTTTAGCAATTCTTCTCTACCCCACAGCACGCCAATTCCATTTGCACCATAGAGTTTGTGTCCCGAGAAGGCATAAAGATCGCACCCCGACTCTGCTACACCTTTTCCATTGCCGTGCACAATCCCCTGACAGCCATCCACCACCACCACTGCACCAACACTATGAGCAGACTCTACTATTGGACTAAGATCTGCCATCGTACCCAGTACGTTTGAGCTCTCTGTGACTGCCACAATTTTCGTGCGATGATCAATCACGGAGCTATGATCTCCCATCTCCCCTCGTGCTGCAATAGGTATAGCTCTCAACTCCGCACCATACGCCCTACATACCATCTGCCACGGCACAATATTCGAGTGGTGCTCCATTTCGCTAATCACCACATTATCTCCTCTTTGCAACATCAGCTCGCCAAGCGAGCGAGCAGCAACGTTGAGCGAAGCAGTTGCACCCGAGGTGAAAACCACCTCGCTAACAGACCCTGCACCAATATAGTTTGCAACCGTTGCCCGTGCCTGCTCATATCGAGCCGTCACCTCCTCTGCCATACCATATACAGCTCGGTGTATGTTTGCATTACAGCGAGCATAGAGATCCTCGATAGTTTCAATCACCACCCGAGGCTTTTGTGCAGTGGCTGCACTGTCAAGATAGCATAGCGGTTTACCGTATGCCTCAGCTGTGCCAATGAGCGGAAAATCGCTCCGTGCACTATCTACCCTGCGCTTTGACATCGTATCGAATCTACTATTATTTGCTGAACCCTATCAATGGTCTCAGAGTCGTACTGCTCAATCCTTAGGGCTTTGTTGCAGAAGCTATGGAGCAATAGCTCCTGTGCGTCGCTTGGCGCAATACCACGCTGACGCATATAAAACAGAGCACTCTCATCTTGCCTGCCTACGGTCGATCCGTGGTTACACTTAACATCATCGGCGTATATTTCGAGTTGAGGCGAGCTGTTAACCACTGCCGAATTGCCCAACACAATAGCATCGCTCTGCTGCACTGCCTCCGTACTCTGAGCACCTCGGTCAACAAAGATCATCCCCTCAAAGCTACTTCGAGCCTCACCCCCTGCCACTATCCTAAAGCACTGCTCACTCTGGCACCCCTCGCTGAGGTGTCTTACCTCACTACGTATCTCTACAACCTCCTTCTCACCAATAATCTCCACTCCAAATATCTCACACCGCGCACCAACCTGTACCAGATCAAACTCTATTTCCCTACACACACTGGAGGTAATTACCTCCACCACGCGTAACACCCCTCCACTCTCTACCCGTGCCTGAATCTTGCCACTACCCACGCCAACAAGCAGCAACTCGCACCTTGCACCCTGGCGTACATCAATGGTAGCGTCAATGTCGCCCCCTCCGAAGATCACCTCCCTGAAACTATCCTTAACCTCTATGTTCATCACTTCAATAGCCAATCGTAGCCACGTTTTTCGAGTTCAACGGCAAGCTCCTTACCCTCCGATGCTATGATTTTGCCATCAGCGAGTACGTGTACCCTATCGGGGATTATATAGTCCAGCAGTCGCTGGTAGTGGGTTATTACCACTGTGGCATTGTGCGGAGTTTTGAGCTTTTCGACTCCTGTTGCAACCACCCGTAGAGCATCAATGTCGAGCCCACTGTCAGTTTCATCGAGCACTGCAAGGTGTGGTTGTAGCATAGCGAGTTGAAAGATCTCATTACGTTTGCGCTCCCCACCCGAGAAGCCTTCATTCACCGGACGATTGATCAACGAGTCGCTAAGCTCCACAATCTTTGCCTTCTCTCGCATCATCTTTAGAAACTCCGCAGCAGAGATAGGCTCCTCGCCTCTATACTTCCTCTGAGAGTTTAGAGCCAACCGCAGAAAGGATGCCATCGACACCCCGGAAATCTCCACAGGGTATTGAAATCCGAGAAAGAGCCCCTCCGCGGCACGCTCCTCGACCTCTAACTCCAGCAAGTTCTTCCCTCTAAATATAACCTCGCCAGCAGTAACCTCAAACCTTGGGTTGCCGGCAAGTACCGAAGCGAGCGTGCTTTTCCCAGCACCATTAGGGCCCATTATGGCGTGTGTCTCACCTGCCTTAATGGTGAGGTTCACACCCCGTAGGATCTCTTTGCCTTCCACGCGTGCGTGTAAATTCTTTATCTCTAACATCTCTTTTATTCTCTTAACTCTTTTTCTTATTGTACCTCGCTGTATGCGTGTGTGTTACCCTACGCTTCCTTCGAGCGACAGTGATAGTAATTTCTGTGCCTCTACTGCAAACTCCATTGGCAGGTGTTGGAGAACCTCCTTGGCGTACCCACCCACGATAAGTCCTACTGCATCCTCGGTTGAAATACCACGTTGCTTGCAGTACATTAGTTGATCTTCTGAGATTTTCGAGGTTGTGGCCTCGTGCTCGACGGTGCTGCTACTATTTGCACACTCTATGCGAGGGAATGTATGTGCACCACACTGCGAACCAATTAGAAGAGAGTCGCACTGCGAAAAATTCCTACACCCATCAGCACCCCTGCCTACTTTGACCAACCCTCGGTATGAGTTCTGTGACTTGCCTGCCGAAATTCCCTTGCTTACTATCGTGCTACGCGAACCGCTACCTATGTGTATCATCTTTGTACCGGTATCTGCCTGTTGGTAACCTTTGGTCAGTGCCACCGAGTAGAACTCTCCGATTGAATTCCTACCTTTGAGTATGCACGATGGGTATTTCCACGTAATTGCAGAGCCAGTCTCGACCTGTGTCCAGCTAAGTTTTGCGCCATCGCCTTTGCAAATCCCTCGCTTGGTCACAAAGTTAAAGACACCTCCAACTCCATTCTCATCGCCGGTGTACCAATTCTGTACCGTCGAGTACTTCACCTCTGCATTCTTCTCCACCACGATCTCTACAATTGCTGCGTGGAGTTGGTTTTCGTCTCGTGCCGGCGCCGTGCAACCCTCAAGGTAACTAACATATGCGCCCTCCTCGGCTACGATTAGCGTACGCTCAAACTGACCCGTACCTGCAGCATTTATGCGAAAGTATGTTGAAAGCTCCATCGGGCAACGAACCCCCTTGGGAATATAGCAAAACGAACCATCCGAGAAGACGGCACAGTTCAGCGCAGCAAAGAAATTATCGGTATGCGGAACCACCGAACCCATATATTTTTTCACCAACTCAGGGTGATTTTGCACAGCTTCGGAAAACGAGCAAAAGATTATCCCCTTATCTGCCAGCTCCTTCTGAAAGGTAGTCTTCACCGAGACCGAATCCACCACCGCATCAACCGCAAAGCCACTAAGAGCCTTCTGTTCGTCGAGTGGCACACCGAGCTTATCGAATGTATCTTTTAGTGCGGGGTCAATCTCGTCCACACCCTCCTCAAACACCTTGCGAGCCTTCGGTTCGGCATAGTATATAATCTCGTTGAAGTCAATGAGTGGAATCTCAAGGTGTGCCCACTGTGGCATCTCAAGGGACTTCCAGTAGTTATATGCTTGTAGTCGATAGTCGAGCAACCACTGCGGCTCTTTTTTCTTGGCAGAGATCAACCTTATGACCCCTTCGCTCAGTCCTTTGGCTATTAGTTCAGTTTCTATATCGGTAACAAAACCGTACTGGTAGTCCGACTCCGCAACGCTCTGAATTATCTCTTTTTCGCTATCACTCATCGCTTCTTATTAGAAAAAAGAGGGGCAAACGACCATAGTGGCTTGCCCCCGTTGTATCAGAATTACAATAATTAATTACCAGGGTGAGTAGCGTTAAACTCCTCGTGTTTGTCTTTATATTGTTCGTAGTCGCGACATACGAAGTACATCTGGCGTAGTAGATCAATAACATCAGCATTATCTGGGGCAATGGCATAGCACTCCTCAAGTTTGCCAATAGCCTCAGTGCGTAGCACCTCGACCTTTGCCATCATTTCGTCGTAGGTCTTGGTGTCATTGATGTCAAGTTTGTTGGCAGCTTCAACTGTGGCATCTGACTCGATTATCTTGAAAATTGCGTAGTTGTAGCGTGCCGGTATAGATTTAGGATCAAGCTCTATTGCTTTGTCAAGCGCCTTGAATGCCTCTTCACGTTTGCCAGCTTTGTCCCAGATTTGCGCCTCTACAATGTAGAGTGATACGTTGTTAGGGTCGAGTTTCTGAGCATTTTGCAGTAGAGTTATGATTTCCTCAGGATTTTTGTCCATAATAACGTATGCATTGATAAGTCCTCCCATAATTGTTGCATTCTCTGGGAACTTTGCAAAGGCCTCTTCGTAGGTTTTAAGCATACCCTCTTTATCGCCGAGTTGGTCTTGGCACGATGCAAGGTAGTAGTAGCTCATTCCGCCTTGGTAGGCACCAATCGAGATAAGTTTCTCGAAGATAGCCTCTGACCTTTCGTACTGAGCGCCCTCGAAAAGAGCAATACCTGCGAAGTAGTAGGATACAGTATCGACAACACCCTTCAGCTCCATAACATTGTATGCGCTGATGAAAGAATCGCCTGCCTCTACAAAATCACCGACCATATAAAAATTGCGGCCCATTGTATTGAACTCGGATGCTACTCTGTCAACCACGCCATTGGCTTTGGTAGATTTTACAAATCCACTCTCGTCAAGATCTTTTGCTTTTTTGAGCGATTCAATTGCCTCCTTCAGGGCGCCGGGTACAACCTCTTCTTTCACAACCCAAAGAGCTACGTTGCCATCACCGGTCACATACATATCAAACTCCTTGTAAACATACTTGCTATACGGTACGTCGATGAGAGTTACCTCTTCGATTTTTTCTGGCTCGCCCACCATAGATGTTGCGGTCATCTGTGCAACGGGAATGTTTGCAATAAGGTTTGATGTGTAGAAAACCCCTGCATCTGTATAGGCAGTTGCTCGATCGAGCCAAGTGTTCATCTTCGAGGCTTTCTTAGGATCTGATGCAGCTGCATCGCTACGCTCAACCTTCTTTAGAACAGCTTGAGCAGCTTTGTCGTCTTGTGCCAGTGCCGAAAGTGATACAACGGCTACAAGGGCAAGTAGAATTACTTTTTTCATTGTTTTATCTTAAATAGTTTTTGTGTTTAATTTATTACTTCGTTATTGGGTTCAGTATTTGTTACATTTTCATCGCCCTCTTGTTCATCTTCGCTACGAGGCACGGCAATCACCGACGCTATGCTATCATCCCCTCGAAGGGCGATAACTCTAACTCCTTGAGTTGCACGACCGGTTTGTCGTATCTCGCTTACACGAGTACGGATTGTGATACCCGAGCGATTGATAATTATCAAGTCATCTTCGTCCGATACGAGCTGAATAGATATTAGCTTACCTGTCTTATCGGTAACGTTAAGTGCCTTGACGCCCTTACCCCCACGACTTTGCAGTCTATACTCCTCGACATCTGTACGTTTACCCATACCATTTTCGGTAACCACGAATATGTCCTTGCCACTCTCGGGCTCAACGGTGAGCATCCCGATAACTTCGTCTCCATCCTCAAGATTTATACCACGTACTCCAGAGGCGGTACGACCTATTGCTCGTGCATCGCTTTCGTTGAAGCGAACCGACTTGCCATTCTTCGATGCCAGCACAACTTCGCTATTTCCGCTCGTGAGTCTTGCTTCGATAAGCTCGTCGCCTTCGCGGAACGAAATTGCATTGACGCCATTGGCTCGTGGGCGAGAGTATGCCTCAAGTTTAGTCTTTTTGATAAGACCCTCGCGAGTACACATCACAATGAAGTTATTGTTGATGTATTCCGTATCGGTGAGCTTCTTGACGTTGATATAGGCGCGAACTTTGTCGCTTGGTTCAATTTGCAGTACATTTTGGATTGCACGACCTTTGCTCGTTTTGCTACCTTCGGGGATGTCATAAACCTTTAGCCAGTAGCATCTACCCTTTTCGGTAAAGAACATCATCGTATTGTGCATAGTTGCCACGTAGAGGTGCTCGATGAAGTCTTCATCACGAGTTGCCGAACCCTTAGAGCCTACCCCTCCTCGACTTTGTATGCGGTACTCAGATAGAGGCGTGCGTTTAATATAACCAAGATGTGAGCTAGTAATTACGACCTCTTCATCTGCAAAGAAGTCTTCTGGGTTAAACTCAGCAGCACTTAGTACAATCTCCGTACGACGTTCATCGCCGTATCGTTGTTGTATTTCGGTGAGTTCGTCCTTGATGAGTTGCATACGCATTGGCTTGCTGCTAAGTAGTTCCTTGTAGTGGGCAATCATCTTTTGCAGTTCATCAAACTCGGCTTGTAGTTTTGTGCGCTCAAGCCCTGTGAGTGCACGCAGGCGCATCTCAACAATGGCAGTTACCTGCTCTATGCTTAGCCCGAATCGCTCCATAAGCGAGTTCTTGGCAGCTTCGGTATTTGCCGAGGCTTTGATAATTGCTATTACCTCGTCGATGTTGTCTTGAGCGATCAGCAGTCCTTCGAGGATATGGGCACGAGCCTCAGCCTGGCGCAACTCATACTCTGTGCGACGATGCACAACATCGTGTCGATGTTCTACAAAGTACTTGATGAGTTGTTTGAGGTTTAGCGAGCGTGGTCGACCATTTACCAGTGCGATGTTGTTGACCGAAAAGGAGCACTGCATAGCAGTATGCTTATACAAATTATTGAGCACAACACTTGCAATAGCATCTGTTTTGAGGATGATAACAATACGCATTCCGTGTCTATCACTCTCATCATTTATGTAGCTTATGCCCTCGATCTTTTTGTCGTTGATAAGCTCACCGATCTTCGATATCATATCGGCTTTATTCACCTGATATGGTATCTCCTTTACGATGATGCACTCTCTGCCACTCTTCGTATGTTCGATCTCGGTTTTGGCACGCATCACAACGCGTCCTCTGCCCGTATGATACGCCTCCTTTACTCCCTCATAACCATAGATTATACCTCCTGTGGGGAAGTCCGGGGCTTTGATTATTGGGATAAGTTCATCGATTTCAATATCGGGATTATCTATATAGGCATTAACCGCTGAGATCGTATCGGTGAGGTTGTGCGGAGGCATATTGGTTGCCATACCTACGGCAATACCGCTTGTTCCGTTAACCAGAAGAAGGGGTATTCGAGTTGGCAGAACTCTGGGCTCTTTGAGTGTGTCGTCAAAGTTGAGTGAGAAGTCCACCGTCTCTTTTTCAATATCTGCCATCACCTCGTCCGAGATCTTTTTCATTCTCGCTTCGGTATAACGCATTGCTGCGGGGTTGTCGCCGTCAATCGAACCGAAGTTACCCTGCCCATCAACGAGTTGGTAGCGCATACTCCACTCCTGCGCCATACGCACCATAGCGTCATATACCGAGCTATCGCCGTGCGGGTGAAACTTACCCATTACCTCTCCGACAATACGAGCAGATTTCTTATACGGTTTGTCCGAATAGAGGCTAAGTTCATTTGCCATACCATACAGAATCCTGCGGTGCACCGGTTTCATACCATCTCGCACATCGGGTAGAGCACGAGAGACGATAACCGACATAGAGTAGTCGATATAGGCGGTCTTCATCTCCTCCTCTATGTTTACGGGCATTATCCTTCCGCCGGTCGCTTCTTGTTCTTGCTGCTCTAAAGTCTTTTTGTCGTCGCTCATAGTTATTTAATTGCGTTACATTCACTAATAAAAATTAAGTGCGTAAAAGTACTAAAAAAAATCGGTTATACCAAAATATCATCGAGGGTGATTTGTGTAAAGTCGTCGATGATGATGTCATAGTCGGTGTGTTTGTCTCGGGGGAATGACGTTGCGAGTACCCCAAGTCGCATATTGGCAGCTCTGGCGGCTTCAACTCCTGCAAAGGAATCTTCAAAGACGAAACACTCCTCTGCGCTGACTCCCAGAAGTTTAGCGGCATAGAGAAAGACATCGGGGGCTGGCTTGGCACGCGCCACTGCATCTCGGTGCGAGATTGCAGAGATATACTTCCGTATGTTGCACCTATCGAGCACCATATCGATATTTTCGATAATACCCGAGCTGCCAACTGCCATCTTGATGCCACGCTCTTGTAGTGCCTCCATAAGTTCAACGAGTCCTGAGGTTGGCGTTGCCACCGGAGCGTATATCTCACGATAGATCGCCTCCTTCTCGGAGCTATAACGCTCGATCTCCTCGGAGCTTAGCTCTCGACCAAGCAAACCTCTAAAAATATCGTCATTGCCCATACCATAGTATGTCTTTAGAAAGTTCTCGGGCATAACCATACCGTGGCGTGTGCACCATATTGCAAATGACTCTTCGTGCTGTGCATCGTTGACAACAAGCACGCCGTCCATATCAAATATTACTGCTTTAATCATTGTTCTTAACTCTTAGTTTGTTTAGTTTTTGTAAATTGCAGGGAGCGTTTATTGCGATGGAATGTGATACCAAAGCGGTGAGCCTCGTCGCGAATGTGCATCAAAGTGCGAAGCGTTTCGCCCTTTTTGTCGAGGTAGTGTGGCGTGGGGTCATCTACGAAGAATAGCTCCTCCATCTTCTTTGCAAGACCTACAACGGTCATATCGTACTCCACGCCCAGCTCGACCAGAGCCTCATATGCCGAACCAAGCTGTCCCTTGCCGCCATCAATTACCACAAGCTGCGGAAGTTCTTTGCCTTCGTCCAGCAACCTGCGATACCTCCTGCCAACAACCTCCTTCATCGAAGCAAAGTCGTCTGCGCCAACCACACTCTTTATATTATAGTGACGATACTCCCTCTTCGAGGGCTTGCCATCGCGAAAAACCACACACGCCGCAACGGGAAACTCACCCCCAAGATTAGAGTTGTCGAAACACTCAATATAACGAGGTTCACAATCCAGACCGAGCTCATTTTTCATACCCTTCATCACTCTATTGACGTGCTCCTCTGGATTCTTACGCTCAACATTCTTTAGCTTCTCAAGGCGATAGAACTTACTGTTTCTCTCCGAGAGCTCAAGCAGCCGGACTTTATCCCCACGTTGAGGCACAAAACAACGCTTTATTACCTCCTGATCTATGTAATCTTCGCTGGGCATAAAGGGCACGACAATCTCACGACCATCTAACTCCAGTTGGCTCAGAGCAAAACTCAGAATTTGCGCCTGATTCTCCTCCAGTCGAGTCCTCAGCTCAAAGGTATAGCTCGCAATAACCGACCCCGATGCTACTCTGAGATGGTTGCAATACGATGCCTCGGAGTGGTACTGAAGGCTAACAACATTGAGACTCCCCAGATGGTTGCTAACCACCTCGCTGCGACTCTTATAGTCCTCAATAGCATCTATCTTACGCTTATAGCTGGCGGCCTCCTCGAATCGCATATCGGCAGCGGCACTTCGCATCGACGACTCAAGCCCACGCTGAGCCAATGTGTAGCTACCTCGTAGAATGTTTCTCGCCTTGACAATATAGTCCATATAGTCATCCTCCACCTCCTTGCCCACGCACCCACCATTGCACTGCCCCATATGGTACTTCAAACATACCGAAAACTTACCCTTTTTGATACTCTCGCTCGTAAGCTTTAGCTTACAGGTGCGTATCGGGTAGAGCGTATGAATGAGGCTCAACACAACCCGTTGAATACCGACCGATGCATAGGGGCCATAGTACTCCTCTTTGCTACCTTTAAGTCTCTTTCGTGTTGAGATAATCCGTGGAAAAGGCTCGTCGGTTATGCAAATCCAGGGATATGTCTTAGAGTCTTTGAGTAGGATGTTATAGCGCGGTTGGAGCTCCTTGATAAGGTTATTTTCGAGTAGTAGTGCGTCCCTGCCGCTACCAACCACAATAACATCAATGCTATCTATATGCCCGACCATTGTTCGAACCTTGTAGGTGTGCTCTGCAGAGGCATTAAAGTACGAACTTACACGCGAGCGAAGGTTCACTGCCTTGCCAACGTAGATTACCGCTGAGTCCTTGTCCTTAAATTTATATACTCCGCTATGAGTAGGTAGTCGCGAGGCTATCTCCTTGAGCTCAGCTTTCATATCCGGCTATAATCTCGCTAATGTCCTGAGGTGTAACCCTTGGGAAGATCTTCTGCCCAACCATTACCACAGGTGCGAGTCCGCACGCTCCAACGCATCGAAGACAATCGAGCGAGAACATACCATCCGAGGTGGTCTCCCCAACCTTTATGCCCAACTGACGGCTCAACTCATCCAGTACGCCATCTGCACCTCGAACATAACAAGCCGTGCCTGTACACACCGAAATGGGGTGTTTGCCCTTTGGCTCCATAGTAAACAGAGAGTAGAACGTAACAACGCCAAAGACCTTCGATGTTGGTATATTAAGCTCCTGGGCAATGCACTGTTGGACTTCGGCTGGTAGATAACCAAAGTGTTCTTGTACTTTGTGCAAAATTGTGATTAACTCCGAGGGGTCAGAGTTATACTTTGTGCAGACACCTTTGATAAACTCTTGGTGATCTTGATTTAGCGTTCCTTTACACATTTCTTCTTAAAACTTATGACTTTGTTTGGTTTCTTTTATTGCATCTCATACTTAAAATAGTTTCTTATTGATGAGCTGTAAAACCTTGCTTATCTCCATATACGATGCACCCTTTGATGCGCCGAAGCTACCTCCTACTACTATGACCATATCTCCTTTATCGAGCACGCCACTCTTTTCCATCTTTACCAAAATCTGGAGTGCAAACTGATCGTGCGACTCCATCGGTTCTCCAAAATCGGCATAGACACCATAGCTTAGGGCGAGCTCACGCATAACGTCCTTGCGATAGCAGAGCGTATAGACTGGCTTCGAGCTACGAAAAGCGGCAAGGTATCTTGCTGTTCGTCCAGAGAGGGAGTCGGCAATGATTGCTTTTATCGGAAGGTTTGTCGAGGCACGCACCGCCGAACGTGAGAGTTGTGCGGTTACCTCATTGTTTATACGCACCATATTCATATCAATCATCGGCTCTATCTCTTGCTCAATGCGCCGTGCTATTTTGCTCATAGTGCGCACTGCTTCGACGGGATATTTGCCCATAGCGGTCTCACCGCTGAGCATTATGGCATCTACTCGTTGGTAGATTGCCCCGGCAACGTCGCTTACCTCGGCACGAGTTGGCCGTGGGGATAGTATCATAGAGTGTAGCATCTGCGTGGCGATAATAACGGGCTTCTTGCTCTCTATGCAACGGCGAACAATATCACGTTGTGTGATTGGAATATCCTCTGCCGGTAGTTCAACTCCGAGGTCGCCTCGTGCAACCATTATGCCGTAGCAGTGGTCCAGAATCTCATCCAAATTATCCACACCTTGTTGATTCTCGATCTTTGCGATAATCTTTATACGACTGCGCTTGCTGTCCAATATCTTTTGAATGTCTATCAAGTCCTCTTTGGTGCGTACGAATGAGTGGGCGATAAAGTCGATGTTGTTGTCCACAGCCCAGTCAATATATTCTTTGTCGCGTTGCGAGAGTGAGGGTAGAGGGAGGTCAACCCCGGGGATGTTAACGCTCTTTTTGTTCTTTATAACTCCGTTGTTTATAACCGTACACAGCAGGCTCTTATCCTTGTGGCACTTATCAACTACGGTTAATTCAATCTCGCCATCGTCGATAAGGATATCGGAGCCAACTCCAATCTCGTCGAAGAACTTATAGTCGTTAACATATATGCCACTTTTATCACTATTTTCTTTTTGGGTGTCGTAACCCCAAATTTTTATTTGGTCGTTCTCTTTGACAGCGACTCCTTCCTGTGGTAGGTTTACGGTTCTAACCTCGGGACCTTTGGTATCGACAAGAATTGCGATGCGTTCGGACACCTCTCGGACGCTCCTCAATATTCTATTTGCGCCTTCAAAGGTAGTGTGTGCGGAGTTTATTCGCACGACGTTCATACCTTCGTCGAACAGCTCGCGTAAAAAGTCAACCTCGCAGCGTAGATCCGAGATTGTTGCAACTATTTTGGTTTGTTTCTTTAGACTGTTCATATAATCCACGTCGTATTTAGCACAAATATATAACTTTTTTTCCACATTATTTCAGAATAATTACCTATTTTTGCATTATAAGTATGAAGTTACGAGGAAAAATAAGCAGCTTACTGAGGCAGATGATATCTCCTGCCTTTATCATACTACTTGTAGCATCTTTTGCTCTGTGGTTTACCGGCAGGCTATCTAGAACATATACGACACCTGTGGAGGTCGAGGTTGAGATTATAACGGACTACGACTCCGAAGTTTGGATCGAGCAGGGCAGTATTATCGTTGACCTGCTGGCAAGTGGAGATGGGAGAGATTTGGCGTGGTATAAGATGGGGTTTGGAGCAAAGATTAGCATACCACTCTCACAGCTCGAAATCGAGAAGCAATCGCCACAGGGCTTTACGTACAGAATATCTGAAAATAGTATGGAGAGGGCCATCGGTGCTGCCACTTCAAAGTTTAGAGTTGTGGGTATTTTAGATACGATTGAGAGGATAACGGTATCTCCATTTGTTGAGAAAAAATTGCCCATAGTTGCGAACATTGAGGTGGAGTGTATGCAGCAGTATATGGTAGAAGATGGAGTTCACCTTTCGATAGACTCGATTATGGTAAAGGCACCAATGTCGGTCCTTAGTGAGGTCGATGCAATATATACCGAGGAGTTAAACTTTCGAGAGGTAAGAGAGTCATTACAGGGGAGTGTATCGCTTAGCGTGCCAAGGGGGATGGTGCTTGAAAACAGGGAGGTGCAATATAGAGCCAAGGTGGTTGGCTTTACAGAAATCAAACGAGAGATTGGCGTTAAATTCATTGGAGATGCCTCGGCGTTGATTGTACCGCGGAGAGTTGAGCTCACTACCCGAGTGCCAATTAATATTTCGGAGGAGATTACACTTGTGGGGGTAGAGGTGGTGGTTAACCCCGAGATGGTAGATCATCGAGGAGTGGCCCATAGTCTTCGAGTTGTTAATTTACCCAAAGAGGTGATGAGCTACACAGTGCAACCCGAGTTCGTTGAGGTGTACATTCAGAGATAGGAAGGAGGCGGATTTGGAGTGATGAAAATTGTAGGATTAACAGGTATTATGGGTTCGGGGAAGAGCAGTGTGGCGAGAGTCTTTGCTATGCTTGGTGTGCCTACCTATGATTGTGATAGTCGGGCTAAGGAGCTGATGGTAGAGGAGCTCAGAGATGAGATTGAGGCGATTGTCGGAGGGGGTGTGTATGGAGAGGGAGGTGAGCTCGATAGGGGGAGGCTTGCTAGTATGATATTTGGAGATGAGGGGTTGAAATGCAGGGTGGAGGAGGTGGTTCATCGGAGCATTAGGCAAGATATTAGGCAGTGGGTTGGTGTGCAGCGAGCTAAGGGGTATGTTGTGGTTGAGAGTGCGCTACTCTTTGGGAGTGTCATAGAGCAGGATATGGACTATGTGGTGGCGGTGTGTGCGAGCAGAGAAGAGATTGTACGAAGAGTAGTTCGGCGAGATGGAGTTACACCTGAGCAGGTTGAGCAAAGGCTGCAGTGGCAAATGGAGCAACAGGAGATTGAAATGAGGAGCGACTATGTGCTCCACACAAGTGAAGATGAGGTGCTTACACCAAAGGTGGTGGCACTTCACGAAAAATTACTATCTTTGTGCTCAGATAAGTCAGTTAAACTATAAAACAAAGAATAAAAGATGGAGATTAAACTTTCAGAGGTGCTGTCAGTATCTGGTAGCCCGGGATTATTTAAGTATGTGGCACAGAGCAAGGGAGGAATTATTGTTGAGTCTCTTGATGAGTCTCGTCGCAGGACAAACATTAGTGGGAGTGCCAAGGTTAGTGCTCTTGGGGATATAGCTATTTATACGAATTCGACTGAGATTTCACTTGGCGAGGTTCTTGAGATGGTCTTCAAGGAGCACAAGGGCGAGAAGGTCGAAATCGGTGGAAAATCTACTCCAGCGGAGCTTCAAGGTTTTATGGAGGGTGTCTTGTCAGATTATGACAAGGATAGGGTTCATAACTCCGATATTAAGAAGTTGGCTCAGTGGTATAATATTTTGGTTGGCGTAGGGGTCACAAAGTTTGTTGAGTCGCAGGAGGAGGCAGAGGTTGCGGAAGATGGTGTGGCTAAGGCTAAGGTGGCAGCACCTAAGTCGGCGGTTGCCAAGAAGCCAGCAACGGCGGTTAAGGCTAAGAGCGGTACTGCATCTACGAAATCAAAGGTTACGGCAACGAAGAGCACCACGGCTCGCAAGGCACAGTAGTGGTTATGAAAAGAGCAGCACTATTACTTGCGGGATGTGGAGCTAAGGACGGTTCTGAGATACAGGAGGCTACCTTGGCGTTGTACTACTTGGATGTAGCAGGATATAGCACAAGGAGCTTTGCGCTTGTAGAGCCTCAGAGGCACGTGGTGAATCACCTAACGGGTGAGATTGTTGCGGGGGGCCAGAGTAGAGTTCAGATTGAGGAGTCGGCGAGAATTGTCCGAGGCAGTGTGAGTGATATTGAGGAGTTGAAGGTCGAGGAGTTTGACTGTTTGGTGATTCCGGGAGGGACTGGACTTGCAAAAAACTGCTTTACCTTTGCAATCGATGGTTTAGAGTTTTCGATCGAAGAGCGTTATAGATCAGTGGTGGAAGCGTTTCATACGGCAGGTAAACCAATTGCCGCTATGTGTATTGCGCCCCTTAGTTTGTGTAAGATTATAGGTGGTGTGAGTGTTACGCTTGGGCCCGAGGGGGAGTTGACCAAAGGCGTTGAGGAGCGTTTTGGAGCTAAGGTTATTGAGGTTGGTAGAAGAGGAGTGGTTGTAGATAGCGAGAACAGAGTAGTCTCTACTGCAAGCTATATGTACGATGACTCTACTATTGCAGATATTGGGGCAGGTGCCGAAGCGCTTGTTAAGTCTCTGTCGACGTTACTGTGCTAAATAGTTAGATACGTTCTCTTGCATTTATCCTCTGTTGTTTGACTTCGTGCAAACTGCTAAATTGCGGACGGTCGCCACTTTTTCAGCTATCTTTAGAGCTAACTAATCCAATGCGGGTGTCCGACGCCCCACGAGGACACCTGCAAACATCGCTTACGCTCTTTTTTCGGAGTGCCCTTCGTCGTTCGACTCCGTGCAAACCAACCCAAGGCGGACGTACGACTCCCCCCGAGGGAGTCCGCCATCTCGCTTACGCTCTATTGCATCCTCCCTCAGTCGTACGTCTTTGCATGCAAACAGCTATATTGCGGACGGTCGCCACTTTTTTAGCTGTCTTTAGAGCTAACTAATCCAATGCGGGTGTCCGACGCCCCACGAGGGCGGCCGCAATCTCGCATACGCTCTATTGCATCCACCCTCCGTCGTTCGACTCCGTGCAAACCAACCCAAGGCGGACGTACGACTCCCCC
>CAYJMA010000025.1:8569-18513 GCA_964371475.1 uncultured Rikenellaceae bacterium | reverse complement strand
GACATAAAAAAAGTAGTTTGATGAAAACGTCTTCATTAAACTACTAATAATTATCTGTAAATCAAAAAACTTACAACAATCTTATCAGTCCTTTTTTACCATTATACCTAAAAAAACAACACCTCTATATAAAAAGTGTGGAGGTGCCTAATGACACCCCCACACTTAATAACATATTTGCCAAGCGACACTACTCAATAGCTTCACCCTGCTTTGCCGCATAGTTGATAACTAGTGCATCAGCTCTTCGCAACTCCTGCTTAATATCATCAATGATACCCATCTTTGTTTTGCTATCTGCCTTAAGACTCGTAATCATTCCTGCACGGTCCGCTTCGTCCAGCTTATCTCTCTCAGCTGCTGCAAACTTGCCTATAAGCTCCTTTCTTGCAAAGTTATCATTGAGCTGAATAAGTGGTGCGTCACCAAACTTAGCACGAAACTGCCTAGCTGGAGGACCAACATATATATAACTCACTAACGACTTCTTTTCTAATTTAACTGCCTCTGATGCCGTTGGCAAGTTAACTTGCACCTTCATTTCAACCTCACGCATCGTTGTCGACACCATAAAAAAGAAGAGTAGCATAAAGACGATATCCGGAAGAGATGAAGTCGAAACACTTGGAGTCTCTTTATTTGATTTTCTAAATTTTGCCATAGTTCACTATTATTTTCCGGTAAGGTCAACTGGTTCTGCCTCAGAGATCTTCGTAGGAATCGCTTTGTTAACTGCTTTCTTCTCATCGAGAGTTAGCTCCGAATATTTTTTATTCAGTTTACGCTGAGCGAATTCATTACGCATCTCTGCATAGGCTCTGGTTAGTTCATTTTGAACTGCTACGTAGACATCAAAAGATGTAGAGCGGTCGTTCTTCAGTGAGATTACCCCCTTACTGACATTCATCTTTCCAAAGATCGGAACATCAATTTCTTCTTTCTCGGGAAGATTCTCGTCATTATTAACGTTAAGGATAAATTCCTTCGCCATATCTTTAATTCTACCGAGCGTTACACGCTCACCAGCAACCAGAATTTGATCATTACCTGCCACCCTCACTGCCAAAACATTACGCTCTTTTACCTCAGATCCATCGTCCTTCTTCTTGTCAACAAATGGAGGAAGAGTACGAGTAATACCCGAGTCTACGTTCATTGTAGTGGTTACAAGGAAGAAGATTAGAAGCAAGAATGCAATATCTGCCATTGAGCTGGCGTTGATTTCTGGAGTTTTCTTTGCCATAGTAGATTATTTGAATATTTTGTAGATTTCTGTCCCTACGATGCTAAGTATAACACCGGCGAAGGCGATATACATTGCATAAAGAGAGGTATCTGCAAATTTGAGTTCGCCTACGCTATCGATAACCCTACCACTTGCCAGTGTTATAGGTTCTTCGCTTGACATAACATAAGCAACAATAAACATAACTGCAACGAGTGCAAATCCAACAAAGGATTTAACTGCTGCTTTAGGGTTCTGGAGTATGCCAATCAGTGGCATAGCAATTGCCGAGACAATTGTTAGGATTACCAAGATCGCTGAGATGTTAAAGAGCAGGTCGAGTCCTGCATTTATATCACGCGGATTTGCTGAGTCGTACATTGCCATTGCCGCAACGAATATTACGACACATAGAACAAGAAGTACGTACTTTATGTAAGGAATAAATTTCATATCTGTACGAAATTATTTTTTAAGGTAGTTGTTAAGGATATCTACAAGTGTGATAGAGGCGTCTTCCATAGAGATAACGATGCTATCGATCTTTGCTACGAGGTAGTTGTAGAATAGCTGCAGGATAACCGCTACGATAAGACCACCTACTGTAGTAAGAAGTGCGACTTTGATACCACCGGCAACGAGTGATGGTTGGATATCACCGGCAGCCTCGATAGCGTCAAAAGCGCCAATCATACCTACTACCGTACCCATAAACCCGAGCATAGGAGCAATAGCAATAAATAGTGAAATCCACGACATACCGCTTTCAAGTTGGCTTGCTTGGATAGATCCATAAGCTGATACTGATTTCTCAACAACGTCAATACCTTCGCTTGAACGGCTTAGACCTTGGTAGAAGATAGATGCAACTGGACCGCGAGTATTACGACACACTGTCTTTGCTGCCTCAACGCCACCTGAAGCAAGAGCTGCTTCGATGTTCTTCATAAGTTTCTTTGTGTTTACTGAAGAGAGGTTAAGATAAATCACACGCTCAATGATGATTGCAAGACCGAGGATAAGGCACAATAGTAGTGGAGCCATCCACTCTACACCACCCTCCATAAATTTTTGCTTGAGCACTTGGTGCATTGGCTCTCCAATCTCTTCTGTTACCACTGCTTCTGCAGTCTGAGCATAAAGACTTGCTGAGGTAAAGCCCATTAGAGCTACCATTGAAAGAATTGCGAAAAGTTTTTTCATTGTTTTGATTTTTGGTTATAATTTTTTTGTTTATAATTAATATTATTGTCTAAAAAACTTAATTATCGTTGCAAAGATAGAAAAAAAATATTGAACTTCAATACTCTTTTAACACTCTTTTTTTGGCGGAGAAAGCGAGATTCGAACTCGCGATACCCTTGTGAGGTATACACACTTTCCAGGCGTGCGCCTTCAACCACTCGGCCATTTCTCCATAAATACTCATCGAAAATCCACTCAACCAACCCTGCAACCCCTACAACCAACCCTCAACCAACCCTACAACCCCTACAACCAACCCCTACAACCAACCCACTCAAGCACTCGTATGAACTACACACAAACAGCCCACTTTATCGTACAACGCGGTGTTTTCAACGCATAAAGGTAGAGATATTTTTCTTAAATGCAAATTTTCATATGGTAATTTCTCCTCGAATTGATTTTTCGACAAGAGATCTAAGTGCACTAACTGTTAGCGTTTGGTCTGCAAGGAGGTAGTTGAGCTTTGTGATTGCCGCCTCAAAGGTCATATCCCCTCCACCTATCACCCCTGCATCTATAAGCCCTTTGCCCGTTTCATACAAACCCATATCTACACTGCCAGAAAGACACTGCGTAACATTTACCACCACAACACCACCTCTTACCACCTCACCCACCATATCCACAAACCATCCACCACTCGGAGCATTGCCCGAACCATAGCTCTCAAGCACCACTCCACGCAAACCATCCACTGCAAAGAGCGCCTCAACAACCCTGCGCTCAATACCAGGGAAGATACGCAACGACACGACATCTGTGCACAACCTCTGTGCCACCTTTAGAGGCGCACCACCCACACTGTTACAACTACCCAAAAGCGCATCACTATATTTTATCGTAATGCCAGCCTCGGCAAGTGGCGGAAAGTTAGGCGAACAAAAAGCATCGAAATACTCAGAATTACTCTTCGTCGTACGATTAGCCCTGAGCAGCTTGTTCTGAAAGAATATCGTCACCTCGCAAACAATTCCAGCGGCTGCTATCTCAATGGCTGAGATTAGATTCTCTTTGCCGTCTGTTCTGAGCACACCGATGGGTATTTGTGAACCTGTGAAAACCACCGGTTTTGCCAGATTTTCAAAAATAAAACTCAGTGCCGATGCAGTATAACTCATAGTGTCCGTGCCGTGAAGCACCACAAAACCGTCATAAGCATCATACTTCTGCTCGATAATCTGCGCAAGTTTCAACCAATCCTCCGGCACCACATTACTTGAGTCTATAATGGGTGAGAATGTATAGGACTCAAGCACCACGTCAAACTTACTGAGCTCGGGCACCTCGGCCTCAATCTCGGCAAAGTCCACCGGAGCTAAGACACCACTACTGGCACTGACTTTCATACCTATTGTGCCTCCGGTGTAGATAAGTAGTATTCTTTTCATTGGGAAATCGTAAATCTTTTTTAATTTTGTTCTACAAAGCTACAAATTTTTCACGATAACGCACCAAAAACAATGACACATTTAGATTTTGAACAACTAATGAAATTCCGCATCACCAACATACTGCTGGTGTGTAGCTCCTACGATCAGTTCACAATCGAGGAGGATGGGCGTATCGAGATGCAGATTCAGAGCGATTATGCCGAGTTGTCTCTGACTCAAGCTCCGCGGTTTACTCGCATCGACAGCGGAGCAGAAGCACTAAAGCTTATTGATAGCGGTGCGAGCTTTGATCTAGTCATTGTGATGTTTAACATCGGGGAGATCTCGCCCTTTGACTTCTCGAAGCTCTTCAAGGAGCGACACAAAGAGATTCCACTGGTGTTACTCACATCGTTCTCTCACGAGGTCTCTCGCAAGCTGTCGCACGAGGATACCTCACACATAGACTACGTATTCTCGTGGCAAGGCAACGCAGAGCTAATACTCGCTATCATTAAGATGCTCGAAGATAAGGCTAATGCACCATTCGACATCGTGGAGTTTGGAGTTCAAGGAATACTGCTCGTCGAGGACAACGTACGCTTCTACTCGGCATACCTCCCCGACCTCTACAAGTTGATCATTACGCAAACCAACACCTCCTCGCTTGAGGCTCTCAACGAACATCAACGAAAAGTACGTAAGCGCGCCCGACCAAAGATCCTCTTTGCTCGCACGCTCAATGAAGCAAAGACTCTGTACAATCAGTATGGCAACAACCTTTTGGGCGTTATCTCCGATATATCGTTCCCACGCACTGAGATTCGCGGCGAGGTGGAGGGTTCGCTGGGCATTGAACTCTGCAACTATATCCTAAAGAGTCAGAAGAAGATGCCGTTGCTGCTTCAATCCTCCGAAGAGAGTATGGCAATTGAAGCGCAGCGCCTTGGCGCAGACTTTATTTGCAAAGGCTCCAAAACGCTACTGATCGAGATTGAGGAGTTTATAAAGACTCGGTTGACCTTTGGTCCATTTAGCTTTACCGACCCGAAGGACAATTCGACGGTACTTGCAGTAGCTGCCGACCTTGGCGGACTGCAACGCGCCGTGGAGACGCTCCCGGACGACATCCTGCTACACTACTCAGCGCGCAATACATACAGCAAGTGGCTCTATGCTCGTGGTCTCTTCGGTCTTGCTAATAGCATAAAGGAGAAGTTTGTCGAGGATTTCAATGGAGTCGAGGAGTTGCGCAACTATCTGAGCGGGGTCATTAAAAGTTATAGGCGTACGATGGGGCAGGGCGTTATTGCTGAGTTCTCAAAGATGACCTATAACGAGTATATAACCTTTGCGAGGTGTGGTAGCGGTTCGCTGGGGGGCAAGGCACGAGGTCTCGCCTTTGTCGGATCGCTAATTGAGCAGTATGATCTATATACGAAGTGGGAGGGGGTTCGAGTAACGATCCCTCGCACACTTGCCATATCGTCTGGATACTTCGAAGAGTTTATGCAAAGCAATGGTTTGGACTATATTCTCACAGAGTCAAACAACTTGGACGACTCGGACATACTCAACGAATTTATCGGTTCGCGACTGCCCGAAGAGCTCATCGATGAGCTAAGGATATTCCTTTCGAAGGTTCACCGTCCGCTGGCAATTCGCAGCTCGTCGAAGCTCGAAGACTCTCACCATCAGCCCTTTGCTGGGATATACTCTACATATATGGTGCCTCGAAGCGAGGACAGTGGTGTTGATCTCAGGTTGGTATCAAACACGATAAAAACGGTCTATGCCTCTATCTTTTTTTCGGCATCGAGGGCATATATCAAAAGTACGAGTAATGTTGTGGGTGAGGAGAGTATGGGGGTTGTCATCCAAGAGCTGTGCGGCACTGAGGAGCAGGGGTTATACTTCCCGACACTCGCCGGAGTTGCTCGCTCGGTGAACTACTACCCTATCGGTGATGAAAAACCGCAGGAGGGTATCTGCGACATAACCCTGGGGCTTGGAAAAGCAGTAGTAGAGGGTGCCTCACGCCTTCGCTTCTCTCCGGCACACCCCAAGCACTCGCTACAACTCTCAACGATGGAAACGCTGCTAAAAGGTGCTCAAAGACACTTCTATGCACTAAATCTCAATACGGCACTGTTCAAAACCAGCACCGATGAGAGCATAAACCTCGAAAAAATTGAGGTTGCAAACGCCAAGGAGTTTAGAAACCTACGACACGTTGCCTCTACCTGGGACATACAAAACAATCGCATATCGGATAGCTACAACGGAAAGGGACGACCCGTTATATCCTTTGCATCGATACTCAAATACAGTACATTCCCGCTGGCAGAAATCATTGGCGAGTTGCTACAAATAGGCGAACGAGAGATGAACTCGCCTGTTGAAATCGAGTTTGCAGTGAATATGGACGTGGAGAGTGGTGCGCCATCGATATTTAACTTCCTACAGATTCGCCCAATGGTGAGCATCGACAGAGGAGAATCTCTCGACTGGGATGGTGTGAATCGAGAGGGTGAGATTATATACTCTGAGAAATCGCTTGGAATTGGTGCAATCGAGGGTGTACGCCACTTTGTGTACGTACGCTCGGAGAACTTTGACGCAGCAAAAAGTGTCGAAATTGCCGCCGAAATCGAACGCATCAATAGCGACCTAAACGAACAGAACGAAGGGTATGTTTTGTGTGGGCCGGGCAGATGGGGTTCGAGCGACCACTGGCTTGGCATACCTGTTAAATGGGCTCAGATTAGCGGCAGCAAGGTTATCATCGAGTGCGCACTGCCCAACTATCAGATTGACCCCTCTCAGGGCACGCACTTCTTCCAAAACCTTACATCGCTGGGTGTTGGCTACTTGACGATCAGTCCGTTCAACGGCGACGGAACATTTGACACATCTCGACTCGACTCAATGGAGGCTATCTATGAGAGTGAAATGGTACGAGTTGTTCGATTTGACAACCCTCTCTATATCTTCATCGATGGCAAAAACAGCAAGGCTATAATTAAAGAGGCGTAGATAAAACTACTTACGTTGGAATATTATCAGAGATAGCGATATGATCACTATTCCTGTTATGGTCATAATCGTAGGTTCGGTTTCGGGTATGAGCCACCAACTGAGTACCGATCCAGACACTGGTACGAGAAACTTCCACATATTGAGCTCCGAGACCTTAACCCCTGGTCGTTTGAGCAGAGAGTACCACACCGAGAAGGTGAGTGCCGAGATTGTAGAGAGCCAGAGCAGCGCACCCAGAAACTCCATCGTAGGGGGTGTGGTGGGCAGCTCTTCGGTGGCAAACCCTACGCCAAGGAGCATCACTCCTCCGCTAATGTTTGCAAAGGAGGTGAGCAGTACAGGGCTTAGCTCCTTGGTGTACTTTGCCACCATAATGTTTGCATAACTTCCCATAACATTGCTCACCACAAGACACCCCACGCCGAAGTAAAACGACGGACTCTGCACCACGTCGCTCCCTCCCGTAACACTAATTAGTATAACTCCTGCCATACCGAGCGAAATGGAGAGCACCTTACGCGACGTTAGCCTATCTCCGCTCATAGTATAGTGCGCCATCACGGCAATGAATAGAGGCCCTGCACCGATAATAATCGAAGCAACATCTGGTGGCACTCGATCAAGACCAAGAAAGAATATGCCATACTGCATAAATGTCTGCACAAAGGCAAAGAGCAGCATAAATCTCCAATGCTTGAGAGTAGACTCTATGATTCTCACCCTTTGCACCAACAATGGGACTATGAGCAACGAGCCTGCAATGATAAATCGAATCCCCGAGAGTAGTATCGGGGGCATATACTCGAACCCGATGGTGGCAGCAGCAAATGCCGACCCCCACAACACACAACATAATATAGCCAGCAACCTCATTTGCGCACCGCCTCTCGCACTTTGCACGGCACCTCGTACGTCTGCTTCACAATCGGATTGTAGCACACAAGCACAGATTCGGAGTCAGACTTCAACTCTCCACTCTCACCGTTTATCATCCTTTGGTGCACAACAAAACTCTTTGTACCAACACTCCCAATATAGGTTTCAACCTCTATTGCCTCGTGCATCTCAACAGGGGAGTAGTAATTATTTAGCGTACGCACGGTTAAAAAACCCTCGCCACTTATAGCCCAATTGGGATCCATACCAAGTATGGTCTCAAAGTAGTCGCTCTTGCCAATATCAAAAAGGTGTTGATACCGTCCATTGTAGAGGTGCCCAAGTTGGTCGATGTCCGCCCATCGTATCTGTATCTTTGTTCTTTGTATCATCATATCGTGTGTACTATCAATAGTTCATCTCTTAGCTGCCACCTCAGGATAAGTTCTCGTTGAAAGGCAACCACTCTGAGTGTATTGTGGTCTGCGCCAACTACTATAAAGTCTTCGAGGAGGCGCACTCCTACTCTATCTACCCTCTTATAGATTGCCTCCTTGGCACACCATACAAGCAGTGTTGGATTCTCGGCAAAGACTCTACTGCATATTTCTACCTCGGCGGGAGCTGCAAACTTTTGTGCTATATGCTCCGATCTTCTGCTACGTAGTTCTATGTCGACACCGCAGGGCATATCAGAGGCGTATATAGCAAGATAGTTGGCTGTATGGGATATAGATAACTGTGTTGATGAGCCTTTAAGCAGAGGCCTTCCAGAGTCTGCGTGCTCGATGGTTGCGCCGAAGAGTTGCATCGCTTTTTTGTTTGCATACGCTCTCTTGTCGCACCGTGCCTCAAGCTCATAAATATATAAAGCATCCATAAATCTCCCATCTCTTTATAGAACCACAAAGATATAAAACATTTGCACTTTTTGCACCTTTACCTCCTTAATTTATTGCAAGTTAGTGGATTATTATTATCTTTGTGGGGGAAGGATAGCTATTTGATGATGTATGAATTATGTAACTCATTATGATTAACTATGGCTTAACCCTTCAATAAAACTAAAGAAGAAATGATTAAAAAGGTTTTTTTTACACTCTTAGCTCTTGTCTCCTCGCTAACTCTCACCGCTAATGCGCAGTACAGCGAAGGTGCGATGTTTTACTACAAATCGGGCAACGACCTACTCTACATAAGCTATAAGAACAACCGTGCTTCGTTGGAGTGGCTTAATTCTATGGTCATAGCAAATCGCGCGGCTATTCAATCCGGCAAGGCGTATTTTGAAATATTTAGCTATATCCCAGCCTCGCTTGTTGGCAATGAACAGGCTATCAACGAAGCCTCTATTGAGGGTAGTGTGGTGCGTGCATACCTAAAGACGGAGTATGGTATTCAACACTCTCAGGTTGTATTTGGTATTGACACCACGCAGGGGCTAAAGAATGTTGTGCAACTGCAACTCGTATCGGGTTCGATCTCGCCCTATGCCAATCAACAGATTAGTTATTCGCTTGATCGTTCGAGTGCTCCCGTTAGCAGAGCCATTGCTCGCTACACGTACGGAGTTCCATACACATCGTATATAATGCATATCGCCAAGCGTGATTATAAATACCTCGGAGATGGATCTCTCTATACTCTCAAGGGTGGTATGTGGACTCCCGAGGATTTCGCTCGCTACATAGAGCAAGCAGACCTATCAGAAGCTGCCGATTACAGCGGTATGACACTCTACATAAAGGATAGCACCGGTAGATATATCCCTGCCACAAGTGCAGAGATTAACAGTGGTAATTACGTGCTATACTACAAGGATTCGTCGGGAACATACGCCACTGCAACACGAAATATAATAGTGGCTGAAGCCAAAAGAGTTAATGCATCGTTGGCATCACCATCGTACCTCTCTGACCGTGCAAACTATGATGGATACCTAAATATAGGTCCAACACAAGACGAAGGTGAGCTACAACAGAGCGGAAGTGGTGGTAGTACGGCTATGAATAGTGATACGGATGCGGATAGTGGTAGCGAGGCTGTTCGTTATCAATATCGTGATGTGGATGATGACAATAACAATGACACATCGGCGACAACGACTACAACCACAACGACCACTACCACCGAGTATGACGACAGTGGCAATGATGGTGCGTCGATAAGAGATGGTATGGGTGAAT
>CAYJMA010000025.1:0-8469 GCA_964371475.1 uncultured Rikenellaceae bacterium | reverse complement strand
GCAATGATGGTGCGTCGATAAGAGATGGTATGGGTGAATCAACAACCACAACCACAACCACGACTGCGACCACCACCGATGATCAATACACTGACAACGACAAAAGTAGTGCCTCTACATTGGATGATAGTAGAAACGCTACGGCGGAAGAGTCTCTATCCGACACAAAATCTACAAGCAGCGCCAAGGAAGAGAGAGAGAGGAAACGACGTGCACGTGTCAAGAAGCGCACAACACCGGTCTTTGCTCTCAAGACCAATATGCTATATTGGGCAACTGCCCTTCCGAACCTTGAAATGGAGTTTTATATGGGTAAAGGCATCTCGCTCGCTCTGGAGGGCAACTACACTTGGCTGACAGCACTGCTCAATGATCGCCGCGCCTACTACGTGTGGAATGCAGGTGCAGAGCTTCGCTTTTGGTTTAAGGCCAACAAGAAATTTGAAGGTTTCTATATGGGCATAGGTGGTAGCACTGGTCAGTACGACTTCAAGTTCTCGACCAATGGAAACCAAGGAGACTACTACACTGCTGCACTATCTTTTGGATATGTACTTCCAGTGAGCAACAACTTCAACATTGAGTTTGGTATTGCAGGAGGTTATGTTAACTATACGAATCAGGAGTATAAGTGGAATGATGTAGATAAATACGTGCCGACAGACCCGATCGACCCCATTAAGCAAAAGTGGAAAATATTCCCTACCAAAGCTAAAGTATCGCTTGTGTGGAAGTTCTAATTCTTTATTTTTATTCAAAGATATGACCGACTGGAAAGAACGTCTCGGGGTGGTCTACTCGACTAACCCCGATTTTTCGTATCAAACGACCGAAGAGCAAGATGTAGCGACTCTTCCCAACGAGAAACAGCGACTGCGAGTTGCCCTTGACAAGCGTAACCGTGGTGGCAAGAAGGTTACCTTGGTGGCGGACTTCAAAGGCAGCGAGGCGGACCTTGTGGAGCTTGGCAAAGTGCTCAAAGCTAAGTGTGGTGTAGGGGGTAGTGCAAAGAATGGGGAGATCATCATTCAGGGTGATTTTCGGGATCGAGTGGTTGAGCTGCTGCACGCGATGGGTTATGGAGCGCGAAAGATATAGACGAAAGGGTAGATGGGTAGGTACTTTATTTCGTTGATCTTTTTTGCTCTCTGTTTTGTGGAGGTCTCAGGGCAGTTCTACACCACGGGTAGAGGACGCACATCCACAAAGTGGGAAGAGATAGATGGCCGTGGGTATCAGATTGCCTACCCCGAGGGTTTTGATAGACGCGCCAATGGATTGTCAACTCTACTTGACTCGGTATATCAGTCGATAAGCTATGGTGGACTGTCAGCTCCACAGCGAGTTCCAATAATATTGCGCACAGAGAGTGTCTACTCGAATGGTTATGTGGTGTGGGCACCAAAGCGAGAGGAGTTGGTTATGACTCCGCAGTTGAATAGCATTGCTCTGAGTTGGACGAAGCACCTTGCCATTCACGAGTGGCGCCACGTTGCTCAGATATCGTCGCTCAATCACGGCATAACAAAGGTTGCAACGTGGTTGCTCGGTCAGGGGGGGTATGCCGTGGGTCTCTTTGGCGTGCCGAGGTGGATTATGGAGGGCGATGCTACGATTGCTGAGACTACCTTTTCAGAGTTTGGTAGAGGCGTGCAGCCCGACTTTACCATAGAGTACCGAGCTATGTTTGCAGATGGGCAGAGGAACTTCAAGAGGCTCGACCCTTGGATTTGCGGCTCATATAGGGTACACTATCCCGACATCTATAAGTTTGGTTATCAGACCTTAAATGCCGCACAGAGCTACCTCGGAGCCGACTACTTTGGAGATATGATGCGCTATGCCGGCAAGTGGCCGATATTTATTGTTCCGACCAGTATCTACTTGCGCGATCACCACCAGAGCTCGTTCAAGAAGATAGCTCGGCTTGCATTCTCGGAGTTAGACTCCTTGTGGGCACCGCACGCTATGGTTGAGGAGAACTTCACGCATCTGACCTCCTCGCCCAACAAACGCACCTACTATGGCAACTACTCCTCACCCGTGCCCTATGACAGGGGAGCCATTCTCGCTCTACACAGCTCGTATGACACACCCACGCAGCTTTTAGCTATTGTCGAGAGTCAGCATCGCAGAGTTGCACCTATCGGCTCTGTGAGCTCGCCTCCGATTATCGTAGGAGATACCTACTATTACACCGAGTATACTCCACACCCCATATTCGAACAAGTTAGCTTCTCCTCGATCAAAGCTCTCGATCTCAGCACAAAGCGTACTAAGACGTATCATCGCTACGATAGGAATTGGTGCATTACAAAGACTCCAACTGGATTTGCCACCATCTCGCTCGATTCGTTGAGCAACTCCTACATACAGTGTTTCGATAGCAACTTCACGAAGACAACCTCCATACGATTTCCACAGGCTGAGATCTCGCTCCACGGTCTGACCTATGACACCTCCACACAAAGGCTATACTACATTGGTCTGGATCGAAGAGGTATGTGGATTGGCTCGGTCGATAGCTGTGGAAGGGCGGTTGCAGAGGTAACGAAACCGAGTGTGGTGAGCATCGAGGGGTTACGCGCTGAGCACGGCACGTTGTACTTTTCGTCGATTGAGAGTGGCAAGAATGAGATTCACTCCATAGATCTTGGCACGCAAAGGGAGGAGCAAGTAACTCGCTCTGCCTTTGGGTCAGTTGCGCCTCAACCGGTTGGAGACTCACTACTACTCTTTACTACCTACACCTCCTCGGGGTATATGGTTGCATCGATGTCAAAGGAGGAGGAGGAGTCCTTGGGTAGAGAGGTCAAGTGGAGCAGACTTCCGCAAAACATACTTAACCCACAGCGAACGGAGTGGAGCGTTGCAAAGGTAGATACAATGGATCTATATGGTGAAGATATGGCAGAGGAGAGTGCGACAAGCACCAAGTTCAAACCGCCGTTTATGCTCCATAGTTGGGCACCGGTTGGCTTCGATGGTGATTATCTTATGGAGGCTCGTCCGATGGATGTAACTGTCGGAGTTACAGCATTTTTCCAGAATAGTTTGAGCACACTAACCGGTTATGCCACCTATGGGTTTCTGAGCAGCACGAATTGGCTGAAGGGACGTGTTGAGTATAAGGGGCTACCGCTGACGATTTCTCTGGGTGCGGAGTATGGCGGTGGCAGGCAGTTTGTCTATGGCGCACCCACCAAGGAGGAGTATGACAGAGCGTTCGGCGATCGGGAGCTCTACCTCTCAGGTGATATATCGCTCTCTCTACCTCTTAACCTTAGCAGTGGTGGGTACTCTCGACTGCTGCAACCAACTCTTAGGTTTAGTTACACAAATTCGAGACTCTACGATCTGAACAATATGGAATATATGACGGGTTCATTTCAATATAGCGCATCTCTGTGGTGGAGCTCCAACAGATATATGGCAAAGAGGAACTTAGCACCACGTTTTGGGTACGCTCTTCGTGCCAACATCACTGGTGATTTTGGAGGTAGAATTGGGACGCTATACTCGCTCTTTGGACGAGTCTACACTCCAGCCTTTGCCAAGAACCACTCCTTTGCCTTGCGCGCAGCCGGTCAGATCCAGCACAGCTCAACGTATCAAAGCTCCACAAAGGCACTATATCTTACGGGGGTAAACGACACCTCTGCGCCAGAGTTTTACACCGCCGCCGAGGGTGAATACTCCCTGCCGATTGCCTACCCCGACTGGGGGTGGGACGGTGTAATATACCTCAAAAGAATATCTGCAAACCTCTTCGGTGGTGCGTCCTATGCGAAGGACTTCTCAGGCTCTACTCTGGTAAACTACACCTACGGCATCGATCTAAATCTCGACCTAACTCTGATCCGCTCATACGATCAAACAGTTAGCCTTACGTTCGCTATGCCAAACAACCGTTTTTTCTTTGGTTTTGGGTATAACATAGGCTTTTAGATGGTTTTTCGGTATGGTGGATAACTATGGAGATATTATAGGTGCGGCAGCCATCGGGGTGGCAGACTACCGCATACTCGCCGAACAGAGAGTCCATCTCGATGCGTGGCTTGAGGAGGGTTGCGCCGATGATCTGGGCTATATGCATAACCACAGGCGGGAAGACCCTGCAATAGTTATGGAGCAGTGCAGGGGTTTAATCGTATGTTTGTTCTCACCGCAACGGTGGAGCTACCACAGTTACATACGTCGCAGACTACGTAAACTCTTGGAGGAACTTCAAAGAGTAGACTCTGGGATAGTCGGGCGAGGAGTTGTCGACAGCGCGCCAATTATGGAGAGGGCGTGGGGTGTGGAGGCTCGACTGGGATGGATTGGCAAAAACTCAATGCTACTGCACCCTGAGCTCGGCAGTAACTTTAATGTTGGAATAGTGCTCATTAATCGCAATCGAGAAGAGTTGGCAGAGATTGGGGTTCTCGGCAGGTTGGAAGTACTCTCGGGCTATGATCTTGGAGATGGATGTGTTAGGCGGGGATGTAGCGAGTGCCTTGTAGCGTGCCCGAGTGGAGCCATAAAAGATAATCGAACGATAGATTGTAGAATTTGCCTATCGCACAGATCTCAACGAGCAGGATTAAAGGGTGGCTGCACACTCTGCCAGCAAGTTTGCCCATACAATAAATAACAACACACAAACACTTCACCTTCCACAATGATTGATACTCACACACACCTCTGCGATGAACGCTTTGATGAAGATCTGAGCGACGTGGTAGCTCGGGCAATAGCCTCAGGCATTGACCGCTTCATACTTCCCGGCACCGATGACGACAAACACGACAAGCTCTTTGCCACGGTCTCATCCTACCCCAACAATATGTACGCCACAGTTGGACTCCACCCAACCTATATCAACAACAATGCAGAGTATCGCTGCCACCTCGAACGAGTTCGCACCATTGCCAAAAATCCTCCACTACCTATCGTAGCCATTGGCGAGACCGGTATGGATCTTCACTGGAGTGTGGACTTTGTGAGGGAACAAAAAGAGGGGTTTATCTTCCAAGTGGAGCTTGCCTTGGAGTGCAACCTACCGCTTATAATTCACAGTCGTGATGCCTGGGAGCACACCTTCGAGGTGCTTGAGCCCTACAACGGGAAGGTTCGTGGCGTGCTACACAGCTACTCAGGCTCGATAGCCGAAACCGAGCGTGCACTCGCTCTAAAGGATTTTTATTTTGGCATCAACGGCACGGTAACCTACAAGAACTCTATGCTACCTGCCGCCGTGGAGATCATCCCAACTGATCGCCTTGTGCTCGAAACCGACGCTCCGTACCTTCCGCCCGTACCACACCGAGGAGAGCGCAACGAAAGTGCATATATTAGCCACATTGCTCAGAAAGTAGCCGAGATTAAAAGTGTCCCAACAGGGGTCATAGCAGAACTCACCACTCGAAATGCAGAGACGCTCTTCGCCCTGTAGCACTACGACAATGCCCCCCCCACACACACTACACCCCAACCCCTGCGAACTGATAAAATGTAGCGAGTGTAAGAGTTACAGTGAAAAACTTGGGTCATAACTCAAAAAAAATAGTAACTTTGTCTCAAAATATGTAAAAACCATCCGAGATGTTTTATCACCTTTTCGACTACCTATCATCAACATTCGACATTCCTGGCAGTGCGCTGTTTTCCTATATTTCGTTTCGAGCCACAGCCTCGATAATCATCTCTCTACTCATTGCAATTATATTCGGAAAGTCGGTGATAAGACTACTGCAAAGGGCACAAATTGGTGAGAATATTCGCAACCTGGGACTCGACGGGCAGCTTGCCAAAAAGGGAACTCCCACAATGGGCGGCTTGATCATCCTTGGGGCGATATTGATCCCCGTGCTACTCTTCGGAGATTTGAGCAATGTGTACAATCAACTTATGATTATCTCGACTGTTTGGTTGGGCATTATTGGCTTTTGTGACGACTATATCAAGGTGTTTCGAGGCAACAAAGCTGGACTCCCAGGCAAGGTAAAGATCGTTGGGCAGGTTGGTCTGGGCATTATTGTAGGTAGCGTTATGTGGTTGAGCTCCGATATTGTTATCCGAGAGAATGTTCCGGTGTCGAAGGCTGGCGTAACGATAGAGTCCAGCTCGCTTGGTAGTCAAACCAGCTCGGTGTATATGAGTGCCGCCGAGAAATCAACCACCACCACCGTCCCATTCTTCAAGAACTCTCGCCTTGACTACCGCTCGCTTATTCCTATCGACGGGCAGTTAGGCGATACACTCGGGTGGGTGTTGTACGTTCTGGTGGCAATTCTGGTCATAACGGCAGTGAGTAACGGTGCTAACCTCACCGATGGACTCGATGGGCTTGCCGCCGGAGTCTCGATACCGGTGGTGCTCGTATTAGGAATTATGGCGTACCTCTCTGGAAACTTGATTTTTGCATCGTATCTCGACATTCCGCATATACCGGGCAGTGGAGAATTGATGATCTTTGCAGCTGCATTTGCCGGCGCACTTATCGGCTTTCTGTGGTACAATGGATACCCGGCTCAGGTCTTTATGGGCGATACCGGATCGCTTGCCATCGGCGGAGTCATTGCTGTCTTCGCACTACTTATTCGCAAAGAGCTGATACTACCCATACTGTGTGGAATTTTCCTGATTGAGAGCCTATCGGTTATGATTCAAGTTGCGTGGTTCAAATACACGAAGATTCGCACTGGAGTCGGAAAGCGAGTTTTGCTTATGGCACCTATGCACCACCACTACCAAAAGAAAGGATTTGCAGAAACAAAGATCGTTCTGAGATTTTGGATCGTTCAGCTGCTTCTCGCTGCCCTTGCACTCCTCACACTTAAAATTAGATAGAGTAACGAAATATCAACGTATGAAAAAGATTGTAGTATTGGGCGGTGGCGAAAGTGGTTATGGTTCGGCAGTGCTCGCCAAGGCTAAAGGTTTTAGTGTGTTTCTCTCTGATGGCGGTATGCTAAAGGGCGACTATCGCGAAAAGATCATAGCCCACGGCATTGACTTCGAGGAGGGAGGCCATACGCTCGACAGAGTGCTCGAAGCGTCTCTGATAATAAAGAGTCCGGGGGTGCCAGAGAAGGCAGATATTGTTCAAGCGGCTCTATCTCGTGGCATAAAGGTCATCTCAGAGATTGAGTTTGCGGCGCGATATACCTCAGCTCGCAAGATATGTATCACGGGCAGTAATGGAAAGACTACTACCACTACTCTAATCTATGAGATTATGAGGCGTGGGGGGAAGAGAGTAGCCGTTGCGGGTAACATAGGGCAAAGCTTTGCACTTGCCATAGCCAACACTCCGCAAGACTATGATTGGTACGTTATCGAACTTAGTAGCTTTCAGCTCGATGGCGTATTTGACTTTAAGGCAGATATAGCTCTTTTGCTTAATATCACACCAGATCACCTCGATCGATATGACTACGATATGAGCAAGTATGTTGCCTCTAAGCTCAGAATACTTCGCAATCAAAACCTCGACGATACATTTATCTACAATGCCGACGATGCTGAATCTCTTGCCGTACTTCCATCTACTGCGATTGAGGCTAATCCTATTCCATTCTCAGCTCTTGGTGCGGTAGGTGGTGCTTGGAGCGATGGTGAGTTTCTGCACTACGAGGGAAATAGAATGGCAATAGCCGATATGGCAATGAAGGGGTTGCATAACGTAGCTAATGCGCTTGCGGCAATAGCTGCGTGTAGCCGTGCAGGTGTTGAGTTCGAGAGCATAGCTCGCACTCTGCGAGAGTTTAGTGGTGTGGAGCATCGTATGGAGAGAGTTGGAGAGTTTGGTGGTATTGAGTATATTAATGACAGCAAGGCTACAAATACCGATTCGGTGTGGTACGCCCTGCAAAGTGCATCAAGACCTACGGTGTGGATAGTGGGTGGAACTGACAAAGGAAATGATTACGATAGTCTTAAAAGTGTGGTTAGGGAAAGGGTCAAGGCTATTGTTTGTATGGGCGTGGATAACGACAAGTTGCTTAGTGCGTTTGGTGGCGAGGTGGAGCATATATTTGACACTCATTCTCTTGATGAAGCACTTATTGCTGCACGTTCGGTAGCCGTTGAGGGGGATTGTGTGCTACTTTCACCGGCTTGTGCCAGTTTTGATCTTTTCACAAACTATGAGCAGCGGGGAGCGCTTTTCAAAGAAGCTGTCTTGAGTTTCTATGGTCCGGGAGCACACCAAGAGTAGCTCAGTGATATGAGGGGAGTCGTTCTGCTCTCCCCCTAAAGTACGATGCTTTGTTATAGAGCAAGCTACCCAAAGGCGGAGGTACGCCTCCCCCCGAGGTTCGACAGTAGTGGAGTCTGCCGACTTGCATTGCCTCGATTTGAGAGCGAACTAATCCAATGCGGGTGTCCGACGCCCCACAAGGACACTTGCAAAATCGCTATTCACTCCTTTTGCCTGTGCCCTCCGTCGTCCACGCCGAAACCTGTAGAACAAACTAACCCAAG
>CAYJMA010000024.1:0-18554 GCA_964371475.1 uncultured Rikenellaceae bacterium | reverse complement strand
CTCCCCTCGAGGGAGTCCGCCAACTTCGTTGCCATCCTCCCTCAGTCGTACGTCTATGTGCACTTGACACAGCTAACACTGCCTGCCGGCGGCTTCACTTTTGAAAAAGTGAAATCAAAACTTTTGATCACCTACTCTAACATACAATATTACCAATTGTAGAGCCAAAAAAAACAATTGCGGACGGTCGCCACCTTTTTTGGCTGTTTTTTTATCACTGATTTTAGAGCAAACTACCCAAGGCGGACGTACGACTCCCCTCGAGGGAGTCCGCCAACTTCGTTGCCATCCTCCCTCAGTCGTACGTCTCTGGGCGCGCAAGCATTGCTCACACTGCCTGCCGTCGGCTTCACTTTTTGGAAAAAGTGAAATCAAAAACTTTTAATCACCTACTCGAAGAAACAAGATTATCAATTGTTGAGCATAATAAAACGCTACTTTTGTACATACAAAAACGAGAGAAAGCTCAACAAAAAGCTCTCCCTCGTTTTTTAGAAATTTTGTACTACGCCCCCCTGAGGTAATTAAGATCTACTCTGCAGTTGGGGTAACCGACACGTATGATTTACCCTCTGCACGCTTCTTAAAACATACAGTACCATCAACAAGTGCGAAAAGAGTGTGGTCTTTACCACAACCTACATTTTCACCCGGATTGTGCTTCGTACCACGCTGGCGTACAATGATATTACCAGCCTTACACACCTGTCCCCCAAATAGTTTTACTCCCAAGCGCTTGCTTTCTGATTCACGGCCGTTCTTTGAACTACCAACACCTTTTTTATGTGCCATCTTACTTTATATCTTTTAGGTTTTGAGTATTTACTCTTCAGTTTTTGCTACTTTTTCTTTTTTAGCAGCTGGTTTTTCAGCCGTGGTAGTAGCAGTCTCAGTTTGTACGGTCTCAGCCTTTGGAGCTGCTTGAGCCTTTGCCTTACCCTCAACGATCTCTTTGATGAGGATCTGAGTGAGGCACTGGCGGTGACCATTCTTGACACGGTAGCCTTTTCTACGCTTTTTCTTAAAGACAATTACTTTGTCGTCTTTAAGGTGGCGTAGTATCTCTACTTCAACCGAGGCATCTTTTACAATAGGTGTGCCTACTTTGACCTTACCGTTACTCTCAATTAGCATTACTGAACTAAAGCTCACTGCCTCGCCCTCGGGCTGCGGCAAACGGTGAACATATAGCTTACGTCCCTTCTCAGCCTTGAACTGCTGACCTGCTATTTCTACAATTGCGTACATATATTATGAGTTGCAAAGGGTTAATAAAAATGTGTTTTCCCATATTTAGGGAGGGCAAAGATAATGCTTTTTTTTATTCCTGCAAACTTTGATGTTGAATTTCATTGGAATTTTCATTATATTTTGGAAAACAGCATATTTTTCATACCTTTGCCTGGTGTGGAGAGTCGGGAAATCGAGGAGTAGGAGGATCTATTAACATTGATTATCAGGAGAATACAATGAAGTTAAATTATAGATTTAATGCATTATTTGTGCTTTTTTCCATTGCGCTTTTATCGAGATGCGAGATTGCATCTGAGGGGTATGGCGAGGAGGGATCTATAACTATTTCAATAGAGCAGGTAGATTCAGTAATTACCACAAGGCTCACACCGCAGGACCTTACAATTCGTCTTGAAAACACCTTGGGAGACACTCTAAAGGTATGGGATAATGTGGAGGATATTCCAGATGTTGTAAAGGTTGTGGAGGGAAGTTATCAACTTATAGCGTGGTGCGGAAGTAGGGAGGCGCTCCCAAGTTTTGGAGGTGAGTACTATGAGGGGAGCAATAAGTTTAGTGTGGAGCAGGGGCAGAGTGTAGCAGTGCCAGTGGTGGTCAAGCACGGAGAGACGAAGGTAGCTGTTGAGTTTGATGAGGCGTCGTTTTCGAAGTTCTATTCGTCGTACTACGCCGAGGTTAAGACAACCACAGCCGATGAACCTCTCAGGGATTCGCTGGTCTATACGCCCGAGACTACCGAGATTGGTAATTTTTTGCCAGGTACACTAAGAATAAGGCTTAATTTAACGTCGATCGAAGATGGAAAGCAGTATGTTTTCTATCCGACTCCAATAACTGGTCTAAGGGCAGCTGAGATGCGCACCTTGCGGTTGCGAATCGTTAGCACTACGGGCGAAACATCGCTTAACATAACCACTGACGATGGGTATGACTACACCGAGGAGATAGATCTTACTCTCCCTGGGTCAATACTACCCAAGTCAGCGCCAACAATTACAGCCCGGGGCTATGTTGCCACCGAGGCGATCGAGGGCTATGAGGCAAATATCCCGCAGGAGAGCTATTCGGCAGTGTTACTTGCGCCGGCAGGTATTAAGAGTGTTAAGATACGCACTGAGTCCCCAACGATTAGAAGTATGTGGGGTGGGCGTAGCGAGGTTGAGCTTGTTGGAGCATCGTTGGAGATGACAAATCTGCTGAGATCGATGGGTTTTGAGTGGGATGAATCACTTCAAAGTGCAGAGAGTGCCAGTGAGAAGTATGGTAAGATAGAGGTCTCCTATGGCGATCTATTTGGTTCTCTTTTGGCAGAGCCTTCGATGGCGTACACTGACTACTTGTTTGAGATTGAGGTGGTCGATGTTTTCGATCAGTCGAACAAGAACAACTCTACGGGGCTGGGTCTTTTTAACTTCACATTGCGGGTAAAGCCTCCGGTCTTTGGCTGGAGTACGCCCACCGATGCAAATGTATGGAGTAGCCACGCAGAGTTTGATATATATAGTATGACAAATACTGTAAACAAGCCGATGATCTATATTAAGGAGGGGGAAGATGGTGAGTGGCAGATTGCAAAGGAGCAGAGTTTTGAGCAGCAGAGTGGTAGCGAGGCAGGCACAGGAGTTCAACGAGTAGATGGATTGAAGAGTGGGGTACAGTACACCTTTAGGTTGCAGCTTGACGCGCACTCGACAGAGGAGTTTACCGCAGTGAGCGAATCCCCGCAGGTGGTCGAAAATGGTGATATGGAGAGCTGGAATACGTCGCTACTGTCGTTGGCCTGGGGCAATGATATTCCAACCTACAATCCGTGGGCATCGGGAACAGCATCGTACTGGGATACAAACAACGATCGTACGGTTTCATACGCAAATGGAGTTACGGGTTATGCCTATAATACCTGCCCGGCAGTATCGTACACCTACCAGGCGTGCAATGGCAAGTATGCAGCCGAGATTCGCACGACGTCTGCCTCAGATATCAATCCGCTCAATACGACCTCAATCAACCAAGATGCATCGAAAACTGCAGGACTGTTGCTTATTGGCGACTATCAGTATGTGGACAAACAAGATGTTATATATTACGGTCGCCCGTTTAGCACTCGTCCAGAATCATTCTCGTTTAACTACACCTATACGCACTTTGATGGCAATGATGCCTTTACGGCAGAGATTATCGTATATGGAGCAGGAGGTGAGATTGGAAGGGGAACATACACCTCGCCAAAGGGTGTAAGTGTGGGCAATTACCAAAACCTTACGGTCAATATCAACTACTCGAACCGACGTGCAAGAGCCACAAGTATGGCTATTGTCTTTCGCTCAACTAACCTTAGCCCAGCGCCTTCTCGCAAAGAAGACCTTGCCCTGGACTACGAAAATAGTGAAGAGTATAAGGAACTTGCAGCTTGGTGGGGAGCAGTGCTAAGGGTGGACGATATTGTTGTGAACTATTAAGACATAAGTGAACCATAGATACAAAAAATATATAGATACAATCCCATAAGATTATGAAAAAGATACTATTTTTATTTTTAATATTGACTCTTGCGGCGAGTTGTAGCGGTGATGGTCTGAGCAAAGTTAATGACGACTCAGGTATGGGCAAACTAACATTTTCGATCCCGATAATCAACGACGAGATTGTTGTTATGGGTAGTCGTGCCAGTAGCTCAGATCCACTTACGTTTACTGTAAATATATATAAAAGTAGTGGCGATCTATATGCTTCGTATCCGTCGTTTGGGGATATGCCCGATGTTATTGAAATAGAGTCGGGAACGTACGTTGTGGAGGCTTATAGTGGGACATTCAAGGCTGCAGAGTGGGACTATCCACACTATTCTGGATCCACGGCGGTTAGTGTCGAGGCTGGTCAAACTGCTAAGGCCGAGATAAACTGTATGATTGATAATGTAAAGCTAACGGTGTCGTATAGCGAGAGGATGAAAACCACGCTCAAGGATATAGATGTGACAGCAACGACGCTTTATGATGAGTTAGAGCCTACCTCAAGTGGGATTCTTCACTACGATGTTAATGAGCTTCGTGCAGGTTGGCTTGCGAGCCCCTATGACGAACAAATTAAATTATATATCAAGGGAACTAATGTTAACACTGGTAACTTGGTAAGTAACTCTACGGTATTATCAGGTGTTGAGGCACGTCAGTGGCGCAAACTCTCCCTCGATTTGAAGACCTCGGGCGACCTTGATATAGAGATTACCGTGGATGATACAATAGTTGAGATGCCAGACGAAAACATAGTAATACCAGATGATAACGACATAATTGACAATAATGGAGATGATGGAAACTGGGACGAAGATGGTGAAGAAGAACCAACCTCAGATCTTCCAACCATTGTAGGCTCGGCGTTCGGAACAGCGGACAACAATGCACCATATAATATTGATGAGGTTGTGGAGTTCAATGTCGATGTTCACAATGTGCTCGATGTTCAGATGGAGAGTAAAGATTCAGAGGGTATTACAAATCTGTTTTTGACCATAGAATCCGATGCCCTAAAGGATATTTTGGTGAGCATTCTGGGTATTGAAGGCGAGATTGACCTGGCTAATCCAGATACAGAGGCTGAGTGGTATACAATGTTCCAAGATCCAACGATTGGTATTCTCGACCCCGAGGTTCCCATCAAGGGTAAGACCAGCCATACCTTCTCGGTAGGAGGGTTGATGTCGCTGCTTGGAGGCCTTCCAGGTGGAGTGGGTGCAGAACATAAATTCCATATTCGACTCGTAGATGCAAATGGAGAGACTGCAAAGACCCTTACCATTGCACTCTCTAATAATAGTTAGGAAATGAGGAGACTTAGCAAAATATATATAGTATTAGTTGTCATTGTTGTATCATTGGTAGGGTGTCAGCGTAGTTTCCAAGTTGATGATACTCAGGGTAATGTCAGCATTATCCTTGCTACCAGTAGTGAGAGTGTGGTTGTGGAGAAGAGCACAAAGAGCGGAGTAGTGCAACCGCTACCGAGCTATA
Source organism: uncultured Rikenellaceae bacterium (assembly GCA_964371475.1). Classification (GTDB taxonomy): domain Bacteria; phylum Bacteroidota; class Bacteroidia; order Bacteroidales; family Rikenellaceae; genus Mucinivorans. Next base: position 13,290 of record CAYJMA010000024.1, on the reverse strand, counting down.
CTTTAACTATACTTAATAGCAAAGGTGAGGAGGTTGCAAAGTACGGCGAGGATGAGCTTTTGAGTGCTATTCGTCTCGATGCCGGAAGGTATAAGTTTGTGGCAAGTAGCGGTTCGGACAACGAGGAACCACTGCTTAATGCTCCGTATTATTATGGAGAAGAGGAGGTAACAGTCGTAGCCGGTGAGATGTGCGAGGTTCATATAATAGCGAAGTTGGCTAACGTTCGAATATCTGCCGATTTTTCACAAGTGATAAAAGATCCATCACTTATAACAAGCTATTCATTTTCCGTAGGGGAGGCAGTTCTTGATGGTGCTGAGATTGATGCTGGAAGCTCGATATATTTAGGTTCTTCGACTACAGAGTTTGATTGGGTAGTAGATGTGGTGAATGTTCAGGGCACGGCAAGCAAGCTGTATCAAACACAACGAGGAGTTGTTCCATCGTCGCACTACAAATACTTCTTTGATGTCGACCTTTCGACCGGTGAGCTCGATGGAGATATGTCGATCAACCTCCAAATCGACCAGTACCTCGATGTAAATCAAGATAGCATAGAGATTAATCTTGAGAAGAAGGCACCTCCAGTATTGACCACTGTTGGGTTTAGCTCCGGTGTTCAGAAGATTGTTAAAGATGTTAGCCTTCGCGATGCAGAGGCAGAGTTTCAATTCGAGGTCTATGCTCTGACCAAAGAGGTTATCGTTCGCCATACCAACGATGAGTTGTATAGCGCAGGTGTTCCATACACAATGGAGCTTACGACCTTGACCCAGGCAACCAAAAGTGCAGCTAATAGTGCAGGTATTGAGTGGACTACGCCACTGTATGATAGCCCAGAGTCTAACGTGTCGTTTACCAAATTCGCAGAAAAAGCACCACTTGGCGAGTACACGTTCTATGTGTCGCTTATCGACAAAGATGACCAGATTGTAGAGGGAACGCTTAGCTTTGCAGTTTTGCCAGAGATGGATCACATTACAGGAGATGCTGAATATGGTGCTAAATATGCAGTGCTTTATGGTCAGTGGTACACCTTGGAGAGACCTGCAGGGTTGTCCTTCCAGTACAGAGAGAGCGGAAGTGAGGAGTGGATTTTGGTGGATACACTGCTTGTAGAAACAATATCTGAGGAGGCGAAAACTTTCAAGACACGAATCACAGGACTAAAACCACTTACAACCTATCAGTATCGTACCTACACGCCAGAGGTTCAGTACGACGATAGGATTCAGAGCTTTACGACCTACGATGCACCGGAGATTCCAAACCTCAACTTCGAGCAGGGCTACTGGGACGGTAACTATTGGTATCCTAATGCCAGTGGCGGCAACTCCTACTGGGCAACCGGCAACGAAGGTATTGTTGCATCGCCAGTTAGTCAGAACTCTAACACGTACCATACCGACGATGCAGTTAGTGGCAAGGCCGTTTATATGGAGAGTGTGAGAATAAACCTTGGTATAAGCCCCGTTAAGTTTGCAGCGGGTAATATCTTTACGGGCTCTTATTCGACAAATATGACAGATCCAAAGGCGAGCGTTAAGTTTGGTAGGCCATATCGAGGTCGCCCATTAAAGCTCGTAGGATGGTACAAGTACCTTCCACAAAACATTAACAACGACAAGGATGGAGTGGCAGGCAACCAGTGGGGACAACCAGACCACTGCCATATTTATATATCGCTTGAAGATTGGGGAAGCGAGAGTGCAACGACTCGTCCGTCAAATCCTCGTATTATCGGTTATGGCGAGTTTAAGAGCAACCAAAACGTCGGCAGCTACAGCCGCTTTGAGATAGTTATCAACTACTACGAAGATAGAGTACCAACTCACGTATCTCTAGCAGCTACGAGCTCGCACCTTGGTGGGGATTTCTGTGGAGGCGATGGCAGTAAGCTCTATATAGATGAGTTTGAGCTTGTGTGGGAATAGTGGCACTGATATTGAATGAGAGAGAATTTAGGAGTAAAAGAATAGTATATGTTAAAGAGGGTAATATTTTGTTTGGTCTTAGCGACCCTTGCGGTAAGTTCTACCTACGGAGCTGACCCCACGAGCAAGAAGGAGAAGATAGATCGTGGCATAACGATGCAGACCTTTATCCCAAAGGGTACATACTTTGTTGGCGGAACGATGTCTTACACAGATTTTGGAGGCGAGAACTTTACGTTTCTTATCCTTGATGATCTAAATATGGATTCTTACCTACTGGGCGGTAAGCTTTTTGCGGGCTATACCTTTTCAAACAACGTTGCAGCAGGTATAGAGCTTGAGTATTCACGAACGTTTATCGAGATTGAAGGAGTCGATTTGTCGTTGAGCGAGGACCTCGATTTTTCGATCTCAAACTATGGATCTATTCAACAGATATTTACAGCGAGTGCCTTTCTTCGCACCTATATTAATATAGGTAATTCAAAGCGTTTTGGAATGTACAATGATGTTCGAGTCTACTTTGGAGGTGGCCAGGGTAAGGTTACCAGCGGGCCACTCGATGGTCTATACACTGGTTCGTACCAGAAGATAACAAAGCTCGGTCTTGTTGTGCAGCCGGGTATAGCAATTTTCGCGACCGATTTTATGACCGTTGAAGCAAGCATCGGTATTATGGGTATTGAGTATTCTCGTACCGAGCAGATAAAGGATCAGGTCTATCAAGGCACCTTTGAGAGCTTCACGGCAAGTTTTAAGCTTAACTTGCTCTCACTTGGTTTGGGTATGGCATTTTATTTTTAGACAATAGCGACAATTAGGAGATAATATGACAAAGACGAGGAACTACTTTTTGGCACTAGTGCTATTAGCTGGGGTTGTTGGGTGTATTGAAAACGATCTTCCATACCCCACTATCGAGGGAGAGGTTGAGAGTATGGTGATTGATGGTGAGAGCGAGCTAAAGATAGATAACGTGCGGCAGGTGGTAAGCGTTACGCTTAACGATGATGTAGATTTGCGCAAGGTCAGAATTGCTGATATGAGCATCACCCCGGATTCACGATCGACTCTTGACAGTGGAGATGTTATAGACTTGACCGGGGGTGGCGAGTATGCCATCAATGGTCCATATTCGTTTACAATTTCGACGTTTCAGGACTATGAGTGGGCAATCGAAGCGGTGCAACCCATCGACAGAAAGTTGCGCCTGTCAGGAAGCATAGGTTCAGCAATTTTTGATGTGGATAATAGACGAGCAGTGGCAAATGTGAGTGCAGCTCAGGATCTGTATGCGATTCAGGTTTTGGAGTTTCAGTTGGGGCCATCCAATGCTGTTTATACGCCGAATCCATATACGATTAGTGATTTTTCGGAGCCAGTTGACTTTACTGTCGAGTATAATGGTATTGTGGAGCATTGGACAGTTGATGTTCAGCATTCGTATCAGAACGTGGTTACGGGTAGTGCCAATCCGTGGAGTAAGTTTGCGTACCTCAGCGGTGATGTTTTGCCGGGCAGTATACTCAAAGCGGGATTTGAGTATAAGGAGTCCGGGGCAGAAAGTTGGACGGTGTTGGAGGCACAGCCTTCCAGCGGTAAGATAGAGGCAGTTGCGGTGGATCTTCAGCCAAATATTTCATACGTCTTTAGGGCATTCCTCGGTGAGGAGTATGGCGATGAGGTTTCGTTTACTACGACTATAGCTCCAAGCGTTCCGAATATGAATTTCGATGAGGCCTATTTCGAGAATAGCAGTTGGTATTTCAACGCCTCGGGAGGTAACTCATACTGGGCAACAGGCAACGAGGGCATAAAGGCAGCAGGTAAGGCGGCAAGTACGACCTCTGTTGATGATGCAGTGAGCGGCAAGGCAGTTAAGATGGTAACATATAATGGTGTACTGCTTGTTAGCGTTGCTGCGGGCAACATCTATACGGGCACATACAAGACGATACTGAGTAGCACACCAAGCGAAGCTCTGAAGAGTGCAGTTATGGGTCGCCCATATAGTGGTAGACCTACGATGCTCAAGGGGTGGTATAAGTATACGCCGGCGGTTATCGGTTCGGGGTCTTATTGGCCCAAGGCAGCAACAGACTTTGGTGTTAATTTCGCTGATTCGGTAGGTAGGAATGACTGGTGTCATATCTATATTGCTCTGGAAAAATGGCCTGATGGTGCAGAAGTTCGACCAGATGAGAGTCTCATTACGACGATTGGCTATGGTGAGCTCAGGGGCAACCAAGAGGTCTCTGGTTATACTCAGTTTGAGATTCCAATTGAATACTACGACTTGGTAACCGAACCCAATCATATCAGTATAGTTGCTACGTCGAGCCTCAATGGTGGATTTTTCTGTGGTGCAGCAGGCTCGGAGCTCTATGTTGATGACTTTGAGTTTTCGTTTGATTATATTCCATAAAGCAGAGATTAAAATATGAAGAGAATCTCACTGTTTTTGTATGCAATAATAGCCTTGTTTGCAGCCTCCTGCACCACAACCATCGATGGCAGCGGTGCGATATCTATCAAGGAGTTTAGAGTAGCTAAGAGTGCAAATGTAATTGTTCTGGATCGCTCGATGAAGCTAACTCTGAGTAGTTTGGTGCCAGCAGGAAAGATCGAGATTAGAACCTATGATAACTTTCATCAGTTGGTAGAGATCAGCAACTCTGACGATGTTTTGGAACTGTCGATCGACAATCAATATACTATATCAGGGTCAAGGATAGAGGTTTATGCCTCGTCGGAGCAGTATAACGGTGTGGAGGCTGGCGGTGGTTCAGCTGTAATATTAGTTGGCGAGGTTAGTAGTTTTAGCAACTATCATATTTCCGTTTCTGGGGGTTCAACTTTTACGGGCGGGGTGGTTAATGCACCGAGTTCGGTGAAGATTGTTGCAAGTGGGGGGTCGTTTGTCGCATTGGAGGGTGAGACGGCAGTTTGTGATTTAGAGGCGTATGGTGGTTCGGATATTAGTAGCCGCTTTTTTGAGTGCGATGACCTTGAGGTAAGGCTCTCTGGAGGGTCAACTGCCGAGATGACAGTTGATAATACCATTAAGGGATCTCTTTCTGGTGGTTCTTCGATAAATTATTATGGATTTGCCACCGACTATACCATCAAATCAGAGGGATCTTCGGTTACTCAACAGTAGTTGATCGTCGAGCGAGAGTCAGTTATGATTTATTACGATTAGGTGCTTTAGTCGCAGAGTTGTAATGCAAATTGTTTTTAGAGTAAACTAACCAAATGCGGGTGTCCGACTCCCCCGAGGGAGTCCGCCATCTCGCTTACGCTCTATAGCATCCTCCCTCAGTCGTACGTCTATGCCTACAAACTACCAAATTGAGGACGGTCGCCCCACCCCAAGCGATCTCCGCAAAAATCGCTCACGTTCCTTTCGCGTAGATCACTGGCGACCTTTTTGACTACTTTTTATACTTGACTTTGGAGCAAACTAACCATATGCGGCCGAACGACGCCCCACGAGGGCGGCCGCAATACTCGCTTACGCTCTATTGCATCCACCCTCCGTCGTTCGACTGCGTGCACATTGCACCTTTAGTGGTTCGTCTATGCCTACAAACTACCAAATTGCGGACGGTCGCCACCCCAAGCGACCTTTAGCAAAAATCTTTTGCGTAGTTCACTGGCGACCTTTTTGCTTTTTTTTGTTTTTTGACATTGCTCGCACTGCCTGCCGGCGGCTTCACTTTTTGGAAAAAGTGAAATCAAAAACTTTTGACTACCTACTCTATAAAAATGTAGTAGAATGGGGGTGTGGAGGTAAATTATACGTTAACTACAAGATTCCAGTTATGATTGTCTGCTTCCTCGCCGAGTTGAATCGCACGATAGCGTCTAAGCAACTCTGTTGCAACAGGTCCTGGACCATCAAACTTGTATGACTTATCACTCTCGGGATCATATATAGAGAGTATCGGAGCAATTACAGCTGCCGTACCGCAAGCACCCACTTCATCAAAACTCTCAATCTCCTCTACAAAATCTATCCTACGCCTCTCAACCTCATAGCCCATATCCTCGGCTATCTGTTGCAGAGTTAGGTTTGTTATAGAGGGTAGTATCGAGGTTGACACTGGCGTGATATACTTCTTACCTTGAATGGCAAAGAAGTTTGCAGCACCGCACTCATCAATATACCGATGTTCGATTGGGTCGAGGTATATAACACTGTGGTATCCCTTTGCGTGCGCCTCTGCACCACTCTTCAGAGAACTTGCGTAGTTACCCCCAGCTTTGATATGTCCCGTGCCGTATGCTCCAGATCTATCGTGCTTACGATCCACCAGAGTATCTATACCAACGGCATCGTTGCGAAAGTAACGGCCCACCGGCGTGACAAAAATAACAAGCATATACTCTAACGACGGACGGATACCTACAGTTGCTCCAACTCCAAAAAGAACGGGACGAACATATAACGTACCATCACTTCCATAATCTGGAACATAGTCAGCATTAAGCTCCACGACCTTACGCACTGCCTCGACGAAAAGCTCTGCTGAGGGAGCTACCATTTCAAGATATGCGGCTGAATCCTGCATACGACGAGCATTGTCCTCTACTCGAAATAGTCTAATCTTGCCATCCACACCCTTGCTCACCTTTAGACCTTCGAAAACCTGTTGTCCATAGTGCAGAGCCGTGGAGGCTATGTGCATCTTAACGTCAGTGTCTTGACTAACTTCAATCTCGCCCCACTTATTGCCATCGTAATGAACACGAACATTGTATGGTGTTTGGGTGTAGCTAAATCCTAAGGTTGAGAGGTCTAATTCTTGTAATTTTTTCATAATATGTCTGATAATCGCTTTGGTTACTAAAATTTAACTCAAAGTCTGGTTTGTTGGTCTTCAAAGTTACTATTTTATTTTTCAACTGCAAACTTTTACATTCGCTTTTTGTACCTTTGTGGTATGAAAAACTTTTTAGATATTTATAGTGCTATTAATCGTGATGGTTTCCAGAGCGTTGCACTTGAGGCCTTTGCATTTCAGGCAGAGAGGTGCGAGCCATATCGTAGATATGTTGAGGCTCTGGGGATTGACCCTCGCAGGGTAGATACCTTGGAGAAGATTCCATTTATGCCGATCGAGCTTTTCCGCTCCCAAAAGATATATTGCTCAGATGGCGAACCACAATATCTTTTTAGCAGCAGCGGCACTACAAGTTCGGATACTTCAACGCACTATGTTGCTTCGGCTCAACTATACATTGATAGTTATCTTAGCGGTTTTAGAGAGTTTTTTGGTGATCCAGGCGACTACAAACTCATCACAAAGTTACCGAGCTACCGCCCCGAGAGCTCTCTTCTCACTATGATTAGAGGGCTGCAGGAGCTATGCACTGGTGAGAGAGTGATCGTATGGGGAGTAACCTTTGAGTTGCTACGTGAGGCGCAAAGCGGAGAGGCTGTAAAGCTACCCGAGGGGTCAATTGTGCTCGAAACAGGGGGGATGAAGGGGCGTTCGCAAGAGGTTGAACGAGGTGAGCTACACCGCCTGCTATGCGAAGCCTATGGCGTAGAGACCATATACTCCGAGTATGGAATGTGCGAGTTGCTCTCCCAGGGTTACTCCTCAGGTGGGGGCATCTTTAAGCCAAGCACTACGATGCGAGTGGTGGGGCGTTCGCTCGACAACCCACTCCGCTCGGCTCAGTGCAACACTCCCTGTGGGCTAAACATCATAGACCTTGCCAACTGGTACAGCTGCTCGTTTATAGCCACCGCAGACAAAGGCACCCTCTATGCTGACGGCACATTTGAGGTACACGGCAGAATAGAGGGTGAGATACTTAGAGGATGCACACTGATGAGCGAATAGAAACTTAATACACTATTATTACACACCTAAAAGGAGGTACTATCTCGATCGAGAGTGAATCTACGAATCGTATGTCTATCTTTGAGCATTTAGTCGAAGAGAAGACTGCGCCGACATCAGGTAAGTTGGCGTTTTTTGCTGGTGCTGAGAATAAATAGATTAGAGATGAAAAGATTAAAATTACTTACGCCATTATTATTGTTGAGTTGCAACCTATCAATTAGAATGGGTAACTACTCAAACGAATATGATATACACTCGGGTTATAGCTATGTGATATGCAACAAAGTAAATGGTGGTCATATTCGCTATATCGACTCATTGGGGCGTGAAACAATTGTAACTACTACCCAGCCGAGTATAGTGTGTAGCGACGATGTTTTGCAGAGCGAAATGGAATGGGACGGCAGTAGGTATATCCTATTTGCCGCTACTCCGGTGGGGGCGCCGAGGGATGCAGATGCAGAGGAGCTACTTAAACGCAATACTTTGTCAGACAAAGGGCAAAGTATCTTGATCGAACTACGCTCCGAGGCTAAGGCAGAGGGGCGTGAGTTGGATGATAATGATGTGTATAAATTGGTTCGGAATTATAGTACTACCAGAGAGTTATATATTATTGACAATAGTGAAGATATTGTATATGGACCATTGAGCAAGGCGCAATTTTTGTGTATGAGAGATAGCCTTAAGATCACCTCGAATTTAAAATTTAACGCCGAATGAAGAGGAAAATAACAATAATCATATAAGCACTGATCTCAGTGACAGTCGCATACTCTACCTTCTGGGGCAAAAGTCTCCAATACTATGTGCTTTTAACTATATAAAACAGAAAACACAACTATTGGAGGGCTATTCCCTGTGTATGAAAACGCCTATCTGACTATATGAGCAAAGAAGCTTAATACACTAAGTATGCGAGCATTCTTATTCAACAGCATAAACAAAAAAGCAAATAATACTAAGCGTATCAAAACACTTAACCTGACTTTATGAGCTAAAAAAAATTAGAACACTAACGATTTGCCTGTCATCTCGCTAGGGATTTCAAGCCCCATAATGGTTAGCACCGTGGGGGCTATATCGGCAAGCACTCCACTGCGTACACTCTTAATATCATCACTTATAACCACAAAGGGCACAGGATTTAGCGAGTGAGCCGTATTTGGCGAACCATCGCTATTTAGAGCGTTGTCGGCATTACCGTGGTCTGCTGTTAGCAGCACCGTGTATCCATTGCGGCGTGCAGTCTCCACAACCTCCTTCACGCATCTATCGACCGTCTTTACTGCCTGTGATATTGCATCATAGACCCCCGTATGACCAACCATATCACCATTTGCAAAGTTCAAACAGATGAAACTCTCTGTTCCTTTGTTAAGCTCTACGACAAGTTTCTCGGTAATCTCAGGTGCCGACATCTCTGGCTTTAGGTCATAAGTTGCAACCTTGGGCGATGGAACAAGTATGCGACTCTCCCCTTCAAATGGCTCCTCTTGCCCACCGTTGAAGAAAAACGTTACGTGAGCAAACTTCTCGGTCTCGGCTATGCGCAACTGCGTAAGACCTTGAGACGATATATACTCGCCAAGGGTATTGGCTACATTCTCCTTGTTAAAGAGAATGTGCAACCCCTCAAACGACGAATCATACGGAGTCATCGTACAGAAGTACAACGGAAGGGTGTGCATACCACTCTGTGGCATATCCTCCTGAGTCAGTGCAATGGTTAGCTCCTTTGCACGATCATTGCGATAGTTGTAGAATATAACCACGTCATTTGCACGTATTACACCCTCTTTGTCAATAATTATTGGCTTGATAAACTCATCGGTAACTCCAGCATCATACGAGGCTTGAATCGCCTCGGTGGCACTCTTTGCCTCAACACCAACTCCACCAACAAGCAGATCATAGGCCTCCTTTACCCTTTCCCATCGCTTATCTCTATCCATTGCATAGTATCTACCTATCACCGAGGCAACCTTGCCGTACGCCTCCCTCTCAATCTCTGCTACAAAGTCCTTTCCGCTCATTGGATCTGTGTCCCTGCCATCCATAAAGCAGTGCGTATAGACTCGCTCAATACCACTCTCTTTACAAAGGTGCGTTAGTGCATAGAGGTGGTCGAGCGAGGAGTGCACACCACCGTGTGAGGCAAGTCCTAAAAAGTGAACCGAACACCCACTCTGCTTTGCATAACTCAGAGCAGCCTCCACCTCTGCATTATGACGCAGAGTATCCTCCTTGATCGCTTTGTTGATCTTCACAAGATCTTGATAGAGAATACGTCCTGCTCCGATGTTTTGGTGACCGACCTCTGAGTTGCCCATCTGACCCTCGGGAAGTCCGACATTCTCTCCATCGGTGCGGAGCTCCGAGGTCGGATACTGTGCCATCAGAGAGTTGATATACTCTGGATTGTTACTAAAAATTGCATCTGCTGCGGTATGGTCGCCATTGCCCCAACCGTCCAAAATCATAAGTAATACTTTTTGCATTGTCTTTATTCGTTATTTTTGTTAATTCTGTCCACTAATAATATTCTCAAGCGACACTGGGTCTTGAATCAGAACCTGCCTTGGTTTATTGCCAACTCCAGCACCGACGATACCTGCCGCCTCAAGCTGATCTACGATCCTACCCGCTCGGTTAAAGCCTATGGCAAATCTACGCTGAATGGTTGATGCCGAACCTGTCTGGCTATCCACCACAAAGCGTGCCACTTCGTCAAAGAGAGCATCTTTCTTACCCATATCAACATCCTTGCTTGAGGTCTCTCCCTCGGGTGCATACTCGGGGAGTTCATACGCGCTGATGTATCCTCGCTGCTGTGATATATAGTTCGTAATATCGTCAACCTCAGGTGTGTCGATAAAGGCGCACTGAACGCGAGTCATCTCACTACCGGTAGATACAAGCATATCTCCTCGACCGATTAGTTGGTTGGCGCCTGGAGTGTCGAGTATCGTGCGAGAGTCTATCATCGAGGTTACTCGAAATGCCACACGTGCAGGAAAATTTGCTTTGATAACACCCGTAATGATATTGGTCGTCGGACGCTGCGTGGCAATGATCAGGTGTATGCCAACTGCGCGAGCAAGCTGTGCTATACGAGCAATTGGGGTCTCTATCTCACGACCTGCTGTCATTATAAGATCGGCAAACTCATCTATGATTACAACAAAGTAGGGCAAGTACCGGTGTCCCTTCTCGGGATTCAACCTCCGGTGGATAAACTTCTCGTTGTACTCCACAATGTTGCGGACTTGCGCCATCTTCAGCAGATCATAGCGACTGTCCATCTCCTTGCACAGTGAGTTGAGCGTATAGACCACCTTCTGCGTGTCGGTGATAATGGCTTCATCTTCGCCCTCCATCTTTGCCAAAAAGTGCTTCTCTAGCTTCGAATACAACGTAAGCTCCACCTTCTTTGGGTCTACAAGCACGAACTTCAACTCCGAAGGGTGCTTCTTGTAGAGCAACGACGCTATAATAGCATTCAAACCTACCGACTTACCCTGACCCGTTGCACCAGCTACAAGCAAGTGAGGCATCTTTGCAAGGTCGAAGACAAAGGTCTCGTTTTGAATCGTCTTGCCGAGAGCTATCGGCAGCTCAGCTCTGATATCCTGAAACCTCGCAGAGCGAATAACCGAGTGCATAGAAACAGTCTCCTTGTCTCTGTTGGGCACCTCAATACCGATCGTTCCTTTACCGGGAATGGGGGCGATGATACGAATTCCGAGTGCCGATAGTGTAAGGGCAATATCGTCCTCCAGGTTCTTGATCTTGCTGATTCTAACTCCCGGTGCTGGCACTATTTCATAGAGCGTAACGGTTGGACCAATCGTTGCCTTTATACTATCTATCTTTATTCCAAAGGTCAGTAGCGTGTGGACGATCCTATCCTTATTGGCATTAAGTTCCTCGGCTGTAACCTCAACCTTGCGACTATGATCCTGCAACAGATCAACTGTCGGTTTGCGGTATGACGGAAGTTCGGCAGTGGGGTCATAGAGCTTAAGTGTGTCGAGCTCTCGTGCACTCACGGTCTCTTCCTCGCCCTTGCCAGCTACCTCGAAGTCAACTCCAGGTGGTGGTACGGTGGTCGTTTGTGAAGGAGGTGTTGCAACGGAGGTAGCCTCCTGAGTTTGCTCTATGGTAAAGACAATATCACCACTGCTCCCATCTCTCTCTACACTCTGATCCTCCACACCTGCACCCATATCTCTGAGCTCGATGATGTCTTGCTCCTCAGGCTTAGAGGCGCTACTACTCGAACTATGCAGTGAATCACGCTCCACCGCAACATACGTTGACATCCACTCTGCTCTATCAAAATACCAATAGAGCGGAGATCCATCTTCGCCATATCCATAACAATATCCCCAAATACCACCTTCGAGTGCTATTAAATTCTCACTCGGAGTATACTTATCCGACAGTGGGTTTTGAACTGCACTGGCTGGCTGCACAACCCTGGTTGGTCCACCACCTCCTCCTCCTGCCTCACGCTCCATCTCCTCCTGTCGCACTCGATACTGCTCGGCATAGAGCTGGCGCTGAACCTCGCGACGCTCCCTTTCAATGCGTGCCATACGCTCCATTCGAAGTCTCGACTCTATCTTACGCCTCGATCGGCTCTCCAAATAGTTCTTCACATATCGACTCACCAGACGTATCACCCTCATATTTGCATAACAGAGAAGCCCAACACTCAAAAAGAGTAGTAGTACGGTCGTTCCCTCGAAGCCAATCATACGCTCAAACCACTCGGCTACATAGATCCCAGACTCGCCACCCAAACCGCTACCAAAAATCTCTACATCATATCCATAAAAATGCCCCAGGGATAGCGACATCAAAAACATTATTGCAAGGGTTGCCGCCATCGACTTCTTGAAACGCAGCGTGGGTAGCCTCAGGAGTCTCAAGCCCCACATTGCCAAGTACAACGGAAGCAACAATCCTGCTATACCAAGCCACGCACCCATAATGAAATTTGAGAGTACAGCTCCTATCTTCCCCCCCCAATTCTCAACACTGCTTATCTCGCCTGCAAAATACTTCGAAAAGTACGCAACGTTTGCATCCTGCTCCCAGTAGATCAAGTATGACATACAACTCAAGAAGAGGTGCACTGCCACAAACAACAAAATCAGAGCAAACCATATATGGAGCTCGCTCTCTGCTTTTGGAGGCTTCGTAGCACTCTTCTTCTTCACTTTAGAGCTGCTACTCTTTGCCGTTGACCTTGCACCTGGTGGGCTTATAGGCACTCTTGAGCTCTGCTCCTTGGTTGGCTGTTTGGGAAACCTTGCCGTTGTAGAGCTCTTTGTTCGAGGTTGAGACTCTGCTGCTCTAACTCCTCGACTTCGACCTCCAAAGAGCGGACCCTCCTCCTCCTTCTCCTCCTCATTATCGTCGCTCCACGATGAATTTTTTTTAATTATACGGCGTACACCGAGATCTACACCTCGCCCTGCACCACG
>CAYJMA010000023.1:0-18874 GCA_964371475.1 uncultured Rikenellaceae bacterium | reverse complement strand
AACAAACAAAAGAACAAAGTGTCGCATTTACAGCTTTAATCTGCGGAAAAAGTGAAATCAAAACTTTTGACTACCTACTATAATTTACCTGAAACCAACCATAGAACCTCAGCACCCTGCGAATCTTTCCAACCCTAACAGACTATCCGTCCTCTATCTCACCACCCTATAGCCATCATTGGCATATAATCTGCGACAAAGAGTGAAGCAAAATTGATAACCTGCTGTGCAAATTCGTAAAAATTGCTATTTTGTCGTTTTTTTGATATATTTGTAGTGCGTTACATAACACATAAGGCAGGGGAAACCTGTCTTATAGTCAAGCATAAGGCATTATGTTTGATTCTCTATAATGGGGTTTCGTACCCCTGTGTGGAGTGTTAATGCACCCACTGCCTTATGTGGTGTAACGCAACGGGTCAGGCGAAACCCTTTTTTTGATGCTTTTACGCTGACCCTTTTTTACCGTGTAACTACAAATAAAAAAGAGAATGTCAGCGAAAATCAATACCGACAATCTAATACCATACGATTTTAGAGACAGAGAACCTCAACTGCCAAGCTATTGCAATGGTGACTTTTCTAAGATCAAAGAGTGCGATCTCGTTGAGTTGGTAGAGGGCATAATTTGCGAGGTGGTTTTTGGCGGCGAGTGGGATGTAGAGCAGTGCGCCGTGGCGAGGTGTCAACGAGTGGTTATGACAGCTATTAACCTTAATGATTTTGAGGATATTAGGTGCAACTATACTCGTCTTACCGATTTTATTCGCGAGACTACAATCATAATGTTAGCTCCACCCGATATATACCTTGCCATAAAGCAAACAATATACGGAGATATCTAAGACTCAAATACCCTATGAGGTAGAACATTTTCATTAGATTGCAAAAATCTTCCCTTGCATATAATGGGAGTTATATTAAGGGTATAGTTATAATAGCCTGGTGTCTTATTACTGAATTTATTTGCGACGTTGCAATTTTTGTGAAGTCGCTTTTTTTTGATATCTTTGCAGAACGCTTTAATACCTACAAGGGTGGGACAACCGCCTAATATACAAGTGAATATTCTAAACGCTTGTACTCTATACTGGGGGTTTTGTACCCCCGTGTGGAGTGTTAGTGCACCCACTGCCCTTGTAGGTGAAGCGTAACGGGTCAGGCGAAATCCCTTTTTTTGATGCTTTTACGCTGACCCTTTTTTACCGTTTAACTACAAATAAAAAAGAGAATGTCAGCGAAAATCAATACCGACAATCTAATACCATACGATTTTAGAGACAGAGAACCTCAACTGCCAAGCTATTGCAATGGTGACTTTTCTAAGATCAAAGAGTGCGATCTCGTTGAGTTGGTAGAGGGCATAATTTGCGAGGTGGTTTTTGGCGGCGAGTGGGATGTAGAGCAGTGCGCCGTGGCGAGGTGTCAACGAGTGGTTATGACAGCTATTAACCTTAATGATTTTGAGGATATTAGGTGCAACTATACTCGTCTTACCGATTTTATTCGCGAGACTACAATCATAATGTTAGCTCCACCCGAGATATACCTTACCATAAAACAAACAATATACGGAGATATCTAATCCACAGTTATAAAATAAATTCTACCTCTTCAGTTGACGGGCAAGTAATGTGTTTTTCATCAAACTAACAATAGTCATTGGCCCGACACCCCCTGGTACAGGTGTGATATACGAGCACTTCTGTGCAACCTCCGACCAGCATACATCACCAAGCAACCTAAAGCCACTCTTCTTCGTTGAGTCATCCACCCTGGTTATCCCAACGTCAACGACAACAGCACCCTCCTTGACCATATCTCCCTTCAAAAACTCAGCAATTCCCAGTGCCGCTACAATAATATCAGCCTCACGGCAAATCTTTGCAATATCTTTAGTGCGAGAATGAACCAGCGTGACGGTACAGTCCACACCCTTTTCGCTCAGCAGGATACTCATCGGACGACCAACAATATTACTACGACCTATCACCACACAATTCTTACCACTGGTCTCGATCTCATAGTGCCTCAGCAGCTCCATAACACCTGCAGGCGTTGCACTCACAAAAGCCGGGCGCAAACCAAGGCTTACCTTACCTACGTTCACCGGGTGGAAACCATCCACATCCTTGCTGGGGTCAATAGCCTCAATAATCTTCTGCTCATCGATATGGCGTGGCAGCGGCATCTGAACTATGAACCCATCCACTCTTTGATCCTTGTTCAATCTTGCCACCTCATCTAGCAACTCCTCTTCGCTGATCTCGCCGCTTAATCGCAACACCTCACTGTAGAACCCTAACTCTTCGCACGCCTTCTCCTTGGCATTTACATATGTCCTACTCGCACCATCGTCTCCCACAAGAATGGCAACTAACCCCGGAGGGCGTTCACCACGTGCATTCATCATCTCTACCTCTTTTCTAATCTCTTCCTTTACCTTAGCCGCTACGGCCTTGCCATCAATTATGTTCATCGCCTATCTTTTGTTGTGCTATTATATTAATACTCTATAAAATATCTATCTGCGTTTCATTACCCCAGGCATCTTGCCAGTAAGCGCTCCTTTCATCATCGTGCGCATCTGCTCGAACTGCTTGATAAGCCTATTTACATCGGCTACCTCACAACCTGATCCCTTGGCTATGCGCTGCTTGCGTGAAGGATTAAGAGACGCTGGATTATGCCTCTCATACGGAGTCATAGACTGTATGATAGCCTCGGTCTGCGTAAATATAGAGTTGTCCATATCAACACCACGAAGAGCCTTCCCAACACCAGGAAGCATAGAGGCAATGTCCTTGATATTGCCCATCTTCTTGATCTGAGAAATCTGCTTCAGAAAATCCTCGAAGTTAAACTCATTACGCCTAAACTTCTTTTCGAGGCGTGCTGCCTCCTCGTCGTTGATCTGCTCCTGAGCCCTCTCCACCAATGATACGATATCACCCATACCAAGAATCCTATCTGCCATACGCTCGGGATGAAACACATCTAAATCCTCCATCTTCTCGCCACGACTCACAAACTTCAACGGTTTGTCCACAACCGAGCGAATCGATATAGCAGCTCCACCCCTCGTATCACCATCGAGCTTGGTGAGAACCACACCATCAAAGTTCAATCGAGAATTAAACTCCTTGGCAGTGTTCACCGCATCTTGCCCCGTCATCGAGTCCACAACAAATAGAGTCTCGGCAGGCGTGATAGACTGCTTAATGGCACTAATCTCATTCATCATCGCCTCGTCAATGGCCAGACGACCTGCAGTATCCACAATTATCGTATTGACACCCTTCGCCTTTGCCCACTTCACGCCACTCTCGACAAGCCTCACAGCATCGCTTGCCCCTTCTTCGCTATATACCTCCACGCCGATCTGCTCGCCGAGAATCTTCAGCTGATCGACCGCTGCTGGACGATAAATATCTCCTGCAATGAGCACAACACCACGACCCTTCTTCTTGAGCATCGAGGCGAGCTTTCCAGAAAAGGTTGTCTTACCCGAGCCCTGAAGACCTGCTATTAGGATTATCGAAGGTGCAGGCTTTAGGTTAATCTCACTTGCTGAGCCTCCCATAAGCGTCGCAAGCTCATCGCGTACGATCTTTACGATCATCTGCGACGGATTCACTGACTTTATAACCTCGGCACCTATAGCCTTCTTCTTCACCTCATCGGTAAAGCTCTTGGCAACTTTGTAGTTCACGTCGGCATCTATCAACGCGCGACGAACATCCTTTAGACTCTCGGCAATATTAATCTCAGTGATACGCCCCTGACCCTTCAGTAGCTTAAAACTCTTCTCAAGTTTGTCGGTTAAATTCTCAAACATTTTTTGCTGCTTTTATTTTTTCTATAAAAATTTCTGATTTTGCATTTCTAACGCGATCCTCTTCTTAGAAGCCTTGTAAAAATCTTCTTCAAGTTCAATTCCAATAAAGTTTCTATCCATCTGTATTGCGGCGACACCAGTTGAACCAACTCCCATAAAGGGATCAAAAATCACATCTCCTTCATTGGATGCTATAGAAATTATCTTTTTTAGAATACTTATCGGTTTTTGTGTAGGGTGCTTAGGATCTTTAAGTCTTTCCGCACCCATACATATTGGCGATTCAATGAAATTATGCATTTCCTTTTGAGAAATGAAATTCCACGTGTGTTTCTTATTCCAACAACATATAATCAACTCACAACTGTTAAGAAACCCAGCTTTAAATATTTTGGGTGCTGGATTTGTCTTGTGCCAAACCATAAACTGAAAAGTATCAAAATGACTATCAAACGCTTCGTGCCACTTACCCAACAAATTATACGAAGTGAAAACAAATATGTTTCCAGTCGGTTTCAATACTCTTTTGAAATCGTTCAACCAATCTTTTGGTTCAAAATCAACCTTATCCCATTCTGCAAGGTCATTGTTTATGTTACTTCGCCATTTCAGTTCAATATTTCCAGTTGAGTAATTCCCGAGATTATATGGTGGGTCGGTAAGAATTAAATCTACAGAATTATCTGATATATCTTTAATTAACTCTCTACTATCACCCTGATTTATATTTATTCTTTTATTCATCTAAATATACTGATTTTATTTTGCTAAGTGCTTCCATAATTATATTTGCATTTTTTCGGTACTCATCAATTACAACTTCATATCCTCTAGAAGATTTACATATAAAATTCCAAAAATCTTTTCCGATAAGTAGCTCATCTTTAGAAAAAAATTGCAAAACCCGACCTTGATTCCAGTCATTCTCTTCGCCAAATCGATTATATGCAGTTGCAAAATAAATTTTCAACTTCTTATCTGACCCTATTTTATTTTTAAGAATAAAATATTGCTCTAATAGTGCTTCTTTCTCTGAACGAGCCTTTTTATTGTCTAAATCTCCTCCTATTTTCAGTTCTATTAAGTAGTGTGAATTTGTGTCTTTATCTATTAAATAATAGTCACTGTCGTGGCGAGCACTCTTTTTACCACTATCTGTCACCTTAACTATATTTTTGGCATAATCTTCTATTTTAGGTTTTTGTTTGTGTGTTTTGTATGTTTCGAGTAGCTGTTCCGTAAAGTTTATTTGTTGCTCATACAAATCAGCTTCAACAGACTTGTAAACTTCAAAATATTGTTCAGGTATTGTTATAGCCATCCTTTCAAGCTTATTGCCATGCGATCTATCTAGCGACCGCACTAAAGAAGCATAATATTGTATATCAGAACCGAGAGCGGAAATGAAAACATTGTGTATTTTCATATTTATTGTCCCGTCAGGGTCATCCTTTTGACTAATATGTCTATCTGAAAACCCAGCTGCATATGATTGCATACCCATTTTCACAAACCCTCTAATTATTTTTTCTTGTTCTTTTTCCATTATATTACTAACGTTCTTGTTACATTCTCTCGGGGAGATCTATGCCCAACAATCCCATCCCTTTGTGCAGCATAGTTGCAACCTCGGCTGAGAGGGCAAGGCGAAATGACTTGGACTCTCTATCAACACCATCCTTGAGAATCGGGTGGTCGTGGTAGTAGCGGTTGTACTCTCCTGCCAGCTCATAACAGTACGCCGCAATCAGAGATGGACTGTGCTCAGATGCGGCACTCTGAAGTACTCCGGCAAAGTCGCTCAGTAACTTAACAAGCACAATCTCCCTACTCGACATTATACCACTGCCTATGACCCCCTCAAGGCCCTGTTCCTTGGCGCGCCTGCCCAAAGAGCATATCCGAGCATAGGTGTACTGGATAAAGGGAGCCGTGTTGCCATTAAAATCAATACTCTCGGCAGGATTAAAGAGCATTGTCTTCTTTGGGTCAACCTTCAGTATAAAGTATTTCAGCGCGCCGAGACCAATCATACGACTAATCGCATAACTCTCCTCTTCGCTGAGCCCATCGAGCTTACCGAGTTCTGCGCTCATCTTCCGTGCATCCTCGATCATACCAGACATAAGATCGTCGGCATCGACCACCGTACCCTCTCTCGACTTCATCTTACCCGCCGGAAGCTCAACCATACCGTACGACAGATGATATATCGAATCACTCCAAGCGTAACCCAACTTACCAAGTATAAGCTTTAGAACATCAAAGTGATAGTTCTGCTCATTGCCCACCACATAGGTCATATCATCGAAGTCGTACTCATCGTGCCTAAGTAGGGCAGTGCCAAGATCCTGAGTCATATAAACACTCGTACCGTCTGCACGAAGCAGCAACTTCTCATCGAGACCATCACTACTTAAATCAATCCACACAGAACCATCATCCCTGCGATAGAAGACACCACGACTCAGACCATCCTCAACAAGCTGCTTCCCGAGCAGGTAGGTCTCCGACTCATAGTATGTCTTATCGAAATTAACACCCATCTCACGATACGTCACATCAAAACCGTCGTAGACCCATCCGTTCATCACCCTCCACAGCTCCACAACCTCTCTATCACCCTCCTCCCATTTGCGGAGCATTTCGCGCGCTGCAACGATGATTGGAGCACTATCCTTAGCCTCATCCTCGCTCCTGCCATCTGAGATCAACTCTGCAATCTGCGCCTTGTATGCCCTGTCAAACTCCACGTAGTACTTACCCACCAAGTGGTCGCCCTTCATTGACGAGCTCTTTGGAGTCTCCCCATCTCCAAACATCTGCCAAGCAACCATACTCTTACAAATATGTATCCCTCTGTCATTGACCAGATTTACCTTCACAACTCTATTGCCGGCAGCCTCCAATATCTTTGAAACAGAATAACCCAACAAATTATTGCGAACGTGCCCGAGGTGTAACGGTTTATTGGTATTGGGCGAGGAGTACTCCACAAGCACCGTGCGACCACTATCTACCCCATAGCCATAATTACCATCACCTGCAATCTCCACAAGCACACCTCGCCAGAAATCCTCGCTAAGCGATAGGTTCAAAAAACCCTTAATGACGTTGAAACTCTCTACCTCTGCAACCCTCGACTCAAGCCACTCCCCAACCTCTTGGGCTGTTGCCTCGGGACTCTTGCGCGAAATCTTCAGTAGCGCAAAGGTAACAAGTGTATAATCTCCCTCAAACTCCTTACGAGTTTTGCTCACCGATAGCTCCACACTCTCTGCACCGTAGAGTGCCTGCACCGCCTCGGCACAGTACGCCTTTATCTTATCTTCAATAATCATAATCTTCTCACTCTGGATTTGTAGCAAGGTTTAACATATAGTCGTTATCCTTGGCAATGTTCATAACAAGTACGATATCTTCAGCAGGTACCGATCTATCTACTCGAAGCGATAGTCTCTTGGGCTCAGCATCGACCATAGCGCCTTTAATAGCACTCTCAAGCTCGCTTAGCGACACAACGCTCTGTCCTACATAGAACTGGCGCTCTGAGTCAATCGACACAACCACCGTAACCTTATCCTTGCTCGGAGCCGTACTCTTTGGCAGATCGAGCTTTATGGCATTGGAGTTTATCAGTGTTGTGGCGATCATAAGAAATATCAGAAGTAGAAACATAAGGTCAGTCATCGAAGCTGAAGAACCTCCGATATCGACCTTTGAACCTCGTTTTATTGCCATATCCTATCTATTATTGTCTGCGTTAATAATATCTATGAATGCCATTGTGTTGGCCTCCATCTGGAAGACTATCTTTTCGATACGGGAGGTCAAAAAATTGTAGCCAAAATATGCAGGAATACCTACCACAAGTCCTGCAACGGTTGTAATCATTGCGGTGTAGATACCACTGCTGAGCAGTGCCATATCAATACCTCCGCCTGCTTCGGAAATGTTCATAAATGCTTGCACCATACCGATCACCGTGCCCAAAAACCCAATCATTGGCGCACCTCCAGATACTGTTGCAAGAAATGGCAACCCACTCTCAAGGCGAGAGACCTCCAAATTACCAACATTCTCTATCGCAGTCTGAATCTCGCTCACGGGACGACCAAGCATCATCACTCCACGTTCAATCATTCTACCCATCGGAGATTTCTTCTGCCGACAGAGCTGTATGGCTTGCTGTCTCTTTCCTTCATAGATCAAATCGCGAATCCTATTTAGAAACCTGCTATCCTTTTCA
The DNA here is from genome assembly GCA_964371475.1 of uncultured Rikenellaceae bacterium. Taxonomy (GTDB): domain Bacteria; phylum Bacteroidota; class Bacteroidia; order Bacteroidales; family Rikenellaceae; genus Mucinivorans. The sequence goes on along the minus strand of CAYJMA010000023.1, from coordinate 10,787 downwards.
CTCGCTTTGCGGACCATACCCCACCTCTCGAAAAAGATGAAAATGGATATTGCACTGAGCAAAAATAGCGGAATCATCAGCCATCCGCCTGCCAAAATCAGAGAGCCAAGCCCTACGGTCTTGATCTGTAGTAGTGTTTGTAGTATCATTTTATCTATCTTAAATATAATGTTTTTAGTAACTATACTTTGCAGCACTATATGCCCCACTTGTACTCTTTATCGGCACGATGGTGAAGCTCAACGTGTAGTTCTTCGACCCCGCTACTCGATATTTATCCTCGGGGAGTGCCCCCCACGAATTCTCACCACCCACACCACTATGAGCGGCATCTACTATGAGCTCTACAAATGGACGAGGCTTGATGTCCCAGCTATGCGTATGGCGAGGGGTAGTGCCATAGGCTTCATCGGGATTTTGGGGCTCATCGCTCGAAAAATTGTGCCACTGATATGGGTGATGCTTTGAACCTGCGCCCTCGGCATCGAAATCCTCGATCGAGTTGCTCAGAGCATTAAATTCCATCGTGCTACCCTGTGCCACAACAGCAATACCGCTTCTACCACTATGAGTAAGGCTCAAAAATTCACTATCGGTATGGTGTCCTGTTTCTTGGGGGCGTATATAGTCGAACGCCTCTAAGAGGGTAGAGGATCGGTAGAGTCCAACCTTGGTGCCAGATCTTCTATCTATGTAGTTCTCCTGAGGACCACGACCAAGGTATTCAAGCGTTGAGTACTTGGCTGGTATGCGCATCCTCATTCCAAGGCGTGGGATATAGAGCGGCTCACCACTGCTGCCATCTCCCTCGAAGTCATACGACACCTTAACCACCCCACTGTTATATATGGTATAGACAATGGTAAGGGTCATCTCTTGGGCAAGGTCGTAGCGTACAGTAACGGTTGGGGTGGTGCCGTTATCTTCTGAAACGGTAACCACCGAGGCAACAAGTCGATCGCCAAGGTTGCGCCACATCTCCATCTCCTTTGGCAGATCAGCTCCGTAGTCATTGTCGGTGGGTGCTCGCCAGAATGTTGGGCGTAGACCAAGGCTATCTGCAATCATCTGTTCGCCACCAACATTATACGAGGTCATAAACCCACTGAACTTGTCAAATGATATTAAAAAGTAGTTGCTACTCAGATCGATACTCTCTTCTCCTTGATCGATAGTTATCTTTGCTCGCGATGGGGAGGAGTACTTCTGTTTTTCGCCACCGGGGGCAATTGTATACTGCTCGCTGGCAACTTCATAACCTTTGTCAAGCAAGCCATCTTTTTGCTTCAGTCGAGCCGAAAAATCAATGTATCTGTAATGTCCCGAACTATTCTCAAGGCTACCAACGCTTATCTCGCTACTCTCTCCCGGGGCGAGCGATAGCTTTAGTGTGCCGCTACCGAGCTTCTTTGAACCCTCCTTCACTTCATAGGTGATATTGAACTTACTTAGCGAATCGAAGTCATACCGATTGGTCACTCTAAAGAGTCCTTTGTCGAGGTCAACGCTATCGAAATCTATGTATTGATACGCTTTTCTCACCTCACTCAAAAGGGCAGGGTGTGGCGTACGGTCTGCACTCACCAAGCCATTGGCAAGGAAGTTTCCGTCCGAGGGCATACCCTCGCCATAGTCTCCGCCATAGTACCACGTAATGTCTGTACTGTCTTCATTGAACTCCAACAGTCCTTGATCGACCCAGTCCGATATAAATCCTCCTTGGAGGTTGTTCGACGAGTAGATTGCCTCCCACATCTCGCATAGAGCTCCATTTGAGTTTCCCATACCGTGTGAATACTCGCTAACTATGACAGGACGATCGGTTTGAGTACCTGCCATATCTTTGAACCACTGTGCTGAAGGGTACATCGGGCAAAATATATCTGTGTTCCACTCCAACTCGGCGCGCTCATACTGCACCGGGCGAAGAGTATCAATACCTTTTAGATACTGATACGTCTTATAGAAATTGTATCCATTGCCTGCCTCATTGCCCAGCGACCAGATAACCACACAGGGGTAGTTCTTCAGCTGTTCGTACATATTTTCGGTACGCTCCATATGGGCATTCAACCACTCAGGATTGTTGGCAAGCGTGCCACCCTTGCGACTATCATAGCCCATACCGTGGCTCTCGATATTTGCCTCACTCACCACATAAAATCCGTACCGATCGGCAAGCTCATAGAACCTACGACCTTGGGGGTAGTGGCTCGTGCGAATAGCATTAACGTTCGCCTGCTTCATTAGCTCCATATCCCTTACAATGGTCTCTTCACTGAGGTAGTGCCCCGTGATCTCGTCGTGTTCGTGATAGTTAACACCTTTGATGAGCACTCGTTTACCATTGATAAGAAAGTCATTACCTCGTATCTCACTTGTGCGAAATCCTATCTTTGTGCTTACGTATTGGTCAAAACGACCATCCTTTTTGATCTTTAGCACCAGTGTGTATAGGTTCGGAGTCTCTGCACTCCACTTCTTCACGTTCGGTAATTCTCGATCAAAACGAACCGTATCTACTGAGTTACCTCCCATCTCCATCTCTTTGTACGAGTAGTCCACAAGGTTACCGCTACTATCCTCGAGTTCATACCACACTTGCATATATCCTGTTGGGAGTACGAAGCTGTTTTTTAGAGCAATCTGAAGATCAAACACTCCGTTGGTGTATGTCGAGTCGAGCGTTGCCACCACCCTAAAGTCATCTATTCGTGCTTTGGGTTGACTCCATATAAAGACATCGCGCTCTATACCCGATAGTCTCCAAAAGTTTCCGCACTCCAAGTAGCTGCCCGTGCTCCATTGCATAACCTCCACACGGAGGGTGTTATCACCAAATTTAATGTAGTCATTGATTAGAAACTCGGCTCTACTTTTACTATCTTCGCTGTATCCAACCTTTTTGTCGTTGATATAGATTGTTGCGCCACCTTTGATGCCGTCGAAGGTCAGAAAGACATCTCGGTCGAGTGTTCCAAGTGGTATAAAGAATTCACGTTGATAGAGACCCAGTGGGATTTCATTTGGGAGGTGTGGTGGTGTGGGGTTCGAGGGAGAGAATTCGTAGGTAGAGTTGGTATATATAGGTACTCCATATCCTTGTCGCTGCCAGTTGCCCGGCACGGTGATAGTGTCCCAATCGGTATTGTTATACTTCTCGGAGTTTGAGGAATTATGGTTATCGTAGTATTTGAATTTCCATTTACCGTTGAGCGGTATATAGTTAACGCTCTTTGTGTGGTCAAACTCTCGGGCAACGAGTCCATTATCGTAGCTCATAAAAATAGATCGTGGAGCCTCCTTGCCGACCTCTACAATCAGTGGGTCAGCCCACTCTGTTTCATTACTTTTTTTCTCCTGCGTCGAGGTTTCTCTAATTCCTGCTATTTGCCCCATTGCTCCGATCGAGGAGCATAGCAGCAGGGCTATAACTATACTAAATATAATCTGTCTTCTCATCTACTACTTTTGTCTAAAATATATCTGCATCGGACAGCCCGTGAAATCCCACTCTTCACGTATCTTATTCTCCAAAAAACGGCGATAGTGATCCTTCACATATTGAGGTAGATTCACAAAAAATGCGAACTGAGGGGTCTGAGTCGGAAGCTGAGTGGCATACTTTATCTTTATGTACTTCCCCTTGATGGCAGGAGGAGGAGTGTGCTCGATAATGGGCAAGATAAATTCGTTGAGAGCTGAGGTAGCAATACGGCGCTGACGATTCTCATATACAAGCATACCTTTGTTGACCATATCCATCAAACGCTGCTTCTCAACGGCAGAGGTAAAGAGTATCGGAACGTCATTAAAGGGTGCCAACTTTCGCTTAACCTCATTGGCATAGTCTCTGGCACTGTTAGTCTCCTTGTTCTCAATCAAATCCCACTTGTTGATAATCACAACACAACCCTTACGATTCCGCACAATGAGCTGAAAAATATTCATATCCTGAGCATCAACTCCAACTGTTGCATCGACCACCAAAAAAGCGACATCGCACATCTCAATAGAGCGAATGGCGCGCAACACGGAATAGAACTCAAGATCCTCGGTAACCTTAGTCTTCTTGCGAACACCCGCCGTGTCGATAAGCATAAAGTCGTGCCCAAACTTATTGTAGCGGCTGTTGATCGAATCGCGAGTAGTGCCGGCTAGATCAGTAACAATGTTACGATCCTCGCCAAGTAGAGCATTGGTCAGCGATGACTTACCAACATTGGGACGACCAACAATAGCAAACTTAGGAAGAGCCATTAGCTCATCGTCCATCTCCAACTCCGCACCCCTCTGCTCATCCTCAACACTTGGAAGAGCATCCACAACGGCATCCAACATATCTCCACTTCCACTACCACTCATCGAACTCAAAGATATAGGCTCGCCAAGACCAAGACCATAGAACTCAAAGGTGTCTAAGTGTCGCGAGTGGTTATCAACTTTGTTCACTGCCAAGATAACAGGTTTCGAACTCTTACGCAGAGTATTTGCTAGTGTCTGGTCAATATCGGCAATGCCGGTCTCTACGTCTACCATAAAGATTATAACGTCCGCCTCCTCAATGGCGATGCCTACTTGGCGAACTATCTCGCGCTCAAATATATCTTCGGAATTAACCGTAAACCCTCCAGTGTCGATGACCGTAAAGGTGCGACCATTCCAGTCCGTTGTGCCGTAGTGACGATCACGAGTTGTACCCTCTGTGGCATCGGTTATAGCCTGGCGAGCACCCACAAGACGATTAAAAAGTGTTGACTTGCCTACATTCGGGCGACCTACGATTGCTACTATATTTCCCATTATTTATATTTTGGCACTGTTAAAACCACAAAAATACAAAAAAAATATGATTAACCGACCATACTGAAATCCATTACGCGTTTTTTTCTACCTATCACTCAACAATCAATGTGACAAAGTAGCATAGCAATTACAGGCAGAGTGTGTAGACCCGTGAGGTGAGAATTAACAGTGCACCCACACCCCATACGAGTATCACCTCTTCTTCTTCTTCTTCTTCCCCTCGCCCCCCAATAAAAACTACTACTGCTCGGTAATTGTAATGGTTGGAGTTTGCGGAGGTTGGTTGGTTGGATCGAGCGGATCGTTTGGCATAAGGATCGTCTGATTGTCTTTGAGTCCCTCCTTGGTGTCATACCTAATGACACCATTATCATCGGTAAAGGACTCCCACCGCTCTTCCTCTTCTTTGATCTTTGCAAAGTGAGCCTCTCGTTGTTCGTTTATCTGCGATTGTATGTTTCTGTCGACAGCATCACCTTGGAATCCATAGGTCTCAGATCCCTTGACATACGAACCAAAGGTAAAGACTATTTGGTGCCTCTTCGATGTCTTCTCGCCCTTGTGCCGTGGGATAACTCCCCACTCAGGTAGTTTGGTCATTGCTCCGAGAATGGCATAGTCCACCCACTGATTGTAGGACTTCGTAACTCTGAAATCTCCGATATGCCCCAACGTATCTATCATAAAGTTTAGCACAAGGTAGCCATTGAGCATCTTTAGCTGACGGGGCTCCAACTCCACCACAAGATTGCTGGCTATGAAGCTAATAATTTCGTTCGACTCCTTCTCACTGCCATAGACGGGGTTGAACCTCTGCCGTATCTTCTCGGAATCTCCATACGTCGAGTAGGATGTGTCGGCAACTGAGCCGAAACTCTGATGCGATGAACAAAGAGCTATAATAATGATTATAAAAACTTTAGAACGGAGCAGGATCATTGTTTGTGGTGTCAAAGTCTTGGTTTGGTTTCATCACAACTCGCCCCTGCGACGCGCTCAGTGCGTCGAGACCTTCGGTGGAGTCCGGTGAGTTGTTAAACGATGCGGAGTCAACAGTCTGATATGTTGTGCCGCCGCTACTGATCGTAGAGGAGATGGTGGAGAATCCTGTCTCTTGCCAATCGACAAACTTCGCTTGTTCGTTGCGGAAGCGTAGCAGCACGTCTCGAACCTCACCGTTACGGTGCTTGGCAAAGATAATTTCGGCAAGCCCAGGAGTTGGTATTCCGCCCTCATTCTCCGTTAGTCCGTAGTACTCAGGGCGGTGAATAAAGGCAACAATATCGGCATCTTGTTCGATAGCGCCAGATTCTCGAAGGTCGCTGAGCTGTGGGCGTTTCGTGCCGGCACGAGACTCTACCGATCGATTCAACTGCGAAAGGGCGATAATGGGCACGTCCAACTCCTTGGCAATGGCCTTCAACGATCGAGATATTAGAGCAACCTCTTGCTCTCGATTTCCTCTCGAATCTGCCGTACCTGCTGTCATAAGTTGTAGGTAGTCGATTATGATAAGCTCTATATTGCTGTTGAGCTTTAGCCTGCGAGCCTTCGAACGAAACTCGAAGATAGACAGAGCGGCAGTATCATCCACATATAGGGGAGCTTTCGACAGATGTCGGGCAGAATTCTCAAGCAACTTCCACTCATCGGGTGATAGCTTACCGGACTTCAGCTTCTTTGAATCGAGCTCACTCTCACCGATAAGGAGTCGAGTGATGAGTTGCGTGGCGCTCATCTCAAGCGAGAAGAAGGCAACGGCCTTGTTATGCAAGACCGTAATGTTGCGTGCCATACTAAGCACAAAAGCGGTCTTACCCATAGATGGACGAGCTGCGATTATCACCAAATCGGAGGGTTGCCAACCCAAGGTTAGGTTGTCGATATCGGTAAAACCAGTGGGAACACCAGTCATACCATCGGGTTTTTTGCCAGCCTCCTCGATTATCTGCATCGCTTTGACCACGATGCTTGCGCTGTCCTGGATATCCCTTCGGACGTTACCTTCGGCAATCTCAAAAATTGCACGCTCGGCGCGATTCACAAGCTCATCGACATCGAGCTCATCGGAGAACGAATCTCTTTGAATTTGTGTCGAAGCGGTGATCAACTGACGTTGGATATGTTTCTGAGCAACAATCTTTGCGTGGTAGTCGAGGTGCGTGGCAGAGCTCACACGCTGTGTTAGCTCCGTAAGGTACGCCATACCTCCAACTGCCGAGAGGTGTCCCGAGCGTTTGAGTTGCTCGCCAACGGTGTATAGATCGACGGGTTGAATATCATTGGATAGTTGGATGGCTGCAGCAAAGATAAGCTGGTGTGCATCGTGATAAAACGAATCTGAGGAGAGCAAACCTTGGATGTTTAGCAGCGCATCCTTTTCAAGCATTATGGCACCAAGCACTGCCTCCTCAAGCTCGATGGCTTGTGGGGGGTGGTGACCAACTTGTCGACTAACAGCATTTAGTTCATCTGCCGTGGCGCGCTTCTCGGCCTCTCGTTTTCTCTCTTTGTAACTCTTTTCTGCCATAATAGTTCAATAGCACTTAAAAACTCCAAAGATAACGCATTTTGCGTTATCAATACTTTTTTCCGCCCCTTTTTTTGTCAAAAAAATATGATTTCTGTCTATTCTTTGCCTCCTTCGTGCGAGCAATATATAGCTCCGCACCGCTATACGGGTCAACCCCTGTGTGGAACATAACTGAGCTGAGGGTCATTGGCGTAGGGGTAAAGTCCTGAACTTGGTCGGTGCGCACAGATCTCGTCTTAGACTCTAATGCTTCCATATCTTTGTTGCTACACCCCGGATGTGCAGAGATAAAGTAGGGAACAATAACGTACGGCAAATCATACCGCTTGCAAACCCTTAAAAACTCGCGCTCCATCTCCAAGTACTTCTCCCAGCGAGGCTTGCGCATCAACTCCACGACGTGATCTTCGGTATGTTCGGGTGCAACCTTAAATCGACCGCTTGTGTGGTGACGAACAACCTCCTCAAAATACCTCTCCCCCCGATAGTCAATCATATCATAGCGAATGCCACTACCCACGAAGAGGTGCCTTACGCCATCAACACTTCGCACCCTACGGTATAGCTCCAATAATTTATCGTGCTCCACTCGCAGATTGGTACACCTAACTGGAGTTAGGCACGATGCCCTGCTACACCTCCTACACCTCTGAGTATCACTACCTGCACTATGCCACATATTGGCAGATGGCCCTCCAATATCGCTAATCGTGCCTCGAAAATCATCTCGCCCCACCATCCTCTCTACCTCCGCCACAATAGACTCCGCACTCCGACTCGCTATGAACTTCCCTTGGTGCATCGAAATAGCGCAAAAACTACACCCACCATAGCACCCCCTGTGGATATTCACCGAGTGTTTGATCATATCCCACGCCGATATCGTCTTACCTCTATACCTCGGAGCTGGACCATACTCATAGGCCAACGAATAGGTCTTGTCGCACTCCTCAGTGGTAAAGGTCGGGTAGGGAGCATTGACCACCACGAAACCATCGCCGTGTGGCTCTACCATTCTTTGAGCCAAAACACGGTTACTCTGCCGTTCGATCTCAACGAAATTCTCAGCAAAACTCCTCCTCGAACGCACGCACTGCTCAAAACTATGTAAAACTATACTATCTTCATCTGAGGGCATCTCGGAGCTGTAATATGCAATCTGAGGTAGATCTCTCCACGACTCACCACTTTCAACCGCTCGGGCAAGCTCCACAACTGCCCTCTCGCCCATACCATACACCACGGCATCGGCACTGCTCTTTACGGCAAACGATGGCAATAACCTCTTCTCGATAAAGTCATAGTGTGTAAATCTCCTGAGAGATACCTCAATTCCGCCCACAAAAATGAGTGAATCGGGATACAACTCCCTAAGAATGTTGGTGTACACAATCGACGGATAGTCTGGTCGTGCGCCGTGCGCCCCCCCGGCAGTGTAGGCATCATCGGAGCGTAACCGTCCAGTGGGAGTGTAGTGCATAACCATCGAGTCCATAGCCCCTGCCGATACTCCAAAGAAGAGTCTCGGTGCGCCGAGCTTCTTAAAATCTCGTAGATCATCCCTCCAGTTGGGCTGAGGCACGATAGCTACTCGGTAGCCAGCTGCCTCCAACGACCGACCGATGACTGCCGCACCAAACGAAGGATGATCAACATACGCATCGCCGCTAAAGAGAATAACATCTATGTAGTCCCACCCAAGGGCACGAACCTCCTTTATACTCGTTGGTAGAAACATCCTTTATCTAATCAATAGTGAGCTATCACCATAGCTCAAAAACTTATATTCGTTATCCAGGGCGTGAGCATAGATCTCCCTCCACCTTGAACCCACTACTGCCGAAATCAACATAAGAAGTGTGCTTTTTGGTTGGTGAAAGTTGGTGATAAGGGCACAAATCGTTGAGAGATCATAGCTTGGGGTGATCATAATCTGCGTGGATCCAACCAATCGGGAGAGGTTATGCTCACTCATATAGTCATAGAGAGCCTTGATGGAGTGAGTCGTATAGCGCTCCCACTGACCGACCGGCTCATAGGGCGTGCCTCCATTTATGATTCGTCCGCCAAGAATGGCAAGACTCTCGATCGTGCGAAGCGAGGTAGTACCCACTGCTACAATATTGCCTTGGTGCTGGGCTAACCGTCCAACCGTCTCTATATCAACATCAAATACCTCGGAGTGCATAGTATGGTCGGCTGCATTTTCTTCCTTGACCGGCAGAAACGTGCCTGCTCCGACGTGAAGAGTAACAAAGGCTTTGTTGGGAATTTGCTCCAATATTTGTGGTGTGAAGTGTAGTCCTGCCGTTGGCGCGGCAACCGAACCATCTATCTCGGCATAGGTTGTCTGATAGCGCGTGGAGTCTATCTCTTCGCTGGGGCGGTTAAGGTATGGTGGGATAGGGGTTTTGCCGAGCTTTTCGAGTATCTCGCCAAATGTTTCGTTGCTGTCCCACTCAAATTCGACTATCTCGGACGTGATCTTAGTTGCTCTAAAGCTCCCATCCGAGCTCCGCAGCGTTGTGTTGAACCTCTTGGCATTGCCCACCATACACCTCCACCTTGATGATCCCTTTGCACTAAAGGCACGTTCGTAGTCTGCCGGTGTGTGTGGTTCGAGGCAGAAGATCTCAATACGAGCACCACTATCCTTGTGCATAACAATGCGTGCGCGAACTACGCGTGTTTGGTTGAAGACCAGCAGTGCATTTGTTGGTATTAGGTCGGCTAAGGCATCAAAGGTATGGTCCTCTATCTGTGCTTCTTTGTACAGCAGTAGTTTAGAGCCTCCACGCTCCCCTGACGGGTACTTAGCAATGGCGTTTTGGGGTAGGTGGTAATCGAAGTTATTTATATCTATAAAATTTTTCATATCTTTACGCCACAAAGATACGAAAAAAGTGGGGGAAACTGTCGCCGTGTCAACAAAAGTTAGACAGGGAGGAAAGTCCGAGCAACATAGAGTGCCATACTTGCGAAAGTACAAGAGGGGTGTGAGCTCCTGCCGTAGGTAACAGAGAATAACTACCGTTGCCGATATCGTGTAGCGGAAAAGGTGAAAACGTGGGGTAAGAGCCCACGCCACAGTGTGGTAACACACTTGTTGGGTACCAGGCTATGGGTTGCAAGACCAAATATACCGTTCACTGCGTCTTCAGCGAAGGCCAATGAGGGTTACTCGCCCGAAAGGACGGAGGGTAGGTTGCTAAATGTAGGTGTGGCAGTGATGTCCGCCATAGATAAATGACAGTTCAAGACAGAACTCGGCTTATACCCCCACTTTTATTTTTTTTGTTGAGAAGCAGGGAAATATAGCGACAAGCAGGGAGATTTCTACAATTGTTAGCAGAAGTGATGTCCGCCAACTTACGTTGACTCTTTGGACTCCCTCAGTCGTACGTCTTTTGCCTACAAAAGATCCAAATGCGGACGGTCGCCACCTTTT
>CAYJMA010000022.1:0-18894 GCA_964371475.1 uncultured Rikenellaceae bacterium | reverse complement strand
GTTAGTTTGCTCTAAGGGTCTCGAAGTGCCCTCGTGGGGCGTCGGACACCCGCATTGGGTAGCTTGCTCCAAAATAGAAAAAAATCACAAAGGTTGCAGTAAGTGACAACCTATACGTCAGGGTATCTTACATAAAATATATTATGAGCATACGATGACAGTAGAACAGACTTTAGAGACGATAATAAAACGGTTAGTCGAAGATCTGCAAAGCTCTACCTATATCAAAAGAGCACAGGATGTGATGCATAAAAAACTATATGTTAAAACATATGTGGATTAATAATGCCAAAGTCAACATCTTGAGAGTCTTGCCAAGTTCGCACGTGTATAACCGGACGGTGAATATCGTTGAGATCAACCATAAGAAACAGATATCCCGAATCGCCATAATAGGTAGAGTAATAGTCCTGTTTGAGTTGTATGCCATAAACCTCACCACCCTTGCCGTATTTGACTACATCGGTGCCTGAAAACTTCAGATTTACATATTGATTCGAGGCAAAAACACGCTCAAGTCCACTCATATATTGCTCCTTGGTCTGCTTTGTGAGGCGTATCGTAGATTGGGGTTCGTAGTTAACATCAAGGTCGCTCTTCTTGATCGGAACTAAAACTCTGCCGGTGATTATCAAAGCATCGTCTGCAAAAATATGACGTAAGTAATCAATTCGTTTTAGAGCGTAGGCAGTTTTATAGTTCTCCAAAAAGTTGATAATCAAGTAACGAGAACTCTCATCCCATTGCTCGATTGCTGCAATACGACTCTGAGCCTCGTGGTCAAGACAAAAGGTTAGGTTGTTAATCTTTCTCGCCTGGTCAAAGGTAAACGAAATGTTCTCGATAAAGGTGCGCTTATTGCCTGAAAATGAAAAACTTAGCGGGATACTTCTACAAGTTACTGAGTTGTTCATACCTATAAAACTAAAGTCCCGGGCAGAGAGAACCTTGGCATTGCCATACGCGACCAAGCGCTCAAATATATCGTAACCTTCTTCTGTAAAGTACTTCTTAACGCTTTGATAATCCTTGCTCTGAATTGCGCCACGTATTTGCGAAATTATATCTATATAATATTCAGTATCCTGCACCTCTGAGACCTCTATCTTCTCACCTACCGAGTATACCATATCCCCACCATCTTGAGCAATCATAACACGCTCAAGCATTGATAATTCATCATTTTCTTTGCCCACAACAGTTTGTTCATCCGTTTTTACCCCTTCTTGTTCGAGTGTTGCAGGAGTAGTTGATATAGTTGAGCGAGTTTCGTCCTCCTTGGCATCTACTCTAACTGTAATGTATGCATCTCGAAATACAACAGGAGTGCTAAGGTCCATTACGCTCTGAATCTCAGGGTCCATCATTGCTTCATTCTCGAACAGATACTCGCACTTGACCTGTACCTTGCTAATGTCAACACCCGGGCGCAACTCTAAAACTCCAACCCCATTTCTACAACTATAAATATTGCTCCAATCAGAGCCATCGAAAAATGTATAATCAAACGAAGCAACTGGCTCGTTGGCGTATTTCACCTCAACTTCGAATTGGCCTCCATTGCTATGAGTCTCATCACAGTAAACCAGTTCAATATCGTGAAAGATGGAATTGATTTTGGCAGGAAGCCACGTAATCAATTGACGGTCAATATTTTCTCGATCTATGTAGTGTAATTCTGCTGGGTATCTCAAACTCTTGGTTAGGGCATACGCCCAATAGAAATGCTTTAGGGCGTTATCAATTTTCATTTCACTCAGCCCCTTTTCGCCAAGTCGCACCATCTCTATAATCTTACGCTCTCTGGCCTCAAATATACGATTAATCTCGCTCTTGCGAATAAATCGAAAGACGTGTGCATCAGGTTCGTTCTCGATTATTATTCGCTCAGTATTAGTAATAGTTGCTCCTGTATAGCTCTTGGTAACTTGGCTAAATGTGCTTGAGTTTTCCCCTTCTGCACCTTCATTGATGTGGCTAACAATCTCGTTACTTACCGTAACAGCTATCTGACTGATAAGTTGATTAAGGGCATCTTCATCTGCACGTGCTACGGTGGTTGAAAAGCCCTCGCCATAGAGGTACTCGTCACTGCTGCTCTTAATCTCGTCTACGGTTTGCCCCTGAAGCGAAACGATAGAGAAAATAGTGCCAATAATGATTGAAACAATCAACTGAAAAATCTTTATCATTGCGTGAAATTATTTGTAACAACCCACCGTACGGTCAGCTTATTATCTTCTATGTTAATGCCATCAAGATGGACAGCTACATTATTTATTGCACTCTCACGAAGCAGGCTATGTTTTTTATCCTCGTACGATTCATCCACACTTTTTACCGTAAGATTCTGATAGTTATATCCCAGCACGGGGTAGAGCAGAGATTCGATAAAGGCACTCCACAGTGAGTTTCTCAGAGAGATTTCTTGTTTTATTCCTCGCTTTGTAGCGGTAGTATCTCTGTTGGTGGGGGCAAGGTCGGCAAACCAATAATCCCCACTGCGTTTTATGGGGTAGAGCGTGTCATTAATTGTGGAGTACACCTTACTTCGTTTTATACTACCATCTATTATGTAGTGTAGACTGTCGACATCAAGGGTGTCAATGCGCGAGGTGTGTTCAAGGCGAATATCACCTTTTTCAATGACGTCGAAGGAGGTCGAGAGCATAAATTCGAACCATAGACGTGAGGTTGAGTCCACTGGTAAGTGATATGTTGTACTGTCGGAGATTTCGTCAGTTTCTGCAAGCTCTACTATAACCTCTCCATACTGAGTGGTATGAGAATTAACGACTCTCAGTGATACATCTTGAGGAGTTAGCTCAACTGTTGCAAGCGATAGAACTTTATCACGACTGAGGTTGCTTCTAAAGTACTCTTCATTTTTGGTATAGAAGTCTCTGACCAAAGATAGTTTAACGCCTTTGGATAGCTGCCAGATGCTCCATCCTCTATTTATGGCCTGTGCCTGAGCTATATCTTCTCTGAGTCCAGGGTCTGAGATGCCAATGTAGCGAGCAGTTGCAACCCATTGCGGAATGCTATCTCTGGTGCCCACGTGCCAACTATATTTCTTTGTAAGTTGGGCATAGCTACTCGAACCTAATAGTAGTAAAAAGATAACTAATAATATTTGCTTTGCTTTCATACTATATAAAACGGGTAATCCTCGCTATTATGATGAGGATTACCCGAGTATCTAAAGTTTTTTAGTCTCTATCTGTTTTCCATCGCTTTCATCTCAGCATCGAATACTTCTTTGAATTTTTCGTATTCGTAGTCAGTTCTGAGTTTGTCGTCATCAGATAGGCGAGTGTTGATTTGGTTAAGAAGTTCTTCGCCACCAAGTTCAAGAGCAACATATGCTTTATATTTGCCTTCTGGAGATTTCATCATCTTGCTGCAAATAGTCTTGATTCCTTGAAGTTGTTGGTTTGTAACCTCACGAGTAAGTGATTGGTATCTTCCACGTACTTCTTCGTCTTGGTTTGATGTGTATGCAGATACATAGTCATCAGTTACAGTCTTAACAGTAACTTCGATTTGAGCTGCAAGAGCTGCACGAGCTGCTGTCATTGCCTTTTGGCGAGCGAGAGCTTGATCTGTGCTAACACCCAGTCCACTTGCGCGGAACGCCTCTTCAGTACCTTGGAATTCAACTCCGAAGCAAGGCTCAACTATCTCAACATCAGTTGCATTAGCTGGTGCATTTTTAGGTGAACAACTTGCGAATGCGAACACTGCGAGAGCGATTAATAATAGATTTTTCATAACAAATTAAATATTAGTTAATAATAGTTTTATTATACAAATATATGAATAAAATCGATATAAACAAAATATTTTAGAAAAATATTCCCAACCCTATTTTATAATCAATGTTTTTGAAGTTGAGGGTTCCGATACCTGCCGATAGAGCTACGGAGCCAAATCTAAAGGACAGACCGGCTTCTGCTTCAAATCCACTCATCGTGTAGTCATCATCACCGAGCGTACCGTATCCGGCTCCAATATTTACTGTGACGAAGTTTGCAATACCGTATATATATCCAGCAATATATGAGTCTCTATACGATGATTTATCATCGCTCCTACCCCATACGTACCGACCATAGACGCCGTGTCTGTTGAAGATAACTCCGAGAGTTCCTCCCACAGTCAACAAATAATCGGAATCCCCTTCTTGCAAGTAGCTAAACCCGAGATCTACCGTAGCGATACCACGAGTCTTGTTGCTCCAGTAGTTTTCTCTACGCTTGCTCGTATCATTATAGTTGTATTTATCGTACTGTTTTTCCTCTGAGGTAGTGGTCGTTGAAGATTCTGCACCTTTATTTTGAGTAACTTCTATTTCGAGAGTTTTGCCACCTCCGACTATCTTTATTGTGCCACTTTTGTAGCTCGCACTGTTATTCTTCTGAGCTGTTATCTCAATTTCATCCTCTCCTTTAGCTATCGTGCACCAAGTAGGGTGGGATACCACACTCCACTTCACATCGTTGGCGTTGACTCTTACCGTACGACTCTCTCCATCTGCGCTGAGTGAGATATATGAGCTTGATACCGATATTGCCGGTTTTAGTTGAAGAGTAATTCTCAGAGTATCGAGCTGTCCTTCGACTATTCGTACTACGTCCTTTTCCGAAATATACCCATCTTTACGAACCTCAATGGTGCGAGCACCCGCAAGTATGTTTTGTATAATTTCGGGCGTAGTACCACGTTTTTGATCGTCAATATAGACCTCGGCACCATTGACATTAGAGGTTATCTCCAAAGAGCCATACATTGGCGTAGGTTCGCCAAGCGATATGGTTTGGTTCTCGGAGGCTCTAACCTCGATTTGTTTGGTCGAGGGGCGGTAACCCTCCCTTATGGCCTTGAGGGTGTAGAGACCTGGAGTAAGTCTCAAAACTGTTATGGTGTCATCTGAGCTACGCTCGTGATCATTTACAGTCAGTGAGGTTTGTGGTGGAGTCTTTATGGTTATCTCTGCAAAGTTAGGAGTTAGTGGCACTGACGAGGTGATTTGTTCGTTGTTGGGCAGTACTGTAACTTTTTGGCTTGTGGGTAGATAGTATGGATGGGTTATGCGTACCTCATATTCACCTTGCTCAAGCGGTTCGGTTGTAAATGGGGTAGTACCCAGTAGGTCGCCATCGAGGTATACACTTGCACCATTGTCGGGCGTGGTGACAAAGTGCACGGTTCCCGTACTTGGTTCGAGTTTGTAGTCGAGCACAACCTTCTCTCTGCCTATTTCAACAACACCTGCAACGGTCTTATACTTTGCAGCTTCAATGCGATATGCATACTTACCATATTTTAAGCGAGTAGAGATGCTCCCCATAGTACCGTGGTAGTAGGCATCATCTATGTAGAGTTCGATGTTTATATCAGCTGGTGTGTAGTTGATAACGAGGTATTGCCCTCCGGCATCCTGTTCTACAATAGTGGTCACGCTACCAGATATAAGATCAAAGGTATAGACCGAGGCTTCCTCTATTGGCTCTGGAAAGAAGTAGTTTCTCAGAACACCGAGTTGAGGATGTTTGATAGTAAGATTGTTAACTCCTTTAGGGATATACAGCCATATTTCACCAACGTCTTGCTTTGTGGCAACAACACCCATCATACCCACGTCAAAGACAAATCCAGTTTGATTTGTAACGATTTTTATAATTGCTGCTTTGTCTCCATTTTGGTCATATTTTGGTGCGTCCACTCTGGCTGTCATATCCAGGGGTAGAGCACGAAAATTCTCCACATTAAGCTCCTGAGAGGATGCCGATAGTGCGACGAAGAGTAGGATTATAGAGGTTAGATAGCGTAAAAAAATTCCCATACAGATCAATATTTTAATGCCACAAAGATACAAAAATTATTTGAAAGGGTTCAACCGTAAATAATTACATTTATATGAAATTTGTCATAATTTTTTCGACCTTTTCGGGTTGTGGTATTGCTGCTTTTTCTTTCATTTTGAGGATCCAGGCGATGTTTCGAGCAAGGACTTGTACGGTCTGTATTCCTTCGTGATCTTCGATAACTTCACCTTCGTCCCTGCCGTGCACGATATTCCAGTACGTGGACGAAGCAACGATCATTTCGCCATAGGTGATATAGTGATTGAGTCCGTCTTGGGTGTGCGATCCTCCGCTACGTCTAACACTGCTTATAGCCCCAGCAACTTTACCTCTAAAGAGTCCACCGTTTGCTCCAGCAACGTAAAAGGCTCTATCCAAAAACGATTTCATACCGCCGGCAATACCAGAAAAGTAGACCGGTGAGCTTAGAACGACACCATCGGCCTGAGCCATCTTTGCAATGGCATCGTTTGTCTCATCCTTGATTACGCACTTGTTATTTTTCATCTCGAAGCAGGCTCGGCACGCCACACAGCCTCGTATTGCTTTGTTACCAATGTGAATAATCTCGAATTCGATTCCTTCGGTGCGGAAAACTTCTCCCATTATTTCAAGACTTTTAGCGCAGTTACCCTTTGCGCGTGGGCTACCTAAAATTGCTACAACTTTCATAAATGTTCTTTGTTTTTACTACAAATTTATGATTTTATCTTAAATTTGCAATCACTATGCGAAACTATTTTTTCATACTTTTTCTTTTTATTGCCAGATACGGTTTGGCACAGAACTACTCCCCCAGTTCGACTCACGAAATAGTAAAGCATACTTACTACACTCTGGGTTATGACGAAGGGCACGAACAAGCAGCGTGGGTATGCTATACACTTACTCCCACTCTTCTTGCAGTTGAAACAAAGCGCACGAATGATTTTCGTGAGGATAGTGCCATATCGACAGGCTCGGCTTCGCTTGCAGATTATCGCAGGAGTGGATATGATCGTGGACATTTGTGCCCTGCTGCTGATATGGTTCGTTCGCCGGGGGCAATGAGTGAGAGCTTTTTGATGTCAAATATGTCGCCTCAGCATCCATCGTTTAATCGCGGAGGGTGGAAACGACTTGAAGAGTTTGTAAGAGAGGTTGCAAAAAAGAGTTCAATAACCTATGTAGTCACGGGACCAGTACTCTCAGAGGCGTTAGGTTCTATAGGCAAAAACGAGGTTACAATCCCGGCACACTACTACAAGGTGTTCTACCAACCTGAAGAGGACTGTATGGTTGCATTTGTGATGCCCAATGAGAAGATTATGCAAAGAGATCTTATGTTGTATGTGGTAAGTGTGGATAGTGTAGAGGTGTTAACAG
This sequence comes from uncultured Rikenellaceae bacterium, assembly GCA_964371475.1. GTDB lineage: Bacteria > Bacteroidota > Bacteroidia > Bacteroidales > Rikenellaceae > Mucinivorans. Next base: position 11,659 of record CAYJMA010000022.1, on the reverse strand, counting down.
GTATAGATTTTTTTGCAGAGCTTCCTGATAGTCTTGAGTCATCGCTTGAAAGCGTAGTGTATGATAAGTTTTAGAGGGGTGGGGCTTTATGTTGAGATAGAGTAGGGCGATCAAAAGTTTTTGATTTCACTTTTTGAAAAAAGTGAAGCCGCCGGCAGGCAGTGCGAGCAATGTCAAAAAACAAAAAAGTCAAGAAGGACGCCAGTGGGATTCGCAAAATGAGCGAAGCGTGATTTTGCGGAGGCCACCGGGGGTGGCGGCCTTCCGCAATTGGTAGTTTACCCTAAAAGTCTTGTAGTCGAACGACGGAGGGTGGATGCAAAAGGAGCGTAGGCGAGTCTTGCGGCCGCCACCACTGTCGACAATTGGGGGCGTCGTTCGGCCGCATTTGGACAGGTTGCTCTAATATCAGTGGTAAGAAAAAGCAAAAAAGTAGCTTGGGCTAGCTACCTACCACATCTTGTTAGTTTTCTTTGTGCGTTACTTTTGAGAAGCTAAAGCAACCATAATCATTTATCACAGACTTATATTTAGTTAGAATAGGTAGCCAAAATGTCGCTTTCCAACAGATAAAGTCGCCGGCAGGCAATCTTAGCTCGCTATGCGCATCGAGTCGAAGGTACAAGAATACCAGCACGACAACAACCACAATAAAGAGATCGTTGTTTGCCTCGCTAAAAAGTATGACAGTGGCGTAATAATTGCTCAAAGTAATTTGTTTAATTGTGCAAAATTTCACAAAAAATATTACCTTTGTGAAACAAACCTAAATATTAATAACTATGAAAAAGATACTCATTTCACTTCTGATTTTGGCATCATCGGCTCCTCTTTTTGCTCAAAACGACAAGGCCACTGTCGTCGATAAGCAGATAGATTTTCAAAGCGAGATTGCAGATATCTCAATTAGCATACCCCAACTCGAAATCGATGAGTCAGCACCAGAGTGGGTGCACGAACTGCAGTCGAAACTAAATGTTGATGCGTGTAATACCATCGGACAAGTCTTATTCAAAGTGTCGAGTGATTCCAATCACCTTAAAATTGCGTCGCCCCTTGTGCTCGAAATTCACGCCCTGCAAAGCATCAAAGACTATCAGAACGAGGCATTCAACATACCAGACTCAAAGTATTGCTTGTATAGCCAGTGGGACATCAATGCCAATGAACATATAGTGTCTCTATTCCAAAAGGTGACACTTGAGCACGGAACACCATACCCACTCAACTATTATACATTTAGAAACTATTCGGCAAAGAATGGTAAACCATTCAACTTTGCAGATGTAATTGAAGACAAGGACGGTTTTATGGAAGGAGTTGTGAAGTACTTCTGTAAGGCACACAGGATCTCTCCAAAAAGCACTATGGGTGAGAGTGGACTATACTATGAACTATCGAATCTCCCATTCCCCAAAGAAATCGGTCTGAGCAAAAAAGGTATTGTGGCAATATACCAGCCCAATGAAGTTGCTCCATATATCCACGGTGCAACAGCAGTAATTATCCCCTTTTCGGCACTCAAGGATGTCTTTGATTCTAAATTCTTTGATGTGAAATCGGCACGCAAAGGTAATAAAACACTAATTAAAGATTTGTAGATAGTAGTATTACAAGGGCTAGTTTACTCCTAATAGCAATAAGCGACAACCGGCTTTAAGTTAGCCGGAAAGGTTGTGTTTGACTACTCAAAGTGAGGGCGGATGATCTCAAGCAGGTGATGTGGTGGGCGTACGGGACGATGTGTTATAGAATCCATAAAGGCAAGCGTAACACTCCCCGTGGTAAGTAGCTCTTCTTGGCGTAATACTTCATAATGAAAGGTAATCTTTGCACCTGATGGCATCTCGGTCAGCATTGCACGAACAGTTATTAAATCATCGTAATGTGCTGGTGATTTGTAGTCAATGTGTACTTGCAGCACAGGCATCATAACCCCTGAGCGTTCAATCTCGGCATAGGTATGCCCTAAGCTCCTTAGGAGGTTGGCGCGAGCAAGATCAAAGAGCTCAACGTGATGTGAGTGGTATAAAAAACCCATCATATCTACGTCTCCATAGCGAACTCGTACCTCGGTGTCAAAGTGTATCATAGGTACAAAGTTATAAAATTTTTCTAAAAATCACACACAGGCATATCAACTATCAAAGTTTCGAAATCTCGTTAATATTTAGCAATATCCCAGTAATGATTGAATAGTTTTGGGATTGGATTGTACTGTAGAGTTAGGCGTACTTTGATGATAGTTTGTTCCGAGCAAGAGTTATCCCTATCTGGTCAATTATACTCTCTTGTGCAGACACGATTGATCATCGTAATATTTTCGGCGCGATGATTTATCCTCCAAGTATCTATTTGCGAGGGGTTGGTAGATGGGGTAAATTTCTTTTTCGTCATTTTTATGGGTGCAGTATCTCAATGCCCTGTCATCGTTTAGCCAAAAAACTAAGTCGTCGGCAGGCAGTGTTAGCAATGTCAAAACGGTCGCCAGTGAGCTACGCAAAAAGAGCGATTAGCGATTTTGCGAGTGTCCTCGTGGGGCGTCGGACACCCGCATATGGTTAGTTTGTTAAAAAGAATTGACTTCAGAGTCGAACGACGAAGGGTGGCGAAATAAGCAACGCCAGTTGGCGAACTCCACCACTGTTGACTTTTTTTTCATCGCCAAGTTGTTCACTGAACCTTACACCACACCAAACGAAAGAGAGGGATGTGCATAAAATGCACATCCCTCTTACTTTGTAGCGGAGGAAGGACTCGAACCCCCGACCTTCAGGTTATGAGCCTGACGAGCTACCAACTGCTCTACCCCGCTGAATTATGGCACAAAGATACGCAAAAAAAAATCAAGTAGCAAATTAAATCGAAAAAAAAATTAAAATTGAAAGTATATAAAGCTCTGAACCTGCCCATCCCTGAGTTGTATTACAAACCAAATGATAAGAGCCAAAACTACTGGGTATATGAACGAGGGCACTCTCTCAAACGATTTTTGGATTGATAGCTGCATTCTCTCTGATGTGAAATGAGCGGTATACCCAACCAACATAAGAACGAAAACATATTTATATGCAACGAGTACCTCGCCAATCGAGTAATACTCGTTGTGCGACACGGGATCCACCACTTGCCCGAGCATATCAACTGCCGATTGCGCACTCTCGGCCCTGAAGAAAACCCAACAGAGTGTAACAAAGTTAAAAGTTATAAATATCCCGAAGACCCTACGCCATCTACTTTTCATATCTCTCCCTTGCGCAGGAAATGCCTTTTTGTTGAACTCCATACATACTTTATGTAGGGCAAGAGCCACGCCGTGCATTACACCCCACAACACAAACCGCAATGAGGCACCGTGCCATAATCCACCAAGTGTCATTGTCAGCAGTAGGTTCAGATAGGTTCTAAGTTTACCTTTGCGATTGCCTCCCAGTGATATGTATAGATAGTCCTTGAGCCAACTACTGAGCGATATATGCCAGCGTCGCCAGAACTCAGTAATTGTAGCAGATTTGTATGGCGAATCAAAATTCTTTGGAAAGTGAAAGCCAAGGAGTAGTGCAATACCTATTGCCATATCGCTGTATCCCGAAAAATCGAGATAGATTTGAAGCCCATAGCCATACATAGCAGCAAGGTTCTCGAAGGACGAGTAGAGAGTCGGGGCCTCAAATACTTGATCTATGAAGTGTGTGGCTATGTAGTCCGAAAGCACTGCCTTTTTGATCAACCCAAGTGCAATTAAAAAGACGGCTCGTCCATAATCTGAACGACTAATCTCGATTGGATTACGTCGTATCTGGGGTATAAAATCCCGAGCTCGAACAATTGGACCTGCAACCAACTGTGGAAAAAACGAGACATAGAACAAATAATCAACCCACCTGCTCAAAGGTCGTATCCTGCCACGATAGACATCAATGGTGTAGCTCAGCGACTGAAACGTAAAGAATGATATGCCGATGGGAAGAAAAATATTCTCAAACGATAGCGGATTGCCGGTCATATCTCCCCACAGGCCAACAAAAAAATTGGTGTACTTAAAGTAGCAAAGCAGTCCGAGGTTTGACAGTAGGCTAAGACCAACAAGCCACTTCTGTTTCGAGCGGCTCTTAACCTTGCTCATTGCCTGCGCTATGAGAAAATCAGAGGTTGCAGTATAGACGAGCAGTAGGAAGAATATTCCACTTGTTCGATAGTAGAAATATAGTGAAAAGAGCGTAACATATATGACACGAGGTAGAGTGACCCTCTTCAAAAACGAGTAGCCCAGTACAAACAAAAGGAACAAAAACAGGAAATTACCGCTGGTAAACATCAGCGGCTCTTGCGGATTGTATATCAGCACTTCTCCTATATTACTTATTGTCTCCATTGTATAGGGAAATGAATTGGTCGAAAAATCTTTCAGCTAATACTTCACCTCCTCGTGGCGAAAGGTGAGTGTAGTCTGAGGCTGCGTGTCGTCGTTTGACAAAGGCTGTAATCCCTCCCATATCCTTCATCGTTGTAAGCAGACTCCAGTATGCAAGGCCTGTTTCAAGTGCCAGTTCCTTTTGTGCTTTATCTAAGGAGTATGCCCCTGGCATAGTTTTTTTGCCTCCAGCCGTCGAGTACACTCTATCTCCTACACCAATCATAAGGATTGGGGTGGACGGCATTGTAGATCGCAGAAGAGCGATTGATCTACGCATATTGTCAATATAGGTATCATAGTTGCGCCGTGCAGCATCTATGACATTGAGACCAAACTCCATAATAATAAGGTCTACGTGCATCAACTCATCAAACTGTTCAAGGAGTAGACTATCGCCATTTGCAATACTTACGCCAGTGTTGCCTCTATACGAGTAGTTGTCAACGGCAACGCCACTATGACCATCCAAATAGACACCATAGGCCTTGAAGCCACTCGCTTGTGGGAAGTTGTATCGTACCTTACGCATCACACTATCAGAATAACTGAGCAGTTGGAGAGAATCTCCCGTAGGCGGAGTATAGGTATGCTTTATAGTATCATCGATCGTTGCAACCACTTGTGTCTGTCCGTTATTGGTGTACAGCAATTTTGCGGAAGTGAAACTATCTAAGCCTTTGCGGTAATCTGTACCCTTGTATGAGGCGTATGCTCCGTTGTTGGGTGCAAACAACTCTGGGTTAAAGGTATAGCGGTGCCCACGGCGGTGCGATCCGATCGAATAGACCTCCCAACCTGAAAACGAGTGTGTCACCGAGCGCCTAAAACCGGGATAGGGATAGCTAAGCGGCATATACCCAACGCCATTACCTCCGAACCGCTCCTGCATCATCTCCCTGAAATCCTGAACAAATATATCGCCCTCGAAAAACGAGTCGCCAAGCACCGCAACTCTAACAACGCGCCTTAAATTCTCCCTACCTCTAAGCTTGGCAAAGAAAGGTTCCAATGCCTCACCATTGATAATTCCTATCTCGGGCTGTGCCTCTTGAGTGCTATGAGACTCATTAGCAGGCAAAGTATCTGATACCACAACATTCACACTATTGGTACTATCCACAACACTATGGTCACCTCTTAGCTCTTCATTTTTGTCTTCTATCGGTAGTGCAACTGCGGTAGTGTCTGTGCTATGCGAAATCTCGACCGGAGCTGTGAATATAGATATCTGTTCCTTGGGGCGCAAATCGCTGAACAGATCAACCCTTTTGATGAACTCTCCCTCTGGAGTCCACAAAGAGACAACCGTAAGAATTACAACAACCCACAGAACAAGAAAAAACGTATTTATTGGATTTTTAATAAGCCCTCAAAATTTGCTGTTGTATTAGTTTCCCTGTTCGCTCAAGAATTTAAGACGCACAAGCCTAATTTCTGTGGTCGTGTAATCCCCCCCCAGCGTATTTTCCGCCTCTTCTATACTATCGGTCTTAGCCTCATTTGCAAAGTAGTCTAATATGTCATCTACTTTATCATCGTCGATATTATCTTCTATGTAGTAGTTCAGATCAAGTCTCGTGCCTGCACTAACTATGGCCTCTAATTCGCCAATCATCTCCTCTTCGCTCCAACCCTTACTCGCTGCTACATCCATAAGATCCATATGCCTATCAATGGACTGAATCAAGAAGACCTTTCCGGAGCTTTTTTTCGCAACGCTTTTGACCACCATATCCTGTGGTCTGTCAATATTGTTTTGCTCGACATATCTCTGGATAACCTCAAGAAATGCTGTGCCAAACTTTTTAGCTTTGCCCATACCAACTCCTGCAATCTTGCAAAGCTCCTCCATTGTAACAGGGTATTGAATTGCCATATCCTCAAGACTCTGCTCTTGAAATATGACAAACGGAGGTAGTGCCTGCTTCTTTGCAATATCTTTTCTGAGTCCTTGCAGTATGTTGTATAGCTCGGTGTCGGCGGCACCTGCTCCAGAACTTCTGCTAACTGTTGGCAGCTCCTCTCCCTCAGAGGTTTCATACTCTCTATTCGATGCTACTTTTATGGAGTACGGCCTCTCAAGATACTCTGCACCAGCCTCGCTTAGTGAAAGTGCACCATAATTTTCTATATCTTTGTCAAGTAGCCCTTCGAGCTCGGCTGCACGTAGCACAGCACGATAATAGAGCTCATCCTTGGTGCCTTTGCCAAAGATCTCAAGACTATTGTGCCCATAGGTCTTAACTAAGTTTGTCGGTTTGCCCATAATGACCGATATGAGATAGTCGACCTTTTGCCCATCTCCAACTGCTAAAATCGTGCGCAAAACAAGCTCCATTGCCTCGGTGGCATCTTCCTTGACTACCGGGTTGAGGCAGTTGTCGCAACTTCCACAATTCTCCTGCGTGTACTCCTCACCGAAGTAGTGCATAAGCATCTTCCGTCGGCATACTGTACTTTGAGCATACTCCACAGTCTCGCTAAGTAGTAGCCCTCCGATCTCTTGCTCCGAGACGGGCTTCCCTTGCATAAACTTTTCGAGCTTTTGTATATCCTTATACGAGTAGAACGTAATACAGTTTCCCTCTCCTCCATCTCTGCCGGCACGCCCTGTCTCTTGGTAGTACCCTTCAAGGCTTTTTGGAATATCGTAATGAATAACAAACCTAACATCAGGCTTGTCTATACCCATCCCAAAGGCAATCGTAGCAACAATAACATTGACCTCCTCCATCAAAAATTTATCTTGATTTTCGGCTCTCGTGGCTGCATCAATACCAGCGTGATAGGGTAGTGCCTTTATATCGTTTACTCCCAGTAGCTCTGCAAGTTCTTCTACTTTTTTGCGAGACAGGCAATATATAATACCACTTTTACCCTCATTGTTTTTGATATAGCGTATAATCTCTTTGTGTGTTGATACCTTTGGACGCACTTCATAGTACAAGTTCTCTCTGTTGAACGAGCTTTTGAAGACATCGGCATCTGTCATAGCGAGATTCTTTTGAATATCGGCCTGAACCTTTGGCGTTGCAGTTGCTGTAAGTGCGATTAGTGGTGCCGAGCCGATCTCTGATATAATTGGTCTTATACGTCTGTATTCTGGTCTAAAGTCGTGTCCCCACTCCGAGATACAGTGTGCTTCGTCAACGGCATAGAACGAGACTTTTACACGTCTTAATAATTCGATGTTTTCCTCCTTGGTGAGCGACTCTGGGGCGAAGTACAGGAGTTTGGTCTTACCTGCCAGTACGTCTTCTCGCACTTGATTTGTTGCGCTTTTGCTCAGTGACGAGTTGATAAAGTGAGCCACACCACTCTCCATAGAAATAGTACGAATGGCATCGACCTGGTTTTTCATCAGTGCTATAAGCGGCGAGATAATGACCGCTACGCCCTCAAGCATCATAGCAGGTAGTTGATAACACAACGACTTACCACCACCGGTTGGCATAAGCACAAAAGTGTCCCTTGCGGCAAGAATGTTACGAATAACAGCCTCTTGGTTGCCTTTGAATGAGTTAAACCCAAAATAGAGATTTAATGCCTCAAAAAGATTATCATTTCGCTCCTTTTCCACGTCTTTGGCGTTAAAATGTACACAAAGTTACACATTATTTCATAAATTATACTACTTTTGTGAATATTTTTCGAAAAAACTAAAATGGCGAAGATTGAAACAAATAGTATTGAATTAATTGCATTTGCACAAGGGGTAGCTCTTGCCGAGCGTAAGGCAATTGATCAAGTCATAGGGAGTATTGATGAGAGCTTTATACAAATTGCAGAGCTTATATATAATTCGAAAGGGAGAGTAGTAATATCGGGAATCGGCAAAAGTGCCATTATTGCTCAAAAAATAGTCGCAACGATGAACTCTACTGGCACACCTGCCACGTTTCTCCACGCAGCAGACGCAATTCACGGAGATCTTGGAATAGTCCAACCAGATGATGTGGTTATGTGCATTAGTAATAGTGGTAGTTCGCCAGAGGTTGTCACACTTGCGGCGCATATCGCCCAAATGGGCAATACGCTAATAGCAATGGTCGGGAACAACGCCTCGGAGCTCTATCGACTATCAAACTACACCATAGACTCTACTGTAAGCGGAGAGGCTTGCCCGCACAACCTTGCACCAACATCGAGCACTACAGCTCAGCTTGTTTTGGGCGATGCACTTGCCATCACGCTACAAAAGATGAGGGGCTTTACGGCTAACGACTTTTCAAGATTTCATCCAGGAGGTGCACTTGGTAAAAAACTCTATACAAGAGTTGCAGACTTGATTACCCCATCACGCCCTATGGTCGCACCTGATGATCACCTCGATAGAATCATTATCGAAATTAGTAGCGGTATGCTCGGTGCAACAGCGGTGGTTGACAATCAAGAGGTAGTTGGTGTTATAACAGATGGAGATCTGCGAAGAATGCTCGCAAAACGCAAAGAACTTCTTCGAGTAACGGCAAAAGATATTATGAGCGGTGAGCCCAAAACCATACAAGTAGACAAACTTGCAGTTGATGCTTTTACCATAATGGAGAGCTGTCAAATCACTAACCTAATTGTGCTTGAAGGCACAAAATACAAAGGCATAATACATCTTCACGATATTCACCGTGGAGGTATTTTATAAATGACACATACAACGAAACGATGACATTACTTAGAACGAAATTAGCAAAATTTGACACCCCGCAAAAACTTAAATCACAGGGCGTGTATCCCTACTTCCGAGCAATTGAGAGCGAACAAGATACCGAAGTCGTTATCAACGGTAAGCGAGTTTTGATGTTTGGCAGTAATAGTTACCTTGGGTTAACCAATCACCCTAAAGTAATAGAGGCGTCGGTGGAGGCAACTCGTAAGTATGGTACGGGGTGTGCGGGCTCACCGTTTCTCAACGGCACGCTCTCTATTCATAAAGAGTTAGAGGCTAAACTCGCAGCTCTTGTTGGCAAGGAGGATGCACTGCTATACTCGACAGGATTTGGAGTAAATCTTGGGACAATCTCGTGCCTGACTGGTCGCGAGGACTACATAATTCAAGATGAACTTGACCACGCATCTATTATCGAGGGACGTAGACTGAGCTACTCAAACATATTGAAGTTTAAGCACAATAATATGGACTCTTTGGAGAAAATACTCTCTATGTGTGATATTGATAAGGTTAAGTTGATTGTGGTAGATGGTGTGTTTTCTATGGAGGGCGATGAAGCACCACTTGGTGAGATTGTGGCTCTTGCAAGGAAGTATAATGCCGATATATTTGTAGATGAGGCTCACTCGCTTGGAGTTTTTGGTGAGTATGGTCGTGGGATTTGCAACCATTATGGAGTTACAGACGATGTTAGCTGCATAATGGGTACGTTTTCAAAATCGTTTGCCTCGATAGGTGGATTTGTTGCAACAGACAAGGATACTGCCAACTACTTGCGCCATAATTCTCGAAGCTATATCTTTTCGGCGAGTATTACCCCTGGTGCAACAGCTGCGGTTAGTGCAGCCATTGACATAATGCTTAGCGAACCTGAAAGATTAAAACATCTGTGGGCTCTTACGCACTATGCACTAAAAGGATTCAAGGAGATGGGCTGTGAGGTTGGGCATACTACAACTCCAATTATTCCGTTATTCATTCGTGATAACATCAAGACATTTGAGATTACCCGAGAGCTCTTTGCCGAGGGACTGTTTGTCAATCCAGTTGTCTCCCCTGCGGTTGCCCCGGATAGCACCCTTATACGTTTTTCGTTTATGGCAACCCACACATTTGAGCAGATTGACTATGCATTCGAAAAGATCGAAAAAATATTCAAACGTTACGGTATACTATAAAAACAGATGGCAGAAGAAAAGAAAATGCGATTATGGTCTCAAGGGCTTGGCAAACGATACAACTCTCGCACTGTTGTAAATGGGGTCTCTGTGGAAGTTGAGCAGGGAGAGATTGTCGGACTATTGGGGCCTAACGGTGCTGGGAAAACAACCACATTTTATATGACCGTAGGGCTTATAAAACCTAACGGTGGACAGATTTTTTTGGATCAAGAAGACATAACGAAGGATCCTGTATATAAGCGAGCGCAGAAGGGGGTAGGATATTTGGCGCAGGAGGCGTCTGTTTTTCGTAGACTCTCGGTTGAGGACAATGTTCGTGCTGTGTTGCAGATGACAAATTTTTCGAAGGAGTATCAAAAAGAGCGACTCGAATATTTGATTAAAGAGTTTTCGCTTACCAAGGTTCGTAAGAGTCTGGGGCAGCAGTTATCGGGAGGTGAGCGTCGTCGGACAGAGATTGCTCGTGCAGTTGCCATCAATCCTAAGTTTATTCTCCTTGACGAACCATTTGCGGGGGTTGACCCTATTGCAGTCGGTGAGATTCAGAGCATTGTTGCGTCGCTAAAGGAGCATAACATCGGAGTGATAATTACTGACCACAACGTACATGAGACCCTTTCTATAACCGATCGCACCTATATTTTGGTCGAGGGGGTTGTAATTCGTGAGGGTAGTGCAGAGGTGCTTGCCGCTGATGAGTATGTGCGTAAGGTATATCTTGGTCACGATTTTGAGCTGCGAAAGTAGGAGAGGATCTTTTAGAGTATCCTTTAGATACCTCTATTGACTAAGAGCGCTATTAATTATGTAGTTTAATATGTAATTGTGATGAATTGGTTGTTCTATGTTTTAGCTTTTTTTACCAATGATTTAGAGTAACCAACCAAATGCGGCCGAACGACTCCCTGCAATTGTCGACAGTAGTGGAGTCCGCCAACTTGCGTTGCTTATCTGACCGCCCTCCGTCGTACGTCTTTTGCGTACAAACTACTATATTGCGGACGGTCGCCACCCCAAGCGACCTCCGCAAAATCGCTATTCGCTCATTTGCGTAGCTCACTGGCGACCGTTTAGCTTTTTTTACCACTGATTTTAGAACAAACTGACCCAAGGCGGACGTACGACTCCCCACGAGGACACCTGCAAAATCGCTGATCGCTCATTTTGTGGTGCCCTCCGTCGTCCACGCCGATAACTTTAGAGCAACCAATCCAAGGCGGACGTACGACTCCCCCCGAGGGAGTCCGCCAACCTGCGTTGGCATCCTCCCTCAGTCGTACGTCTTTGCGTGCAAACTACCAAATGCGGACTGTCGCCACCTTTTTGGCATAAACAGCTCGCACTGCCTGCCGGCGGCTTCACTTTTGAAAAAGTGAAATCAAAACTTTTGGCTAC
>CAYJMA010000021.1:0-18944 GCA_964371475.1 uncultured Rikenellaceae bacterium | reverse complement strand
CTCGCTCTTCTTTTTGGCTCGCCCCTTTGTTAAAGACAAGAGCTACTTGTTAGAGAGCTATCAAACAAAAGTTGTGTCGTATTTCATAACGATGTACATTGTATTCAATTCGATTACAGCCACTTGGATGATCCACCAAGGGTTGTCTCCAGTGTGGTCAATCTCCATTGTTACTATTACTCTTGCAAGCTCGCAAGTATTTGTAGGTCTGAGATATAAGTCTCGATTGTTACGTATAGTTGGAATCGCAGGGTTTGGAGTGGTACTTGCAAAGTTGGTGATTTACGATATTTGGCAAATGTCATCAAGTTGGAAGATTATATCATTCATTGCACTGGGGTTAATCCTGCTCATATTATCGTTTTTGTATCAAAAGCAGGATAAAAAAATACGTCAATAATTGTTATAATAATAACATCTCTGTGATGATGTAAGCACATAGACAGCAATAGTTTGATGGTGGAACAAACGCTACTAACTCTGAGGGTCACACCACGACGGACAAGAACCTGAGAAGTTGCTGTTCGTGGTGACCACTCAAAAGGATTCTCTTCGAAGCTACGTTCCATATATCAAGTATGGTGATAGTCTTTGCTTAGGAAAAGTTCGTTACATTATAGTTTTAAAAAAACTCTCTGCCTCTGTGATAATCACAAGAAGCAGAGAGTTCACTAAAAAAACTATAAACTATGTTGAACTAAATATTAGGCGTATCCCAAACAAATGTCTCACTGCAACTTATTTGCACCATCTCGGTACCGATCTGAACATCGAAATCCCCTTGCTCAAGCCTCCAAAGCTCATCATAACCAACAAAAGCAAGATCATTGGCTGCAACCCTTAGAGTCAGATCTTTACTCTGCCCACTCTCAAGTGATACCTTTGTAAAGGCACGCAAGCGACGGTTGTCAGGAGTAAGCGATGCATACTTGTCGCTGGCAAATAATAGAACACTCTCCTTGCCCGCACGAGAACCAGTGTTCTTCACCGTGATGGTAAACTCCAGTACTTCATCCTTGATGAAATCTGTTTTGTTTACCCTCAAGTTACTATACTCAAACGTGGTGTATGAAAGCCCGAAGCCGAATGCCCACTGAGATGCAACCACCGCATTGTAGTTATACGCACCCTCCATAACATCGCGCTGCTCGCAGGGCTTAAAGTCGTATGTTGCAAGTGAATTTACGTAGCGTGGATAGGTGTATGGCAACTTCCCACTTGGATTATAGTCGCCCCAAAGAACCTGAACCAAGGCATCACCGCCATAGTTGCCAGGAAGAAAGGTTTGAATGACGCCATCTACGAGTGGCTCAATATCGTTGATAATCCGTGGACGACCCTCGTTGAGAACCAAAATAATCGGCTTACCAGTCTTTGCAAGCGCTTTGACCAACTCCAACTGATTGCTCGAAAGAGTTAAATCATCGATATTTCCCGGTGTTTCGCAATATGAGTTCTCTCCCACGCAGGCTATAATGTAATCGACACCACGAGCAGCACGTACTGCTTTTTGAATCTGCGGAGTTTTCTCTGTTTTCCAATCTACCGCCTCGAAATCAAAGCCAACACCCTCACTATATACAACATTCTCTTTGCCAGCATAACTCTCCACCGCTTCGAGAATCGTGTTGTACTTCTGTGCATATTTATCTGCTTTTTCGCCCTGCCAACTGAGTGTCCATCCTCCATTGAGTGTTCGCATAGAGTTTGCCGTGGGACCGGTCACAAGCACCTTTGCGCCTTTTCTCAGAGGTAGAACACCATCTTCGTTCTTTAACAATGTCATTGTTTCGAGTGCAGCATCGAGAGCAATATCGGCGTGCTTTTGCGATCCGAAATCTGGGAAATCTGCTGGGTTGTAATACGGTTTATCAAAGAGATTAAGTCTGAACTTCATCCTCAAAATACGACGCACTGCATCATCAATTCGCTCCATCGAAACCTCACCCTCTTCTACCAACTCCTTGAGCAACTGCGCAAATGACCATTCGTACGGCACCATCGACATATCTACACCGGCGTTGATGGCAAGTTTGATTGCTTCCTTCTTGGTTGCCGTTACTTTGTCTCGCGAATGGATGTTGTTAATATCTGCCCAGTCGGTAACAATCACACCGTCCCACTTCAAATCCTCCTTTAACCACTCGGTCATATACTCTGCATTGATGTGAAATGGCATTCCGTTGTTCATTGCAGAGTTTACCATTACCGACAGTGCACCTTTGCGCACTGCCGAAAGAAATGGTGCGAAGTGACGTTCACGCATATCCTGCTCGCTGATGTAGCTTGGAGTACGATCCTTGCCCGAGGCAGGAGTTCCATAGCCCATAAAGTGCTTTAGGCAAGCTGCCACTTTGTCCTCTGCGATTTTATTGAAATCCTCGCCTTGGTAGCCAATCGTTGCGGCATCACCCATAACCGAAACCAGGTAGCTATCCTCGCCAAAGGTCTCCCATTGACGTGGCCAGCGTGGGTCGCGACCAAGATCCACAACTGGTGAAAAATTCCACGGAATCGAACCCGCCTTTGTTTCGTAGGCGGTAATCTGAGCACCTTGTCGCACCAATTCGGGATTGAAAGTCGCACCCATACCAATGGCCTGTGGAAAGAGCGTACCATCAACCGTATAGGTCGTTCCGTGAATCTGGTCGACACCATATACAACAGGAATACCTGTCTCTTTAATTGCACGATCTTGTATTGCTTTGATCGTCGAGTGCCACTCTTCGATGGTCATAGGAGTATTACTCATAGTGTTGAGAATTGAGCCTACTTTGTACTTCCCAAATACGGTGTCCATCATCGCCTTATCGAGGCGAAGTGGCATTTCGGTGGTAAAAAGCCCTCCAACTGTCACAACATCGAGCGTGAGTTGAGTCATCTGACCCACCTTCTCCTCAAGTGTCATTTGCGATAAAATCTCCTCGATTTGAGTCTCATACGGACTATCTCCCCCCTCACATTTGTTAGTAGTACTACAACCAACAACTATTGCCAATGTGGCAAGTGTTAAAACAATTTTTTTCATTTTTTTTGATATACTCGTACATAATCTACTTCATAAGTTACGGGAAAGATGGAGTTATCAACTCCCTTCTGTCCTCCCCAATCTCCTCCGATTGCCAGGTTCAACAAGATGAAGAACTTTTGGTCGTAGGGCCAATTAGCATCTGTTTTGGAACCCTGAGGTTCAAAGCGAGCATACACATTACTTGGCTCGCCAATGTAAAACTCGATGCTCTGCTCACTCCACGTAGTTCCATACACGTTCCACTCCCCTTCTGTATCTATGGTTGTGGATCCCGTTCGGGAATTGCTACCATTGTAGTCCTGAGCGTGAAGTGAACCGTGAATTTTATGCGGCTCATAGCCAACATACTCCATAATATCGATCTCTCCACACCTTGGCCAAGATGCCACGTTGATGTTACTTCCCAACATCCAAAAGGCTGGCCACGTGCCAGTGCCTAATGGCAGTTTAAGACGAGCCTCAACCCTTCCGTACTGAAACTCGCGCTTGCCGGCAGTAATCATCCTCGCTGATGTATATGAACCGAAAACTTTACTTTCGTTCACTTTCTTAGCAATTATCTTTAGAGTGCCATTGCTCACAATCGCATTGCCATCTTTTTGATAGTCTTGCAGCTCGTTGTTTGCTATATACCCCTCCTCCATTGTCCAATCTTCACTGTTTACACTACTGCCCTCAAATTCGTCACTCCACACCAATTTGTAGTCGTTGGTTGGATCATCTTGGGCAATGGTCACTGTGTATGAGCTCTCAACACTCTTGCCTGCCTTCCATAGTAGTAGCTTGACGGTGTGTTCGCCCTTGTAGGGAAAGTAGTGCGTAATGGTAGTCGAGTGAGAAATAGTCTCATTGTTGGGCAACTCCCACTCCAACAGCGTAAACTCCCCTGAGGTAACTGCACTGAAGGAGTAGTTATAGTCATCGATCTTCTCGGCTTTGATCTCAGCCGTAGCAAATGGTGCCTCGTTCTTTGACATACAAGAGGCAAAAAAGAGTGCTACGGCGAAAAATACAATCGTGCTTTTCATATTATAATTCTCGATTTATTCTATTACCTATGATTAAAACTTTTACTTGTGGAATGTAAAGTCATCGAGGAAGAAGATGCCTGATCCGCTGTGCCCTTCAGCTCCGAATTGAAGCACGATTTTGTCGTAGTCAACCCTGCTGCTAACACCACTAAAGTCAAAGGTCAGCTCCACCCACTTGTCCATTTCCAGATCGCCCTTAGCAATCGCTGTCTGAGTGGTATAGGCTTTGTCTGCGAGCGAACCATCTTGGAGTTTTACCTCCAGTTGTGGTTTTAGCAGTGCGTTGGTTACCCAAGGACCTGCTATTTCATTCTCGGTCGTGTAATCGTTGTACGATGGTACGAAAACCTTGCAAGTAACTTTATTCACCTCACTTAGGTCGAATTTATAGGGTGCTTGGAAGAAAACGTTGGTATAGGAATTGGTGCTCTTCTGATACAACATAACACTCTGAGATGTGTTGATAGGCACTGGTGCTGGATTGGCATAACAGAAGTTCGATAAGTCGCCCCAGTTCTCTGCCGTGAAGGCAACCTTTTGCTCATCGCTTTCAAAATCTTCGCTAAGTTCGATAGCCTCTGGTTCAGCTGGAGGAGGCAGTGGACGTTCAAGTCCCTCGCGGATAAGCATAAAGTACCATCTGATACCTGGAAGATCCAATCTCAAGTGCATCTCATCGTCGGTGAGTTTTGTAATCACGTAATTATTGCTCTCCGTTAGATAGAACATCGCAAATGCTTGCATAGCAGGAAAGTTGAGAGTAGCCTCTTGATCATCTTGTGTGATTGACCAACTCCAACCTGTATCATCAAACGAGTACTCTGCTACGAAATCCTCGACTGGCGACTCTGGGCATACTCCACCTCGGTTGATCATTCCTTCCTTTGCGCCAAGATTTGTGTATGTGTTACCATTGTTGATGTATGCTACTTGTGCATCTTTGAGCTTGAAGTTGAGTTTATCGTCGTAGATTCCGAGGTCTGCTTTTTCGAGAGGTGCGGCACTAAACCACTCAGGCGTAGTTAGATTTTCAGGGCCGCAACCCAAATGCCCTTGTTGAGTAGAGTCCAACACCCAGGTCTTTCCATCGACAGCGTCAATACCGCCCGAAATCATCACATAGACAGGATCTTTGACCAAGTCGTAGTTATCCTCCGTGATGCTAACGTACAGTTGCTTTGAGACCTGCCCCCCTTGTTGTAGGGTGGTTAGCGTAACTGTATAGTCGCCCTTGAACGGGTAACTCGCCGTAACACTGCTTCCCGTAGCACGCGAACCGTTGCCAAAGTCCCAGTTCAGTATTGCGCCTTGTAGATCAGTAGAGAAATTAAAAACATTCTTGATTTCGCCAGAGGTCTGTGTAATGGTAATCTGATCTGCTTCTACGAGCGGAAGCAACTCAGCCCTCTTCATATCCGTTGTACAGCCCACTGCTATGAGCAGTAGGGATGTGATTATTAAAAACTGTTTCATCATAAGTATAATGTATGGTAAAGTTATTCTTTTTGTGTGAATTATTATTTTACAAATATCCGTCATTTTGTTTCAGCACACCTTTAGATATTACAATCTCTTCCTGAGGGATTGGTTGCAATCCTTTGCGCGCGAGGTCAAAATTCTTCTGCATAGATTGATCACTGACCACAGAGTTTTCTCTCTCCAGAACCGTCTTCGCGTAGCTTAGACCATAGCGCAATAGATCCCAGTATCTTATCCCTTCGAGCGCAAACTCCAAGTGCCGCTCCGTTCTGATGCCCTCCATTGTGATAGTTGGCACAGCGTATGATGCACCCTTTGCCCTTTTGACAACTGTAGCATAGTAGTTTTGTGCGGTTGAAATATCACTATCCAACAACAGCTCAGCTGCCATAAGTAGTACATCTGCGTAGCGCATTATGACTTGGTTGTTCGGAAAGTTCAGTTCTCGACTACCACCTGCAGTAGGGTCGTTGGACTTCAGAGCAGTGTATTTTTTGTTAAATATCCCCGTGTTTTGGTACCCTGCAGTGTAGTCAAACTTCTCTACTTCCATATTGATGAGCGTTGCGTCACGGCGAGTGTCTCCATCTTCGTAGTCTGTGTAAAGCGATGCGCGCACTGGTGCAAATGACCACCCTGTGCTGTATGGCGACTCCTCGGCTGGATTACGTATCCCCCAGCGAATCACAGCAAAGTTACCATCTCCGCCCTGAAGATAACCCCAATCACCCCAACGAGTTTCCATAGAGTACTGAATCTCGAAGAGCGACTCCACACCATTTTTCATCGTGGCATCGAAGTTGTCTGCAAAGTTGTCGTAGAGACTGCAGCCCGACGTTGCAATAACACTCTGAATCATATCGATTGCATTTGTCTTGGTCATACCATCCAGGTCGGATTGGCCATAGAGCCCCGTGTAGAACATCCACATTCTAACCATCAGCGCCTGTGCCGCTTCTTGAGTTACTCGCCCTCGTTGATCTGTCGGCAATGTTGCGTGTGGGGGGAGTGCTCCGCTCTCAATGGCTTGGAACATATCGTGCTTAATCTGCACGAAAACCTCCTGTGGTGTAGCCTGCTTTTGTGTATAATACTCACTGGGCTCAAGAGTCTTGGTAATGATCGGCACATTGCCAAAGAGACGTGCCAAACCATAGAAGTAGTAACCGCGTAGGAAGTAGAGCTCTGCACGCATTCTATCCTTATCCGATACGTTGTCAAATGGAATTGGTTCGAGCTTCTCAAGTAGCTTGTTTGTGCGGAAAATACCTTGATAGAATTTATCCCACATAATGGCAATGTTGGGGTCAGCAGGATCGCTATTTGACTGTGCCATTCTTACCATATAGGGTATATCGTTGGCATTGGAACCACCACCATAGCAGTCATCACCCATAACCTCGCTGTATAGCTCAAAGGTATCCCACTGCAATAGATCGTAGGCTGCTACCAGTGCCTGAAAAGCCTCGCCTTCGGTGCGATAGAAGTTTGCTTCGGTTTGCTCGGTAATGGGCTCAAGATCCAGAGCCTTATTACACGAAGTGAGTCCGCATAAAATAGACACACAAAGTATTGATATTTTTATCGTTTTCATCTTAATTGATACTGTTTTTATTTAGAATGTAATGTTGATACCAAAAATAAAAGACTGTGGTTGAGGATACATACCGTAGTCAATGCCGTTATACAAAACGCCGTTGTTGCCAATCTCTGGATCAAAACCGCTATATTTTGTAATGGTAAAGAGGTTATTGGCCGCAGCATAAAGCCTCATAGAGCTTATATACTTTGCCTTGGAAAAGTCAAATGTGTATCCCAAGGTAAGGTTCTTGAGCCTGAGGAACGAACCATCTTCGACGAAGAAGTCCGAGGCGCGCGAATAGTTTTTATTTGTATCATTTGTGGTTAGCCTTGGGTGGCTATCCGACGTGCCTTCGCCGTGCCAACGATCAGCTGCCGAGATCTGGTAGTTTGACATTGTTTGATCCCAGCGACGAGTTGCATTAAAGATATCGTTGCCGTACATTCCCGAAAAGAAGATCGAGAGATCAAAACCTCTCCAACCTGCGCCAAGGGTAAGTCCGCCAGTGAAATCCGGGTTAGGATCTCCTATCATCGTACGATCGTTGTCGTCGATCGTACCATCGCCATTGAGGTCAACGTATCTAAAATCGCCGGCTACTGCACCTGGTTGAATCCTATTCCCCTCTTCATCCACATAGCTCTCTGCTTCGCTATTTGTCTGGAAAATGCCGTCTGTCTGGTAACCGTAGAAGAACGATATCGGGTGATCCACCTCCATTCTGGTCACACTATTCATTGCCGTTCCGACTGTCGCCCCCGGGATAAACCCCTCGGCATTACCAACTTCGATAACTTTATTTGAGTTATACGCAATGTTGAAATCCACATACCAATTCCAATCACCTACACGATCATTGTACTTAAAGGCAAACTCCACTCCGGTGTTGCGAACCGAACCTGCATTGCTGGCTGCTGCACCAACCCCAACATACGATGGTATTGGAACGTAAACCAACAGATCCTTTGTGGTCTTGATATAGTAATCAAGCGTGAAGTTGAAGCGATTGAAAATTACGGCATCCACACCCACGTTGAATTGCTCGGAGGTCTCCCACTTGATGTCGGGATTTGGAGCTCTGTCGGGCGATGCACCGGGGTAAACCACGCCATCAAATTCATAGGTGCGAGCACCCGTACCTATCGTTGATAAGTATTGCCAATCGCCTATGTTCTCATTGCCATTCTGTCCCCAACTTGCACGAAGCTTTAGTTGATTGAGCCACTGTGTGTCTTCCATAAAACTCTCCTCTGAGATGTTCCACCCTGCCGAAACTGACGGAAAGTAACCGAACCTGTTGTTCGTGCCAAAGCGTGATGAACCATCAGCACGGAAGGTTGCACTGAGCATATACTTATCATCAAACGAGTAGTTCACCCGACCAAAGTACGACACAAGTGCATTGTGCCACGCACCACCCCACGCCGATGCACTCTCCTCGTTCTTGGCAAGTGATAGATAAGCATACTTAGGATCATCTACCAACAAACCCGCCTTGCTTGCTCCAATATCTGAGCCATTGTACTGCCGAACTGTATTACCAACCATTGCCTGGATCGAGTGCTTGCCTACTTCTTTGTCATAGCTCAGCGTATTCTCCCACTGCACACCAAAGAGCTTGTTCGAGGTGTTAGTAACCACAGTTTCGTCGTTGCGCTGAGACGCATTCAAGTAATACTCTGGCTTATAGCCCCAAGTGTTACCAAAACCTCCCTCAAGCGATAAGTTTGTCTTAACTTTGAAATCTTTCAAAAATTTGAGCTCCAAATAGGTATTCCCAATGATGTTCACATACTCATTGCTACTGTGAATGGTCTGAATCTGAGCCACAGGATTCACAATCTCTTGCGACACGTAAGGACTAATTGCATACTCGCCATTTTCATCAAAAACTGGCGTAACAGGATCCATATTGAGTGCACCGAGAAGTGGTCCCCCAAAAGTATTGTTTACATCAATTCCGCTTCTGGTGGTTGCCGAAAAGATCAAACTCTGACCAAAGGTAAGCGCACCATCGAAATATCTTGAATCGGTGCTCTCTCTAAAGGTGTAACGCTCATAATCGGACTTGCCCGGAGCGATGATACCCTCTTGTCTGAAATAAGAACCGCTGACGCTGTAACGACTCTTCTGACTACCGCCATTGAAACGCAACTGAGCGTCGATAATCGGTGCATTTACATTAAGTATCTCTTGCTGCCAATCGGTACCTACACCCGCCTTTGCAATTTGTTCATAGGTAAAGTATGCAGATCCGCCACCGTTGATCGAAGCCTCATTTTGAAGAATCATATAGCTTGTGGCATCCAACAGATCCATTTTTTTCTGCAAGTTCTGAATACCATAACTAACATTAGCACTGATGTCCATACTCTCACCATAGCTGCCGTGTTTGGTTGTAATCATAATCACGCCATTGGCACCTCTTGCACCATAGATAGCAGCAGAGGCTGCATCCTTAAGAATCTCCATACTCGCAATGTCATCGGGGTTCAAAAAATCTATGTTGCTGAGCTGAACGCCATCCACTACATATAGTGGTGCAGCGTTACCGTTGGTACCTGCCCCGCGAATACGGATGCTGATGCCCTCGCCAGGCTGCCCACCATTGGTGGTAACGACCACACCTGCCGCCTTACCTTGCAGAGCTTCGTCAACGCGCGCAACTCCCGGACGAGCAATATCATCGCTCTTGATAGTCGTGCTTGAGCCCGTCACCAAACTACGCTTCTGAGTGCCGTAACCCACGACAACAACACCTTCAATTGATGTCAAATCTGGCTCAAGCACTACATCAATGTTTCCTTGATCCTTTACCTCCACTTGCTTAGACTGGTAGCCGGCAAAGGTAAAAGTTAGAAACTGACCAATTTCTGCCTCAATGCTAAAGTTGCCATCCACATCGACCATTGCCGAAGAACTTGTACCATCTACGTGTACAATAGTACCCATTGCAGGCTCCTGAACATCTGAGAAGAAGACTGTCCCCTCTATCATTTGCTTCTGTGCGTAAGTGCTCACACTGATCAAAAATAGAGTTAAAATTGTAAAAATTCTCTTCATTTTAGATTCTTGTTTTTAATTGTAATTGTTTGTTTTTATTTATTGCTTTGTATATGTATAATATACCTTTGGTATTTCTATTTTCGTCTATAATATAATGATCGTCTATTGCAGTGGCTGATTATATCATACTTTAAGTTGGTGAAAGATATGAATTTCACTCCTTTTTTTCTCTCAAAAAATTATAACTTGTAACAAGAACTACACACCTCTTGACACCATAAAATTAGGGTGAAAGAGCACTACAATCCAAACATTATGTGAAAAGAAATTCTTACAAATTCTTGACAAAAAACGGTTTTAGAATAAACACCTCCTTACAATCGATATCAGAAGAACACGATAATTCATTGAATTAAAAGAAATTAACTTTTTACTAAATCTTACATATTAAATTTTATTAAAAATCTTTTCTTTACCATATTTTTTGTATCTTTGTATGTCATTAAAGCAGAAAAAAATGGTTATGAATAGACATTTTTTGATTTTTCTCTTCCTTATCACTCTCTCCTTTGAAGCTGTTTTAGCCAAAAAATATGTAGGCGATCGAGAAACTATCCGAGATTTTACGAAAAGGCATACCTTTAGTTTTAATTCCTTTCAATATGGTGGCGATACTCAAATATGGAGCATCGCTTCGGACAGTAGCGGTAATGTTTATTTTGCAACCGGAAACCGCCTTACTCAATGGAATGGGAGCCGTTGGGAATCTTACTATACCCCCTCGTACGCATATCTCAGAACCTTGGAGTTCGATGCCACCGATAGTTCGCTATATGCTGCAGGAAATTACACCTTTGGTAAGTGGCACAAGAAAGACAATGATGATTGGCACTATACAGAACTCTACAACACAGACAAAATCATTTGGCGTATAGCCTCAGACAAGGAGTACACCTACTTCAACTCTCACGAAAACCTCTTCTCCTTTAATCGCTCTACTGCAAAGACTGATATAATTGTAGAGGGACGGGATATCGACTACCTACACAAGGTAAACGGTAGAATATATGTTCAGATTGATGGTGATTTCTATTTGGTTGTGAATAATGAGCTACATAAATTAGGTTTTCACACACCGGACAGAGTTGTTTCGATGCTCGAAGAGGGAGGCACTCTTTACCTTTTTACCGAATATAGTGGGATATATGCATATTCGGCTCAGGGAGAATTGTTGCCGTTTGGTTCACCTGCGCTAAGCCATAAACTGGGCGAAGAACGCATCTTTAGTTCAGTTTTATCACCTGATGGCAATTTCATTGTGGGCACGGTCGTAGATGGTTGTTATGTCATAGATCTTAGAGGCAATATAGTTGATCATATTTCGAGCAAAGAGGGACTGTATCACACAACTGTACTCTCGTTGCATTGTGTAGCAGATGATGTATGGTTAGGATTAGACGGCTCAATCTCACTTATGGAAAGCAGCCCAAATCAGACATACTATAACTCTCTTCCCACACACATTGGCTATGTTTATTGTCACACTTTTTTTGGTAACAAGTTATACCTTGGTACCAACAAAGGACTTTTTGTTGTTGACAACAGCCAGCAAACACCACGAATAATTGCCGGTACTCAGGGGCAGGTTTGGGAAATTAAAAAAATTAACTCGCGAATAATACTCAATACAGACAGAGGTGTTTACGAGTTGAGCGAAGATAACTCATTGCTTCGTCTCCATACCAATGCGTGGACTATTAAGCAGGGTCTCGCAAATAGCAATGAATTTTATTTGTCAGATGCCAGTGGCATTTCGTTATTCGAGGTGACACCTCGTGGTGTGATTTTCAGGCATCGAATCGAAGGCTTTGGAGATGCAAATAAAAATATTGAACCCAGCGTCAATAATGTAATATGGACTAATGGCAGTATTGGTACGGTGGTGCGGTTGAAACTCAGCAGGGAGAGAGACAGGGTGGTGCAGCGCAAAGATTACTCTATCCCGCAAGAGATAGACAATCGTTGGATTTCGATGTCGATAATCGACAACCATATGCTGTTCTATGGAGTAAATGGCTGCTATAGGTACGATGCGCTACTCGACAGCATAGTACCATCTCCCTACTACAATAAGATATTTGAGAGTGCTGGCAGCACCATAAACAGTTTAAGGCAGTATGGAGATAAGTTTTTCTTTATCTCGGACACCAAGGTGGGTGTTGTTGAGCGTTCGGGCGAGAATTTCTCTCTTGGCGAGTTAATATTTTTGCCAATCACTCAAAAAATGATTCCCTTAGCATTTCGTCGTATATCGGCAAAGGATGACTATATTGCTGTGGGATACGACAACGGACTTGCTATATATGACACGAAAAAGGATGGAAAAAAGCTCCGTGATTTTGAGCTATACAGAGTTGAGTATCAGCAATACGGTGTACTAAAGCGTCTGAATCCAAGGCAAGAGATCGAGTTCCCCTCGAATTCCACGGACATAACCTTTTATTTCACTCATCTCAGTATGAATAGTGTGGTTACAGTAAAACTCAACGATAGAATACTCTCTCTAACTCACAAAGACGGCAGTATAACGATACCATACCTTGAGCACGGAAGCTATAATATGCAAGTCTCGCGAGCCGCCGACGGAGCGACCTGCAATCTCGTTTTTAGTGTTGACGTTCCTTTTCTTAAGAGTTATTCTTTTTATTTGATTGTTGTGGTAGCTGTATTCGCAATGGCTTTATGTTTCTTCTTAGTCTATCGTTTTAGACTCAAAAAGATTAAGCAGCGCGTTAGTGTGAAGCAGCGTGAGTTTTTGGAGCGCGAGCAGATGAAGTTCGAGAATGAGAGTCTTGCCAATAAGGTCAAGGAGAGGGATAGAAGGCTCACAAACTTCACAATGGCAAGTATTCGTTTTAACAACATACTCTCTGATATCGAGGGAGAGGTATCTGAGCTAAAGACGGGTGATGTATTACTTAGGGGTAAGATTAGCGATATTAAACGTTCTATAAAGACATATCGCAAGGGTGAGGAAAACTGGAAACTTTTTGAGAGGTATTTCAACAATCTATACGACGGTTATCTTGATAGGTTGCGGTCTGTTCACCCACAGCTAACACCAAATGACATTAAGACAGCTGCATACATAAAGTTATCGCTTAGTACAGCGGAGATTGCGACGTTGATGAACATTGCTCCAAGTAGCGTTGATACAGCACGTCATCGATTGCGCAAGAATTTGGGTTTATGCTCACGTGAATCACTGACTTCGTATCTATCTGGGCTTTAGGTTTTCAGCATCTGTGCGAGATTTATGTTTGGGTTTATGTTTTGAATTGCTTTCAAAATTGTATATTTGTTCTTTGAAATACAGCGTTTTTAACCAGGGAGGAAATGACCTCCGCGTTGTGAATTGCTTTCAAAATTGTATATTTGTTCTTTGAAATACAGCATAGAAGTTTGGCAGGTATCACCTTAGCTGAGTTGTGAATTGCTTTCAAAATTGTATATTTGTTCTTTGAAATACAGCAAGTTTGTATGGCCACATAAGAAAGGTTCTGTTGTGAATTGCTTTCAAAATTGTATATTTGTTCTTTGAAATACAGCGTTAATCGGGCGTGATGACAAGCAGGACGTGTTGTGAATTGCTTTCAAAATTGTATATTTGTTCTTTGAAATACAGCAAATTGCAGATGATATGATAAGTGGATTTGTTGTGAATTGCTTTCAAAATTGTATATTTGTTCTTTGAAATACAGCTCGCTCCGGATCTATCATTGCGTGAGCATCGTTGTGAATTGCTTTCAAAATTGTATATTTGTTCTTTGAAATACAGCCATCGTGATAGAAGAGCCCAGCATCTTGCGGTTGTGAATTGCTTTCAAAATTGTATATTTGTTCTTTGAAATACAGCGCAATACGCGCAAAGTATTGAAAACCAAATAGTTAAACCAAGCAATAGAACAAAAAAATAAACCTGTATTTCATAAAAAACCTCGCCCAAAAAGCGAGGTTTTTTTATTCTATCATCCCAACACCTAAAACAACTCTAACTGCTGAGGAGTAGAAACCGCCTCTGCTACCTTCCGACCGCTAAAAATCTCAATCATACCAAACTGCTTGTCGGTTATACACAGAATCCCAACCTCGCCAGCAGGTGGTAACGCACTCTTTACCCTGCGGATATGCACTTCGGCATTCTCGCGCGAGGGGCAGTGCCGCAGGTATATCGAAAACTGAAACATAGTAAACCCATCTAACATCAAACGCTTGCGAAACTGAGCATACTCCTTGCGCTCTTTTTTGGTCTCAGTCGGCAGGTCGAAAAATACAAGTACCCACATAATGCGATATTCTGAGAAGCGTTCCACTTAAAGCTCCGGATATGAAATCTTGCGCAACTCTCCACTAAAACACTTGTAAAGCGACGAGGTGGTGAGCCCAACTGCCACCATTAGTGGACTGCGCCTGCCATTGATACTTACGTCCAATACGGGAATTGAGAGTAAATCTGCTTTTACCTCTGTGCTTAATTTACGAACACCTCGGTCGTACATCCCCACCACGAGTTTATCAACATAGGGGCGGTAAGGTTCCATAATATCGTCAGCGAGGCAATAGGCGTTGTAGCGGTTATGGTGGTGGATGCCCAGCGTGGGTATAAGTCCGCTACCGACAAGTGCTCGTGCCACCACAGCGCGGAGTATTGCATAGCCATAGTTAAGAAGGTTATTTGGCGGTTCGCCCTCCCTATGTCTTTTGAAATTTGTGAAAAGATTTGCCCAGTAGTAAACCGCTGCTCTGCCCTCGAGGTTATCGGCATCACCACTGCGCACTTCGCCTACCCACCTTTCCATATTACGAACCTCTGCTCCTCGGCACTCCTTTAGCACCTTGGCTTGGTTCGAGATTTTACACTGCACGGTCTGCTGCCACAGCTGCTTTTTGAGCGGTAGCGAGGCGTCTAACTGCGCGCGAAAACGCTCATTTTGCGTGGTATTGCCACACAGCGGCAGCATCAACCCCACGGGCATTCGACTACTATCACACGTTATCACCGCCACATTATTCTCCAACAGCGCCTCAAGCAACCCCTGGGTAATGGTTATGCGCCTATTGTCGAGCACCGCAACCCCAATATCCTCAATCGGAATAGTCCTTTTCGCCCCCTTCTTAAAGCTCTCAGGCAGAGTGTCGTTGCTCTCCACCTCGGGCATTTTTAGCACGAGCTGCCCCTGCCGCAGGCTCAAGTAAGCGGGGTTCCCAAAGTACAAAGTTCGCTTTATCATAACTTCTTTATTTCGCCAAGCAGGTTAATATATACCTTTTGTGGGTGTTGCTCAAAAAATCCTTTTAAGTTTTGACACCTAATAAATTTCCTTGCAAGTTTGCCCTCGGGAGTTTTGTCGTTCAATGTTTCAACGTGCAGTCTGAACCAATAATTTGCAGGACTTACACTTTGCACTCTATATAGATGCTTGTTTAGCAGCGCATAGTTACCCTCACGCATAGCCTCCTCGAAGGCCTCGGGTTCGAGCCCGAGGATAAACATTTCGTTCTGCTGCAGGCTAACTACAAATTGCCACGTGGGTTCGGGTAGCTCGTTCAGAAGTTTCTCTGGTACCCCGTCTGTCAAATTACCCCACGTCTTTGCTGGATTTTCAACGATAATCGGCACTCCATATTTCTTGCGCTCCACAGCACTCCAAAGCGTTACGCACCGCTCGTGATACTTACCATTGCTGTCAACATATATAGCCACGTGGTGGTTATTGCCCATCTTTACATACCCCCTTTCAATCTTAGCAAATGCTGGCGTATGAGGCCCCGCAAAGCACCTCACGCGTTTAACAGGTGTGCCATTAAATAGCATAGGATTGCCGGCAAGGTCTTTCCACACGTCCTTTTCCGCACCTTGGTGGTTGTCAAATCTCTCTTGTACGAGTGCTCTAATTTTCTTGTCTACGATATATTCAATATCTTTGCGCACAATAGAAGTAAGCGGATAGCGCAACACCATTCTCGGTTCCATTACCATCTCACCCTTTTTGCCTATTTGAGGCATCGTAATCATACCATAGACGCTCTCCTCGTGTAGAGCCCCACGCGGCACAACTATCCCCTGCTGTATAGCTATGCGCTTGCCATTTTTGTGCACAAATCTCTTGCCCGGCACCGACGCCTTTTTGCCCGCTTTGAATGATACCAAAATTCCCGCAACTGCCCGACCCACCTCAGCTACCGTGGGGTGAGGCTGGCTAGCAATGTAGTTGTCAAATTTCACGTCTTCGTACTCGCTCTTGAATTGACTCAGGTTGTTCATCTTTTGGATATATCCCTGCTTGGTGAGAGCTACCACAAGGGCGTCGACTGCGTGATGGCGGTGGTCGAGTCGCTTGCTCCAATCCTTGATGACCTCTTCACTCCAAGAGCTACCATTGTGTTTACGCTCTTTAATTTCTGTAAGTCCCGCCGCTTTATATCTATCAAAATTGAGCTTATGTAAAACATTGTCATAGCCCCATATGTAGCGCAAACGACTTGTTACTCCACCGCTTGTAGCAGTAACATCGCGGCAAACACTCGATAATATCTCACGAGATTTTTTTGCTATGTACTGGCTCTCACGTAGCTGACGGTCGATAAAATCGGCAGGAATTTTATCTACTGGGGTAAGTAGCCTATCTCGCTTGGTTTTAGTTATCTTACCTGACTTAAAGAATTCGTCAATTCGGTGCAAATAGTCCTCGAACATAGCATCAGACTTACCATTCATAAAGTCGTATGCCGTCTTGTTTCCCTTTTCTTTGTTGCAGTCCCTGCAAGCGCACACCTTGTTCGAGAAACTATCATCGGCAAAAAGCGAACGGGGGATGATGTGCTCCACATCTACATCAAAACCCCTCAGAAATTCACTAACATTCACAGTAGCGCCACAGTAAAAACACTTTTGCTGAGACTCCTCCCACATCTTGTACTTTTGGATACGCGAGCGAGTAGGATACCCGTACTGAGTGATAATAGCAGCTATGCGCTTGTTCTCCGTTTCGTTTTTGCCAATTCGCTTAGTGGTCTTATTGCGCTCCTCCTTGCTCTGCTTTAGCTCGCGCGCAAGCTCAATTCTAATCTCATCAAACGTGCCATGTTTTTCGATAAGAGCATTGACCACATTTATCATCTGGTTGAGTATCTTTTCAACCACGGGCTGACGCAACTCATTTTTTGGTATTTGCTCAAGTTTAGTTTTTAACTCCCTGCTTTGGTTTTCTGTTTTGCTTAGGCTTTCACTATGTCTGAAACCCGCAGCCTCACACGCATCAGAGTACATATATCCCTCCTCCAAATAGGGCAAAATCCGCCGCATAGCCTTCGCCGACTTATTGGCATAACCTGCCTTAGTAAAGTCAATGTTAAAGAGGTTATTTACCACATTTCTGTCTCTAATTCCAAACTGTTTTTCGAGAGCGGCAGCGAGTTCGTCAATGTCCTTAATGGAATACAACAAGTGCCACAAGCGATGGAGCGGTTCATTTTGATAATTCTCGCTTATAATCTCCCTAACCTCACCAGTTTCTTTATCCACCAACTCTTCTTTTTTTAGTCTGAATTCCAATAAATTTTCTACATATTCCCCACCTGCTATACGCAGTGCGTGCTTAGTTGTATTACCTTGTATGCCCTTTGCAATGTTGGCGTTCCAGCCGTCAGATTTTTTAATACGAAGTATCCCTTGCAGGTCGGTTGCAGTCAGCTTTCCGTGACTGTCTAAGTGCTCGAAAATCCTACGCTTATCCTCCAATGAAATAAAAAATTCATCGTTTTTGCGATTTGAGAGGCGTATGTTATTGATACTCTCCCAAATCTTACAGACTTGAGCAAGCGGTGAACTTTTTGAAGCTGTCTTTGGGCCGTTCCATACCACCTTGCCCGCGTTGTTGGTGTACGCCCTTTTTTCAAATTCACAGATAGAAACCAAGTGTTTACACGACTTTAGCGAGCGTTGATAGTATATTATCTTGTTGCGTAGAGTATCAATATTCCTCTCAGTTAGAACGTTGGGGTAAAACTTTCGTTGGGTGTCAATTATGCGGTCAAATTCTTCGATGTAGGCAGCACGAGGAAAGACTTGTTCCTTGGTTCGGAAATCCTTGTTTTTGGATAACTCACTGCAAAAATATTCGCCAATGGTCATTCCAAGCTCTTTGATAGTGGCGTGGCGACCATTAACCACCTTTACGTAGTCCTTTTCTTCTTTGTTTGAGCTATCCTCTCTGGCACTCTTATACCCCCTCTTTTGGTTTAGATGGTATAGCACTCGCCCGATTTCTTGGGGCGTTAGCTGTTCATATACTCCCTTGGAACGGAACTGCCACAACTTTATTTTATCAAGTTTTATAAGCTCTTCTGTGGGTAGCATACCGTGGGTGCGCAGAAAATTTGTTAAGGCAGTGCGTCTCAGTTCGTAGCGGTCAAGTCCTTTGCGAGCTGTGCGTGCTGCTGTGCGTTTTGCGTTTTTTGTAATGTCCTGCCCTTGCGAAAATTCAATTCGACTTTTATCTGTTTTAGTATCAAATGGGACTATTCTGCTTCCCATTGCAACAATTGAGTGTTCGCTATTTGTCTCATTTTCATTTATCACTGCCCAGCCAATACTACTCGAGCCAAGGTCTAATCCTAAAATTTTTCTCATAATTATTACAACTTTTTATTTGCAATTTAGAAAATAACATTTAACTTTGCAAATACAATTTTGAAAGACAATTCACAATAAGGATTATTCCGTTGTGAAAACATTTAAGGCGGGGCAACTCGC